>CACGZJ010000005.1 GCA_902577515.1 uncultured Bacteroidota bacterium | reverse complement strand
TCCTTTCTCCAGTCCATAAGCCTGGTTGCCTCATCTTTAGATATAGATCCTTCAGATAAAATCATTTCAACTAAAGTATTAAAATCTGCTAATGAGTTAATTGGAATATTTTCATTTTGAAACCTTTGATTAGCAAAATCAAAGTTATATGAGAATATAGAAAGCATTCCACTGATATTAAAACTTTCATCTCTTAAAGCGTTTATAGCATTTAGACTACTTTTTCCTGTACTTATCAAATCTTCAATCACAATAACTTCAGATCCTTTGGCAATAAATCCTTCAATCTGATTTTTTAATCCATGATTTTTAGGCTCTGGTCTGACATAAGAATATGGAAGATTTAATCTTTCTGCAATCAATGCTCCAATTGCTATGGCACCTGTAGCAACTCCAGTAACTGATATATTTTCTCCATATTTATTTTTAATAATTTCAGACATTTTTTCTGCAATAAAATTTCTAATCTCAGGATATGAGAGCAGTAATCTATTGTCACAGTAAATTGGAGATTTTATACCGCTTGTCCATGTGAATGGATTTTTGGTATTTAATTTAATTGCATTAATTTGTGTGAGATAATTTATAGTTTGCTCAGCAACTTTTTTATCTAGAACCATTGTTACAAATGTATAAAGTTTTTTTCAACCAAAAGCCCCTTATTTTAACTGATAAAATACTTGAGACAACTGATTCATCTCCATTAATTTTTATAAAATATACTTCTGCATCATTAATTATTAAATCATTAAAGTCTAAGAATAATGAAAAGGTATATTTATATCATAAAAATATGGATAAGCTATGGGAAATATTTTTAAAAAAATTTCCTGTAATTCAGGCTGCTGGAGGATTAGTTGAAAGAACTGACGGAAAATTACTTTTCATATTTAGAAATGATAAATGGGATCTTCCAAAGGGTGGAGTTGAAAAAAAAGAACTAATAATTGAAGCTGCTAAAAGGGAAGTAACAGAAGAGACAGGTGTTGCAGATATTATTATTAATAATCAGTTATCAGAGACTTATCATATTTTTAAAAAGGGTAAAAATTATAGATTAAAAAAAACATATTGGTTTAAAATGTCAACCTCCTATATGGGGCCTCTAGTTCCTCAATTCGAGGAGGGTATAATGAAGACAGAGTGGATATCATATGATGATATTAATAATCTTCTAAAAAATGCATTTGAAAATATAAGGTTAATAGTACTAGAAGTTTTAAATAGTAATTCCTTTAGGAATAAATAATTGGTAGTCACCATTATTCCTTATCAGCTCTCTTACTATACTACTGCTTATATACGAGTTTTCTATTGAAGTTAAAAAGAACACAGTCTCAATATCTGAAATCTTTCTATTTATAAGTGCAATGCTTTTTTCAAACTCAAAGTCAGAAGGGTTTCTTAGACCCCTTATTAAAAAGTTTGAATTATTTTTTTTACAAAAATCAACTGTTAATCCAGAATAAGTTTTTACAGTTACTTTATTATTTTTTTTAAAAACAGTTTCGACATATTCGGCTCTTTTATCAGATGAAAACATATATTTTTTGTCAGTATTTTCTCCTATTCCAATGATTATTTCATCAAAAACTTTTAAACCTCTATTAACTATATCAAGGTGTCCAATTGTAATTGGGTCAAAGGATCCAGGAAAAACAGCTCTTTTCATGAGATAAATTTAATTATTATTTAAAGAATAGATCTAACAAGATCATTTATAACATCTTTAACATTTAGTTTTTGAGCCTTAATTTGTTGGGGAACAATACTCTGCTCAGTAAATCCAGGAATAGTATTAGTTTCTAAAATATATGGTATATCATCAATTATTATAAATTCTGATCTTGTAATTCCATTTAAGTTTATATTATCATAGATACTATTCAGATATTCATCAATCAATTTTTTTGATTTTTCAGAAACATTTCCTGGGGTAATTTCTTGAGATTCACCTAGATATTTTGCACTGTAGTCAAAAAGTTCATTGTTACTAATGATCTCAGTAATTGGAAGTATTATTCTACCATTTTTATTTTGAATGACTCCCACTGATACCTCTTGACCATCAAGAAAACTCTCAATTAATACTTCATCATCTTCTTTAAAAGCAATTTGAACCTTTTTATTTAGTTCATTTGATTTATAAACTTTTGACACACCAATACTGCTTCCGCCATTATTAGGTTTAACAATACATGGGAATGTGATTGAGCTTGATAGTGAAGATAGATTATCAATGTCACCCCTTGTAATCAATACTTGTTTTGATGAAGGAATACCAAGAGAATTAACAAATTCTATATATTTTTTCTTATTAGATGTGAGCTTAGATACATAAACATCACATGCGGTCTGAGGAATTTTATTTCTCTCTAGGATCTCGGCAAGATCTCCATTTTCCCCAGGATCACCATGTATTATATTAAATACAGCATCGGGTTTTAATACCTTTCCGTTGACACTAAATGAAAAACTTTCATAGTCTAAGTCATAAACTTTCTCGTTATACCTAACATAGTTTTTATTACTTGAAATACAAACTTCGAATACATTCCAATCCGAGTTGTCTTTTAAATTTTTATAGATAAATTTTCCACTTTTAACTGATACCTCATATTCAGAGGAATACCCACCAAAAACAACAGCAATATTTAACATAATATTTTCAAATGTAAGTCAATATAATAAAAGACAATTATGTCTTAGTATATTTACAAAAATTATAGAAATGAAAATTTGGGATCAGTTCAAAAGTAAATCACTTACTAAGCAAATATTTCTTATGATATCTGTCGTTTTTATTGTGTTCTTTCTTGTCTATAATTCGTTAATGATCTATACAAAACAAAATAGATATATAGAGGTTCCTAACTTATCAGGATTAAATCTTGATGAGGCTATTGATATACTTAAAAAGAATAAGCTTAAATATGAAGTTCTTGATTCATCCAAATTTTTTGTAGAGATTCCAAATTATTCAATTATTTCTCAAATACCCATAGAGAAAGAACTTGTTAAAAAAAATAGAAAAATCTATCTAAATGTAAATCCAAGAAATTTTCAAAAAGTTTCTCTACCTAATGTAATTCAAATTACTAAAAGAAATGCAGAATCTATACTTACTGCTCTTGGTTTCCAAGTCTTGGAGTATAATTATGTTGATGATATTGGAAAAGATATGGTGTTAGATATTCTGTATGAAGGTGAAAAAATTCTTCCCGGACAAAAAATTCCAATGAACTCAGGCTTAAGTCTAATTTTGGGTAATGGAAAAAGATAATTCTAAAGAAATTTTTGAACAAGATCTTCATGAGCATTTTGCTTTTGATATAGATTTTGGTCAGGAACCACTTAGAATTGATAAATTTTTAATGAATAGGATTGAAAATGCAACTAGAAATAAAATTCAAAAAGCAGCAAAAGAAGGATCAATTAGGGTTAATGGTATAATTGTAAAATCCAGTTATAAAGTAAAAAAAGGAGATAAAGTAAGAATACTATTTACTCATCCTCCATATGAGAATCTTCTTACTCCTGAAAATATTGATTTAGACATAAAATATGAAGATGATTCAATAATTGTAATAAACAAAAAAAGTGGAATGGTGGTTCATCCAGGCCACGGAAATTATTCAGGCACATTAATAAATGGTCTTTTATATCACTTTGATAATCTTCCTAATAACTCATCTAATAGACCTGGACTAGTACATAGAATTGACAAGGATACATCTGGTCTTTTAGTAATAGCTAAAACTGAAAAATCTATGACTATTCTTGCTAAGCAATTTTTCAAGAAATCAGTTGAAAGAGAATATTTAGCTTTAGTGTGGGGCGATGTAAAAAATGATGAGGGTGAGATTAATGCACCAATTGGCAGAAATCCAAAAAATAGACTTCAAATGATTGTTTATGAAGATCTTGAGGGTGGAAAAGATGCAATTACTAATTATAAAGTTATAGAAAGGTTTGGTTATGTAACGCTTATTAGCTGTAAATTAAAAACAGGAAGAACTCATCAAATTAGAGTTCATATGAAATACTTAGGGCATACACTTTTTAACGATGAAAGATATGGTGGAAATAAAATATTAAAGGGGACTGTTTATTCAAAGTATAAACAATTCGTAGAAAATTGTTTTGATATGTTACCAAGACAAGCTCTTCATGCTAAAACACTTGGATTTATCCACCCTAAAACCAAAGAAAATGTTCTATTTGACAGTGATATTCCAGTAGACATGAATTCTGTTATTGAAAAATGGAGAGGTTATTCAAAACATAAAAATTTATAAATTTGAAATAAAAAGATGAAAATACTTATTTCCCCAGCAAAATCTCTTGATTTTGAAAACGAAGTGGAGACAAGTCATAGCTCCAACCCTTTGTTTGGTAAAAAAGCCAAACAGATTAATGATATAATTAAAGATTTATCTGCTCCTGATCTTGGTAAACTTATGAGTATATCTCCTAAGTTAAGTGATTTGAACTGGAAAAGAAATCAAGAATTCCAGAATTTAGATTCATCTGAAAAGCAGGCTATCTATGCATTTAACGGTGATGTATACGATGGTATTGATATATCATCAATATCTAGTGATAAGCATGAAAAAATTCAAGAAAGTGTTAGAATATTATCCGGTCTTTACGGTATTCTTAAACCTTTTGATATTATTAAACCTTATAGACTAGAGATGGGAACAAAGCTTTCAGTAAATGGTTCAAAAAATCTTTATGATTTTTGGAGTGAATCTGTAACTAATTCTATTACTGATGAAATTTCTAATCATGAGCTTATTATAAACCTTGCTAGTAATGAATATTTTTCAGTTATAAATTCTAAATTATTAAATAATAAAATTATTTCTCCTCAGTTTAAGGACTTTAAAAATGGTAAGCTTAAAATAATTTCTTTTTACGCAAAAAAAGCTAGAGGATTAATGACAAGATATTTAATCGAAAATGAAATTAAATCTGAAAATGATATTTTAGGATTTGACTACTCAGGTTATTCGTTTAGCTCGGAAGAATCTAAGGATATATTAAACCCAGTCTTTGTTAGGTAATTTATAGAAAGATTAAATTTTGACCTCATTATTTTATGAATGATTTATTCGTAAATTAGATAGAGATATGTTCAAAAAAATTCTTTTTTTAATCTTTATTTTTCAATTTGGTTTTTCCCAAGAACGACAGTTAATTAAAGGAAAAGTCATTTATAGAAATATGGATGTTCCTGCAGCTAACGTTGTTAATAATACTTCTCAAAATACAACTATTACTAATGAAAATGGTGAATTTGAAATTTTAGCAAGAGTTAATGATGAAATTATTTTTTCTTCAGTTCAATACATAATTAGAACTGTTAGAGTAAGCGAAGAGATAATGAAAAATAAAAGATTGATAGTTCAAATTAACCAAAGAGTTAGAGAGTTAGATGAGGTTATTATTACGCCTGATGATACTGAAAAGTTCTTAGATCTCAAGGAAGAACAATTTAAAGGTTTTGACTATATAGCTGATAAGTCAACAAGAATCCAAAACGTTCTAACTGATGACAGGCAGGTAGTTAATGGATTAAATTTTGTTAATATATTTAAACTATTATCCACTTTAGTTGATTCTAAATCTGAAGTAGAAAAACTTAATATATCTCCTAGTGAGGTCCTTCCATATATTTTAGATGATAACTTTTTTTCAGATATTCTTAACCTTGAACCCTTTGAAACTTCCGATTTCCTTTATAAACTGGACTCAGATCAAAAGCTTAAAAACCTTATTTTAGAAAAAAATCAATTTTTAGTAATAGATTATTTATTAAAAGAAGTAGAGATCTATAAAGCTCTTCAACTAGAATGAGAAATGCCTTATTTCTTCTATTTTTTCCAATAATTTGTTTATCACAAAGTAATGGTCAAAAGTTAATTCAAGGTACAGTTTACAGTGATGATTCATATTCAATAGAAGGTGTTCATGTATTAAATATTACTTCAAATTTTAATACAATTACAGATTCTGAAGGAAATTTTAAAATAAATGCTAATCTTAATGATGAAATTATTTTTTCTGCTATTCAATTTAAACGAAAGAAAATCATCATAAATGATGATTTAATAAATTCTATTTCAATCAAAGTATTTTTAGAAGAGTTTGTTAATGAATTAGATGAGGTAATAGTTAATTCAAGTGGACTTTCTGGCAATCTATCATCTGATTTACTCAATTCAGGTGTTATTGACCAGTTAAATTTTGATGACGTTGGTATACCTGGATTTAAAGGTATTAGAATGGAGAGCATACCAACAAATACTCAACTAATCTCTGAAATACTTCTTGCTCCTCTTTCAGGTGGAATTAATATTGATAGGATGTATAAATGGTTCTCAGGATATTATAAAAACTTAAAAAAAGTAAGGGAATACATTAATGATTCTGATCTTATTGATCAAATAATAAAATTTTATGGTCAAAGTTTTTTTATACAAGAGTTTGACCTCAAAATAGACAATATTCATAATTTTGTAACCTCAACTTATTTAAGTTATCCTGTTGAAGAAAATTTCAAAATGGGAAACTATTCATTAGTAATTGAATATTTTAAAAAAAATTTTGAGAGCTTTAATAATTGATTAGTTTTATACTATGATTCTATTTATAAGTGGAGCCGAACTTGTTTTTGTTTTTTTTATTGTCCTACTTGTTTTTGGTGCTGATAGAATTCCTTCAATAGCAAAAGGGCTTGCAAAAGGTATGACTCAGATTAGACAGGCAACTAATGAGATAAAAACTGAGATTTCAAAAAATACTAAAGATAAGGATCCAACTAAATCTATTACTAAGGACTTAAATGATAGTGTAAGTGATATAAAAAAAGATTTTGATGATTTAAAAGACTCGATTAAAAGAGACCTAAACTAATCTAGAAATTGAAATTCCATCTCTAATTGGTAAAATAATAGTGTTAAACAGTTTATCTTGATTAATCATTCTATTAAACTCGACAAGAGTAGAAGTTTCTTCATCCTTTTGTTTCGAATCTAATACCTTTCCTGACCAAAGAACGTTATCTGAAATTATAATGCCATTTTTGCTGAGTTTTTTTGATACTTTTTTAAAATAATTAATATAGTTTTCTTTATCAGCATCAATAAAAATAATATCATATTTTTCATTTAAGTTTTTTAATAAATCAAGAGCATTTCCAGTATGTTGAATAATGTTTTTTCTATATCCACTTTCCTCAAAATACTTATTCTGAATTTTAATCAATTCCTCATTTTTATCTATTGTATCAATTTTTCCATCTTTGGATAACCCTTCAGCTAGACAAATTGTGCTGTATCCAGTATATGTTCCAATCTCTAAAATTTTGTCAGGAGATTTAATTTTAGATAAAAAACTTAAAAATCTTCCTTGAATATGTCCGCTTAACATTCTAGGTTGTAAAATCTTTTGATGAGTCTCTTTACTGAGTCTAGATAAAATTTCTGGTTCTTTTTCAGAATTTTTATTTAAATAATCAGCTAATTTATCAGATATAAAATCCATTTATTTTTTTGGTCTTTGGTAATCAAATCTATCAATAAGAGTAGGTAATGCATATCCATCGCAGCCATTAATAGTTACTACATTTCCTTTATCAAGTCTTAAAAAACCTGTGTCACTAATTAAATCTTCATCAAAATATAGCTGTTCGATACTTGCTACAACTAAAATAGTACCGTTCTCTTCGATATTATACTCATTAAGATATTTGCAAATTAGTTGAACAGGTGCTCCTTTTACAAATGGAGCTTTACATCCTTCTTTATATTCTTGTTCAAGTTCAGTCATATCAAACTCAGAAATTTCCTCAGGATATTTAGCACTTGTATGGTGAGCTTCACTAATAATATCACTTATTACATGATTTACAGTAAAAAAACCTGTCTCTTTTATATTCTTATAAGTGTTTCTTGGAACAGTTGTAGGTCTAAGTATATAGCCTAACATTGCAGGATTACTACCTAAGTGAGTAATTGAGCTAAATATTGCAACATTTTCAACTCCATCTTTTGAAATTGATCCAATTAAATTAGCGGATTTATAGCCTGTACAAGAATTAATTAAATTAATTCTATAAAATTTTTGTAAATCATCAAAGTCCTCTTTAGATAAATGTTTCATTTTCTAAAAGTATAAAGAATTCTTTTAAATTTGTATATGATGGGTGATTAGCTCAGTTGGTTTAGAGCACTACCTTGACAGGGTAGGGGTCACTGGTTCGAATCCAGTATTACCCACTTAATAATAAAATATGAAGGTATTACATAATAATTCAGATACAATTGGAGTTTTTACAAGCTTAGTTTGTTCTATTCATTGTTTTGCAACACCAATTTTATTTGTGGCTCAATCTGGTCTTCTATCTTCCAATATTCAACCACTATGGTGGGAATCTATTAATTATATATTCATTGCTTTATCATTCATAGCAGTTTATTATTCAGCAAAAAATACATCTGAGAATATTATGAAACCAATTTTATGGCTTTGCTGGCTATTTTTTGTATCAGTAATCTTAAATGAGATGATTGAATTAACTAAAATACCGGAATTATTTTCATATGTATCTGCATTTTCTCTAGCCTTCGTACATGTATATAATTTGAAATATTGTCAATGTCAAGAGGAGTGCTGTAATGATTAATTTCATTTTATGAATAAAAGACTATTTAAAATCCCCTTACTATTTATTGGCTTCATATTTATAATAATGGGCTTAAGGTGGATTTTTGTTGATGAGCCATGGATGCTTGACAGGGTTGCAAACGAAGAAAGGTTAAATATGACATTTGAAAAATTATTTTCTAGTGAAATTAATGAGACATTACCAGGATATTTAAAACAGATTTATCGCTTCTTTGGTCTATGGGTTTCAATAATAGGTTTATTTATAGTTTCATTTCTTAGAGAAAAGTTTATTAAAGATTCAGATATAAGAAAATCTTTACTAATATGTACTGGTTTTACAGTTTATTTAGCTTTGATCTTTGCATATATTTGGATTCCAAGTTCACCATTTATTTATCTTGGTCTGGGGAGTGTAATTCTTCACTCAATTTCTATTATTGGTAATAGAAAGATTTAGTAAATATTAAAATGGTAGGTTTTTGAGATCTACATTGCCTCCTGTAATTATAATACCGATTTTTTTTCCTAGGAACTGTTCTCTGTTTTTTATAATTCCAGCAAGGGGAGGAGAGCAAGAAGGTTCACATATTATCTTTAGGTGTTGCCAAATTAATTTCATTGATTCAATGATTTCATCTTCTGTAATTCGTATAATTGACTTTACTTCCTCCAGTATTATAGGAAAATTTTTATCTCCAAGTTGAGTTTTTAATCCATCTGCAATAGTATTAGTAGTAGTGTTTGATTGAATTTTACCACTAATTAAAGATCTATAAGCATCATCGACTTCAAGAGGCTCTGTTCCAATAACCGAGCATTCATCTCCAAAATATTTTACTGCTAAGGCTGTCCCTGCAATTAATCCTCCACCTCCAATTGGCACAAGTATATGATCAAAATAACCATATTCTTCAATCAGCTCTTTACATGATGTGCCTTGTCCAATTATCACATCTTCATTATTAGAAGGATGGATAAAAGTAGCACCTTTTGAATCCACAATTTTTTTAGCAGCAGTTTCCCTTGCAACTAGATTTGGTTCACATTCTATTAATTGCCCTCCATAACTCTTAACTGCTATTTTTTTTATTTCAGGAGCATTAGATGGCATTACTATATAAGACTTAATTCCAATTTTTTTTGCTGCGAGTGATATAGCCTGTGCATGGTTTCCAGATGAGTGAGTAACAACACCATTATTTTTCTGTTCGTCGGAAAGTTTTAGAATTGCATTTGCTGCTCCTCTCATTTTAAATGCACCCATTTTTTGAAAGTTTTCGCACTTAAAGTATATATCAGCACCAGTTAAATCGTTGATAAGCTTTGAAGTTAGAACAGGCGTATTATGAATAAATGGTTTAATCCTATCATGACAATCAATTAAATCATTTTTTGTCATTTTATTTCCACTTTATATTACACCCTATGCTAGGTTTCTGAAGTTTTGTGTTCTCCTTTCCAGAAATAAGGCATTCAATTGCATTTTCTATGTCAGCTCCATCAGATAATTTATCATTTCCTGGTCTTGAATCGTCTAATTGACCTCTGTATACTAACTTTAGACTTGAATCATAAACATAGAAATCAGGAGTACATGCAGCATCATATGCTTTTGCAACTTCTTGAGAATCATCATATAGATATGGAAAAATAAAATCATTATCTATAGCATTAATTCTCATTTTTTCGGGACTATCATCAGGATAATTTATAACATCATTACTTGAAATAGCTACAAACTTAATATCATCTCCATGATACTTTTTAGATATTTTTGTTATTGTTGGGTTAACATGTTTAACATATGGACAATGGTTACATATGAACATTATAACTGTACCTACTTTTCCTTTATATTCTTTTAATGAAATATTAGTTTCTGAATTAACGTCAGGAAGCTTAAAATCAGGGGCATTAGACCCAAGTGAAATCATATTTGATGTAGTTTTAGCCATAAAAAATTTTTTATTTATTAAAAGTAAAAAAAACCATCAAATATTAATAACTTTCTTACTAACCTAACTAATCTAATAGTAAACTAAATGATAAGAAAAAATCATTTTTTGAAAAAAATAATTACACGGTCCCTATTTGGAAATATTAGTGCAATTAGAAACTTTGCTTAACTTTTTCTATATTTAGCTAATAACTATAAACAAATTTAAAATGAAAAAATATATTTTATTATTTTCTATATTACTTGTATCATGTAACGAAAATGTTAATGAACCTCAAGGCGCTGGATATTGGATAGGTGGTGATGGCACTGAAAAATATGTTATAGCATCAGATGAACTAACAGATACTTATTCAAATTGGGTCGAGGCTCATAATAATAAAGATATTGATGCTATTTTATCACTTGAAACAGACAGTATTAGAATTGCATTATCTAATGGAAATGTAATAGAGGGCAAAGATGCACATGCTGAAGCTCTTTCAAATTACTTTACAACTGATCCTAATTGGAATATGTACTGGGCTCTTCCATATAAAGCTGTATCTAAAGGCGAAGAGTGGATTATTGCGGGTCAATATGTTACAAATACATCTGCAGAGGGAGAGGAAGTTGCTGTTCAAAGAATGATTGACGCACAATTTGTTGACGGTCTTCTTAATTGGATAATAGTATATGATAAAGAACCTCCTTCACAAGATTAAATTGTAAATTTTTTACTCCTATCAATAAATTTTTATTGTGAGTAATCTTAGATAGTTCTATTTCAAGCTATAATATAATACCTAGCCTGGTTACTCTTGGCTAGGTATTCTAATTTTAAATCTTATCTAAGTATTAGGATTTAATAAGAATTATGTTTAATAACATTGTTAATTGCTTTATCAATAATTAAGTTTCGCTATATTTAGTATATAACTATAAATACTTTAAAATGAAAAAATATATTTTATTAGTTTCAATTTTATTCGCTTCATGTGATATGCCAACGGAAGAAGTTAAAGGTTTCGGTTTTTGGTTAGGCGATGAGAATGAAACATTTGTTGCTGGACCATCAGAAACAACTGAATTATACAACCAATTTATTGATGCTCATAACAATCAAGATATGATGGCAATAGATGCACTTTTATCAGATGATCTTATTATATATCATTCTGATGGAAGAACTGTTGATGACAAGGCTTCTCATTTAGAAGGTCTTAAATCATGGTTTGAAGAAACTAATCCATCATTTAATCCTTTTTGGGGAATGCCATATGTTGGAGTTAATAATGGTGAAACATGGATAATTGCAGGACATCAAACAATAACAACTGTTGATGGTGTTGAAACTTCAACAGGAACAATGTTGGATATTCAATTTACGGATGGTTTAGTAAGTATGATAATCGTATACGATAGACAAACTCAGCCTTCAGAATAATAACTTGGATTTATTCTTATTAATATTAGGCTTTCTATGCTGTTTAATTGGCATAATTGGAAGCTTTTTACCAATAATACCTGGCCCAGTTACTGCTTGGTTGGGTATTTTGCTTTTAAACTTAACTTCTGTAGTTGAGTTTAACTTGAACTTCATTTTAATAACACTTACTGTAGCTGTTTCAGTTGGAATCCTTGATTATTTGATACCAATATTAGGAGTAAAAAAATTAGGGGGAACAAGATCTGGACAAATAGGTACAACAGTTGGACTTATTCTGGCTTTAGTTATTCTTGGACCTATTGGTATTATTATTGGTCCATTCTTAGGTGCTTTACTTGGAGAAATGACTAATAATAAATCTTTCAATGAATCATTGAGACCAGCATTTGGCTCATTTATAGGAGTTATAGCCGGAAGTGTAATAAAATTTTTAATAAGTCTTAGTTTCTTGTTTTTCTATTTTGATATTTTTTGGGGATACAGAGAAAGTTTTTTTTAAATTTCCTAAATTGAAATAACCAATTTTTTAGATTTGGAAAAATTTGAAAGAAAATATTTTGCCTCATGGACTGATCTTGATCCTAACTGGCATGTTGCTAATCATGCATACATAAAATATGCAACAGATACTCGAGTATCTTTCTTCTCTGAGTTAAAACTAGATAAAGATAAATTTAATAATCTCAATATAGGTCCCGTCCTATTCTATGAACATATGCATTATTACGAAGAGATAATGATGGGTGTTGAATTTTCAATTAATGTAGAGATAGATGGTTACAGTGAAGATGGTAGGTTTTTCACTCTTTTTCAAAATTTTTATGATATGAATGGAAACCATTTAGCTCATCTAGATTTAGCTTTTGGAATTATGGACACAAAACTTAGAAAACTCATATCAATGCCAAATGAATCATTTGAAATTTTTAAAGGAGGTCCAAAATCAAACACATTTAGTATAATTACAAAAGAGGATTTGAGAAAACATGGAAAGCTTCCAGAAAACAAATAATAAGCTGTAATTATAAAGTGAGATATTTATTTAATTATTGTTTAATTTGAAAAAAAATAAACAAAATGAAAGAAAAATATTGGAGAAAAAACATATTATACCTTAGGATACTTCTAACAATTTGGTTTATTTGTTCTTTTGGTTTTGGTATTTTACTTGCTGAAAACTTAAATGAATTTTACCTAGGTGGATTCCCCTTGGGCTTTTGGTTTGCTCAACAAGGATCAATTTACATTTTTGTTATTCTAATTTTCATATATGTTTATTTAATGAATAGGCTTGATAAAAAACATAACCTAGAGGAATAGTTATGGATGCACAATTTTGGACATACTTGTTAGTTGGAGTAACCTTTTCACTTTACATAGGTATAGCTATATGGTCAAGAGCTCAAAGTACTAAGGAATTTTATATTGCTAGTGGAGGAATCCATCCAGTACTAAATGGAATGGCAACTGCAGCTGATTGGATGTCGGCCGCCTCATTTATTTCTATGGCAGGTATTATTTCATTTCTAGGTTATGGTGGATCACAATATTTAATGGGATGGACTGGAGGTTATGTATTATTGGCCCTTTGCCTCGCACCTTATCTAAGGAAATTCGGAAAATTTACCGTGCCGGATTTTATTGGAGAAAGATATTATTCAAAAAATGCCAGAACAATTGCATTAATATGTGCAATTTTTGTTTCATTTACCTATGTGGTTGGACAGATGAAGGGAGTTGGAGTTGCATTCTCAAGATTTCTTGAGATACCATATGATCTGGGAGTAATTATTGGTATTGGAATAGTATTCTTTTACGCTGTTCTTGGGGGCATGAAAGGTATTACATATACTCAAGTAGCTCAATACTGTGTTCTAATTTTCGCTTTTACTGTCCCAGCAATTTTTATATCACTTCAAGCAACAGGAAACCCAATTCCTCAAATTGGATTTGGTAGCAAGACGACTGATGGAGTATATCTTTTAGAGAAGCTCAATCAATTGTCTGTTGATTTAGGTTTTGAAAAGTATACTGATATTAATCAGACGACATTAATTAATGTATTTTTTATTACTGCTGCATTAATGTTTGGAACTGCTGGACTTCCTCATGTTATTGTAAGATTTTTCACTGTTCCTAAAGTAAGAGATGCAAGAATATCTGCAGGATGGGCATTATTATTTATTTCGTTTTTATATACAACTGCTCCAGCTGTTGCTGCATTTGCTAAAGTTAATTTAATTAATACTGTATCAAATGCTCAATATTCAGAAGTACCTCAATGGTTTAAAAATTGGGAGAACACAGGTTTACTTCAATTCGATGATAAAAATGCAGATGGTGTAATCCAGTATGTAGCTGATGAACAAATTAACGAGTTAACTATTGACAGAGATATAATGGTTCTAGCAAATCCTGAGATTGCTAACTTACCTCCATGGGTAATTGGACTTATTGTAGCTGGCGGTTTAGCTGCTGCTCTTTCAACTGCAGCAGGTTTGCTTCTTGTAATTTCAACCTCAATATCCCATGATCTTCTCAAGAAGAATATAAATCCTAATATTTCTGAAAAAGGAGAATTATGGGCAGCAAGAATTTCTATAGCAGTAGCAGTTGTTGCAGCTGGGCTAGCTGGATTAAATCCCCCTGGATTTGTTGCTGAAGTTGTTGCATTAGCTTTTGGTCTTGCTGCGTCCTCTTTTTTTCCTGCAATAATTCTTGGGATTTTTGACAAAAGAATGAACAAGGAAGGAGCATTATCTGGAATGATTGTAGGTGTAGTCTTTACAACTATATATATTTTCTATTTTAAACCCCAACTTGGTGGCCCAGGTTTACCTAAAGATTATTTATTTGGAATATCGCCTGAGGGAATTGGAACTATTGGTATGATAATTAACTTTATTGTATCTTTAGTAGTCTCAAGATTAACAAAACCAACACCTGAAAATATCAAGGAATTAGTTGAAAGCATAAGATATCCTAAATAGAAATGCAAAGAATAAAAACCTTATCTGAATATTTCAAAAAATACGAATTAAGCGAAAAAGATCCTGAAAAATTTTGGTCTGAAATTGCTGATTCATTCATTTGGAAAAAAAAGTGGGACAATGTCCTTGAGTCTGATTTTGAAAATGCAGATTTTAAATGGTTTAAAAATGCTCAATTAAATATAACTGAAAATATTTTTGAGAGAAACCTTTCTGAAAGAGGTGACAAGACTGCTATCATTTGGGAGCCAAATGATCCTAAAGAGTCACCAAAATATCTATCATACAAAGAACTTTACAAACAAACATGTACTTTTTCTAATGCTCTTAGAAGTAAAGGAATTAAGAAAGGAGACAGAGTTATTATCTACATGCCAATGGTTCCAGAGGCAGCTATTGCTATGCTTGCTTGTGCAAGAGTGGGCGCAGTTCACTCAGTTGTCTTTGCTGGCTTTTCTGCTGCATCTTTAGCGGACAGAATAAATGATTGTGAGGCAAAGATGGTATTAACATCTGATGGAAACTTTAGAGGAAATAAGACAATTCCTGTTAAAGATGTAGTTGATGAAGCTCTTGAAAAATGTTCATCAATTGAAAGTGTTATTGTTTTAGAAAGGACAAAACAAAATATTAATATGGAGGACGGAAGAGACTTTTGGTGGCATGAATGTATTGAGGATGAATCTAACATATGCGATTCTGAAGTTATGGATTCAGAGGACTTATTATTTATTTTATATACATCAGGCTCAACAGGTAAGCCAAAAGGTGTTGTTCATTCTTCAGCTGGATACATGATATACTCTTCTTATACATTTTTAAATGTATTCCAATATGATGAAGAAGATATTTACTGGTGTACTGCTGATGTAGGATGGATTACAGGACATTCTTATATAGTATATGGACCTTTACTTTGTGGTGCCACTACAGTAATGTTTGAAGGCGTTCCAACATATCCTAATGTTAGTCGTTTTTGGGATATAGTTGATAAATATAAGATTAATCAATTCTATACAGCACCAACTGCAATTCGAGCTCTTCAAGCTCATGGTCTAGAACCAATTAAAAATAACTCACTCGATTCATTGAAAGTTATTGGATCTGTCGGAGAACCAATAAATGAAGAAGCATGGCATTGGTACCATGATAATGTTGGTAAAGGAAAGTGTCCTTTAGTTGATACATGGTGGCAAACTGAAACAGGTGGTATAATGATCTCAGCACTTGCAGGAATTACTCCTAATAAGCCAGCTCATGCTTCTTTACCATTACCAGGTATAATACCAGTAATCGTTGACGCGGAGGGTAATGAATTAAGTGGAAATAATGTTCAAGGTAATTTATGTATTAAATCTCCATGGCCATCTATCATAAGGTCTACATACGGAGATCACGAAAGATGCATTAGTACATATTTCTCACACTATAAAGGTATGTACTTTACAGGTGATGGAGTAAAAAGAGACCATGATGGATACTTAAGGATACTTGGAAGAGTTGATGACGTTATTAATGTATCTGGTCATAGAATGGGAACAGCCGAAGTTGAAAATGCGATTAATGAGCATGAAGATGTAATTGAATCAGCTGTGGTTGGATATCCGCACGATATTAAAGGTGAGGGCATATATGCATATGTTATTGTAAGTACAAAATTAAATGATGATGAAATTAAGGATCAGATAATAAAAGTTGTAAGAAAAGTTATAGGGCCAATTGCAAAACCAGATAAAATTCAAATTGTTAGCGGTTTACCTAAGACTAGATCAGGTAAGATAATGAGAAGAATACTAAGAAAGGTTGCAAGTAATGATTTTCAAAACCTTGGAGATACATCTACCCTTTTAAATCCTAATGTTGTTAAAGAAATTATAGATGGAGCTATTATTTAAATAATGTTTCTAAATTAACTCCCCTAGATCCTTTAACCAAAATATTCATATTTTTTAAACTTTTAAATGAATCAGATTGTGCTAACTCATCAGTGTTTAAAAATTTAAAAAAGTATCCCTCATCAGTTTTACATTTTGAAAAATTATCACCTACTAAATAGACTTTGCTATAGTCTTTGTTTATAAGAAAATCAACTATTTTTTGATGTTCTTGATCTGAATATTCTCCAAGTTCAAACATGTCTCCCAAGATTAATACTCTATTATTTGTATTTACATTTTCAAAATTTGAAATAGCCGCTATCATACTTGTAGGATTAGCATTATATGCATCTAAATAAATCTTATTACTATCAAAAATTAAAATTTCTGACCTATTGGAATCATTTAAAAATTTGTTAAGTCCTTCTTGAATTTCTTTATTTGATAAGTCGAGAAACTTTCCAATTGTAATACTTGAGGCTAAATTTGAAAAGTTATATTCACCGTAGATGTTTGAATTAAACTCGTAACCATCAATTTTAAGTTTCAAAGATGAATTATCTTTTTTATAATCAAATATAAACTCTGAATCTTTATTACTTCCAAAAGTTACAGCAAGATCTCCCTTACAATTCTCTACTTGTAATTTATCGTCATTATTTAGAATTATGTGACCATAGTTTTCTGTTAGGTACTCATACATCTCAGTTTTACCTTTTATGACTCCTTCAAAACTTCCAAAACCCTCTAGATGAGCATATCCGTAATTGGTAATCAATCCTATATCTGGCATAGCAATTTCACATAATCTTTTTATTTCTCCAACATGGTTAGCACCCATCTCTATAATTGCTAAATCAATATCATCTTTTATATTAAGGAGTGAGATTGGAACTCCTATATGATTATTTAAATTCCCTTTTGTCTTGATTACATTATACTTTTGAGAAAGGATTGAATAGATTAGATTCTTAGTAGTAGTTTTGCCATTACTACCAGTAATTCCAATAACTTTTGTATCAAATAGAGATCTATGATGATTACTTAAATCTTGAAGAGCTTTTAGACTGTTTTCTACATAAACAATATTATCATGAATATCTTTTTGCTCAAGGTCGTCAACAATTGAAAACTTTGCACCCTTTTCAATTGCTTCCATTGCAAAAACATTACCATCGAAATTATCTCCTTTTAATGAAAAATACATTTCATCTTTATTAATTTTCCTAGTATCAATAGACACGCCTGAGCAGGAATTGAAAAGAGAATATAATTTTTGAGTGTCCAACCTTATTTTATTGCAATATACTAAAGAAATCAGTATTTTTGCTGGGTCTTTTGATTACAGACTTCAACTTTATAATATGAAAAAAATTACTGGAAAGACTTATCTAGATTGGTATGAAAATATGCTTTTATGGAGAAAGTTTGAGGATAAACTTGCTGCTAAGTATATTCAACAAAAGATAAGAGGTTTTCTACATCTTTATAATGGCCAAGAGGCAGTTCTTGCTGGCTGTCTTCATTCTATAGATCCTAAAAAGGACAGAATGATTAGTTCATATAGAAGTCATGTTCATGCAATAGGTTTAGGAGAAGATCCAAAATTTGTAATGGCAGAATTATTCGGTAAAGCAACTGGTACATCTGGAGGATTAGGTGGCTCAATGCATATTTTTTCAAAAAAATATAATTTTTTTGGTGGTCATGGAATTGTTGGAGGTCAGATACCATTAGGTACTGGTATTGCTTTTGGTGATAAATATTTTAAAAGAGATAGTGTTACTCTATGTTTTCTAGGTGATGGTGCTATTAGACAAGGATCATTTCATGAGTCAATTAATCTTGCAGCTTTATGGAAACTCCCTGTTATTTATATAGTTGAAAATAATGGTTATGCTATGGGAACATCAGTATCAAGAACAACAAGTCAGGAAGATCTTTGGAAATTAGGTGAGCCATACGAAATGCCTTCAATGCCAGTAGATGGTATGGACCCAGTTAAAGTTGCCGAGGTAATTGATAAATGTGTAAAACATGCTAGAGCTGGTAAGGGTCCTTCACTTCTCGATGTAAAAACTTATAGGTATAGAGGTCACTCAATGTCTGATGCTCAACAGTATAGAACTAAAGAAGAAGTCGAAGAGTATAGAAAAATTGACCCAATTACTCAGGTTGAAAAAATTATTATCTCAAAGAAATATGGAACTAAATCTGATATTGAAAAAATTGATAAAAAAGTTAAAAAAATAATTATAGAGTGTGAGGAGTTTTCAGAGTCATCGCCATTTCCAGATACTTCTGTTATGTATGATGTTGTTTACGAGCAAAATGATTATCCATTTATTAAACATAAATTAGATTAATATGGCTGAGGTTATAAATATGCCAAGACTAAGTGATACTATGGAGGAGGGTACTCTTGCAAAATGGTTCAAAAAAGTTGGTGACGATGTTAAGGAAGGTGAGATTTTAGCAGAAATTGAGACAGATAAGGCTACAATGGAATTTGAATCTTTTCATGATGGAGTTCTTCTTCATATAGGAATAGATGAGGGTTCTACAGCTCCTGTAGATAGTATAATTGCTGTAATAGGTTCAAAAGGAGAAGATATATCGTCTCTAATCAAAGGTGATTCAAAGCCAGAGGTTAAAGAGGAGCCAAAAGTAGAGGTTAAAGAGGAGCCAAAAGTAGAGGTTAAAGAGGAGCCAAAGCCAATAACTCAAGATCAACAAAAGTCTGACTCCAATGGAAGAATACTTATTTCACCATTAGCAAAAAAACTTGCATCTGAAAAGGAAATAGATATTTCATTAATTAAAGGGACTGGTGATAATGGAAGAATTATAAAGAGAGATATAGACTCATATAAACCCTCAAATTACAGTCATTTTACTCAACCAAAGCCTCATGTTAAAGAATCATCATATGAGATTCCTAACAATACTATGAGAAAAGCTATTGCAAAGAGATTGTCTGATTCAAAATTTTCAGCACCTCATTACTACTTAAACATTGAGCTGGAAATGGACAACATGATATCATTTAGGCAGCAATTTATAAATACTCAAAACATAAAAATCTCATTTAACGATATTATAGCTAAGGCTGTTGCACTTTCTCTTGCTAACCATCCAAAAGTTAATTCTAGATGGTATGATGATAAAATTTTATTTAGTGAGCATGTTCATCTTGGTGTTGCTGTTGCTGTTGAAGATGGTCTGGTAGTTCCTGTTGTTAAGTTTGCAAACTCCAAAGATCTTTCTGAGATTAATTCAGAAATAAAAGACTTTGCAGAAAGAGCAAAAAATAAAAAATTAAATCCATCAGAAATTGAAGGAAGTACATTCACTATATCTAATCTTGGTATGTTTGGTATAGAAAGTTTTACATCAATAATTAATCAACCTAATTCTGCGATACTTTCAATTGGTGCAATAATTCAAAAACCAATAGTTAAAAATTCAGAGATAGTCGTTGGAAACACTATGAAATTAACATTAGCATGTGATCATAGAACAGTTGATGGCGCTACTGGTTCATTGTTTCTAAAAACTTTGAAAGATTATATTGAAAATCCAGTCTCAATTCTAATTTAATGAAAACTATCCTTGTATCCGGAACAAGCTCTGGTATAGGCTATGAAATATGCGTTCAGGCTCTTAAGCTTAAATATAAAGTTATATCTGTGTCAAGAAATTCTAAGCCTCTTGAAAATATTAAAGGAATTGATTGTTATTCAGTTGATATAACAGATAATGATCAATTAAATAATTTAGTTGAAGATTTGAAAAGTAAAAAAGTTAACATTGACTTTTTAATCAATAATGCAGGTCATCTTAAAAATGAAACCTTTGATAAAACTTCATATGAGTCCTTTAAGCAAACATACGATGTAAATGTTTTTGGTTTAGCTCAAATTACAAGATTGCTTTTACCAATAATTAATAAGTCAGGCCATGTGATAAATATAAGTAGTATTGGAGGTGTAAATGGTTCAAAAAAATTTCCTGGTCTATCAGTATACTCAAGCAGCAAGGCTGCAGTTATTGCTTTAACTGAAGTATTAGCAGAGGAATTTCCAAATGGCCCTTCTTTTAATGTTCTTGCTCTAGGTGCTGTACAAACAAAGATGCTGAAAGAGGCTTTTCCTGAGTATGTTGCACAAACAAATCCTATTGAAATGGCAAGTTATATTTTAGATTTTGCTTTAAATGGTGGTAAATTATTTAATGGAAAACTTATATCTGTTTCAAACTCAACTCCCTAATTTTCCAACTTTTCTAAGTAATTCAGAAGAATAGACAAAGTCGTTAACTAGTTTGTTATTGGTCTTTAGAATTTCTTTGTTATTTCCTTCCCAGACTTTTTCTCCTTGAACTAAAAAAATAATTTTATCTCCAATTTCCATAACTGAATTCATGTCATGAGTATTTATGACAGTAGTGATATTGTACTCAATTGTTATCTCTTGAATTAACTTATCAATTATTATAGCTGTCTTTGGATCAAGTCCAGAATTAGGCTCGTCACAAAAAAGATACTTTGGATTTAAAACAATAGCTCGTGCAATTGCAACCCTTTTTTTCATTCCGCCAGATATTTCAGAAGGATATTTATTATCAGCATCTTTTAAGTCAACTCTATTAATTACTTCTTGAGCTCTGAATAACATCTCTTCATCAGTTTTACTTGAAAACATCTTCATTGGAAAAATAATATTTTCTAATACAGTCATTGAATCAAATAAAGCACTTCCTTGGAAAACAGTTCCAACTTCTTTCCTTAAGTTAGCTAATGCTGATATATTATCTTTATCGAATCTTTCATTATCAAAATAAATATTTCCTCTTTCTACCTCAAGGAGTCCTAAAAGACATTTCATTAAAACAGTTTTTCCTGATCCACTCTGACCAATTATTAGATTAGTCTTTCCCTTATCAAAAACAGTTGAAATTTCTTTCAAAATTTCAATTCCGTCAAATGATTTTGATATTTCTTCTACTTTAATCATTAGGCTAATAAAAGTTGAGTTACAACAAAGTTAATTATGATAATTACTATACTTGTCCAAACAAAAGATATATTACTTGCTTTACCAACTTCCAATGCACCACCTTTCATAAAGAATCCGTGATAAGATGGAATTGTAGCTAAAATAAATGCAAATAATGTTGTCTTTATATATGCATATATTACGTGAAACACTTTAAAATCTAGTTGAATTCCTTGAATAAAATCAAAACTTGTAGAAAATCCTGCATAAACACTTGCTACGTAACCACCTAGTATTCCTAGAAACATTGCTAAAGTAATTAAAAAGGGATATAACATTAAAGAAATAATTTTAGGAAAAATTAGATAATTAAATGAATTAACACCCATTACTTCCAGAGCATCTATTTGCTCTGTCACTCTCATAGTTCCAATGCTAGATGTAATAAAAGATCCAACCTTTCCTGCCATAATTATAGAAATTAAAGTTGGAGCAAATTCTAGAATTACTGATTGTCTTGTTGCAAATCCAATAAGATTTCCAGGTAGAAAAGGACTCTCGATATTAAGCGCAGTCTGAATTGCAACGACGCCTCCCACTAAAAAAGACATGAAAGCTACAATCCAAATTGAGCCAATAATGAGATCATCAATCTCTTGAATAATTAATTTTTTTAAAACATTCCACTTAGTAAATTTTGTAAAAGTGTATTTAATCATTAAGAAATACCTACCTATATGAAAAAAAAGTTTCATTATGATTAAATCTTATAGGTTATAGCATTTATATTCATACCTGCTCCTACACTTGCAAACATTATTACATCTCCTTTATTTAAGACATGTCCTCCATAGTTATTTCTTTTAACTATATCAAAAAGAGTTGGAATTGTAGCTACTGAGCTATTGCCAAATTCTTCAATGTTCATTGGAAGAACATCTTTTGGTGCAGAACTTTTATAGAGTCTATAAAATCTCTTAATAATTGCTTCATCCATTTTTTTATTAGCTTGATGAATAAATATTTTTTTAAGATCGTCAATATTACATTTAGACTCATCAAAACATGATTTCATGGCTATTGGAACATTCGTAAGTGCAAATTCATATACTTTTCTACCCTGCATTTTGATAAACTTCTGATCGCTACTCTCTCTTAATTCTTTATCATATGATGAGCCATAGAATATAAAATCATTTTCACCCTCATAGGTAAAAGTTGCAGATTTATGAGATAATATTCCCCCATCATAAGAAGTGTCTTTTTCTAATATTGTAGCACCAGATCCATCTGCATATATCATTGAGTCTCTATCGTTTTCGTCTAGAATTCTTGAAAGTGTGTCACATCCAATTATTAAACATTTACTTGCCATTCCAGAGTTAATAAAAGATTTTGCTTGAATCATTCCTTCTACCCAACCTGGACAACCACAAATAATATCATATGCTACACAATTTGGATTTTTAATTTTAAGTTTTGCTTTAACTTTTGAAGCAATTGAAGGAAGTGTATCTACTTGTCCACTATTACATGAAATATCTCCTGCATTATGAGCGACAATAATATAGTCTAAAGTTTCTTGATCAATTTTTGAATCAACAATTGCACTTCGTGCAGCATCTGTTGCTAAGTCAGAACAATTTATTTCATTAGAAGCATACCTTCGCTCAGTAATACCAGTTATAGACTTAAACTTTTCGATTATTTCTGGATTTGAACTTTGAATATCACTCCCATCTCTATCGAGAAATTTATTCTTAAGAAAATCTGAATTTTTCTTTGTGATATCTGGTGTGCAGCTTCCTGTACCAGTTATTCTGTAGTTCATTTTATAAAATTACTTAAATTATTGATAAGTCTCTATAGGAGGGCAGCTACAAATTAAATTCCTGTCACCATAAGCTTCATCTACTCTTCTAACTGATGGCCAAAATTTATTAGTTTTTAAATAGCTTTTAGGGAATGAGGCGTCTTCTCTACTATAACTATATGGCCAGTCAGTCGATGTCAACATCTTTAATGTATGGGGAGAATTCCTGAGCATCTCCCTTTTGGAATCATCATCAGAAATAATCTCAGTATAAATTGAATTAAGAGCTTCACAAAATTTATCTAATTCATTTAAATTTTCACTTTCAGTAGGTTCAATCATCATAGTACCGGGAACAGGAAATGAAACTGTTGGAGCATGAAATCCATAATCTATTAGTCTTTTGGCAATATCTACAACTTCAATATTATATTTTTTGAAATCTCTACAATCTATAATAAATTCATGTGCTGATCTTCCATTTTCTCCACTGTAAAGTATTTTATAATTTTTCTCGAGTTTAGTCTTCAAATAGTTTGCATTTACAATTGCAATTTCTGTAGATTTTTTAATACCATTTCTACCTAACATCCTTATATATCCGTATGATATAAGGCAAACAAGTGCAGATCCCCAGGGTGCAGATGAAATTGCTTCAAGTGAATCATCTCCACCTGTCTTAATTAATGGATTAGATGGAAGGAATTCTTTAAGATGTTCTGCTACACAAATTGGTCCAACACCTGGACCACCACCCCCATGAGGAATAGAGAAAGTTTTATGAAGATTCAAATGACAAACATCAGCGCCAATTATTTTTGGACTAGTCAATCCAACCTGTGCGTTCATATTGGCACCATCCATGTATACCTGACCACCATTTTGATGAATCAAGTCATTAATTGATTGAATCTCAGATTCAAATACTCCATGAGTAGATGGGTAAGTAATCATTAATGCAGCAAGGTTATCTTTATGTTCGTTTACTTTAGTTTTAAGATCTTCAATATCAATATTTCCTCTCTCATCAGTATTAATAACTACTACTTCTAATCCAGCCATAATTGCTGATGCAGGATTAGTTCCATGAGCAGAAGATGGAATTAGACATATGTTTCTGTGACTATCACCTTTTTTATCTAAATAAGATTTAATTACCATTAACCCACTGTATTCTCCTTGAGCACCAGAATTTGGTTGTAATGAAGTTGCAGCAAAACCTGTAATTTCTGAAAGGTACCCTTCTAATCTATTTATTACCTCGTGATATCCTTTTGCTTGATCAACAGGAACAAAAGGATGTATACTATTCCACTCGCTCCAACTTAATGGGATCATTTCTGAAGCTGAATTTAATTTCATAGTACAAGATCCAAGTGAGATCATAGACTGAGTTAAAGATAAATCCTTATTCTCTAATGATTTTATATATCTCATTAATGAAGTTTCAGAGTGATATGAATTGAAAACAGGATGAGATAAAATTTCAGATTTTCTTTCATTAATTAATTCAATATCTGTTGGGAACTCCTTTATAGTTGATTTTTTATTTGTGAACTCTTCAAAAACTGAAATAATCTCTTTAAGATCTTTCAAATTAGTTTTTTCATTTACAGAAATTGATATTTCACTATTTGATAGAAAGCAGAAATTAATCTTTTTTAAAGCAGCTAATTCTTTAATTTTTTTTGAGTCACATAAGACTGTAACTGTGTCAAAGTATTTAGAATATTTAATTTGAAGTCCAACTGATTCTATACTTCTTTTTAGATAAACAGCCTTAAGGTGAATTGATTTTGAAATTTCTTTTAAGCCTTCTGAACCATGATAGACTGCATACATTCCAGCCATTACTGCTAATAGAACTTGTGCAGTACAAATATTTGATGTAGCTCTGTCTCTTTTAATATGTTGTTCTCTAGTTTGAAGAGCCATCCTAAGTGAATAATCACCATCAAGGTCCTTGGTTACGCCAATAATTCTTCCTGGTATATTTCTTTTGTATTTTTCTTTAGTTGCAAAAAAAGCAGCATGAGGACCTCCATAACCAAGAGGTATTCCAAATCTTTGAGTTGTTCCAACAACAACATCAATTTTATCAGGATTAGGAGGTTCAATCAAGACTATTGACATTAAATCAACAGCAATTATTACTTTAAGATTTTCATTATTTATTGATTCTAATAAATTATCTATCTCCTCCAGTTTTCCATCCTTTCCAGGATATTGAATAATACATCCAAAAAACTCATTTTCATTTAACTCTTTTATATCACCTACTACTAATTCAATATCAAGTGGTTTAGCTCTTGTTGATAGAACAGCTAAAGTTTGTGGAAAGATGTTAGAGTCAACATAAAACTTATTTTGGTTTGTTGACTTCTGATCTTTTGATCTATTATTATACATCATTATCATGGCTTCAGCGGCTGAAGTACCCTCATCCAAAAGTGAGGCGTTTGCTATTTCCATTTTAGTAATATCGCAAACCATTGTTTGGAAATTTAATAAAGCTTCAAGTCTTCCCTGAGCAATTTCAGGTTGATAGGGAGTGTAAGCTGTATACCATCCTGGATTTTCCAAAATATTTCTTTGAATAACAGAGGGGGTGAAAGTGTCATGATAACCAAGACCAATGTATGTTTTAAACTTCTGATTTAGAGATGATAATTTTTTTATCTCCTTTAAAAATTCCATTTCAGAAATACCCTCTGGAATATTTAAGTCATTTTTTAATCTAATCTTTTCAGGAATAGTTTGCTCAAGAAGTTGTTCAACAGATGTGACACCAATTGTACCTAGAATTTTATTTAACTCAGAAGAGTTTGGTCCAATATGTCTTCGAGTAAAATTTTCCTTAAACATCAAAAGTTTTTAGCAAAAATATGTATTATTGAAAATAATAATAATAATGTTCATTAAATGTTAAAACTTTTTTTTTATATACTATTAGTTTTTCTTCAATCACCTGTTATTCAAGATATTAATAAAGATCAAGTAAATAGTCTTATCAATGATAAAGTAATGGTCATTGATCTAAGGACTGAAAAGGAATTTGAAGATGGCAAAATAAGATCCTCTTTTAACATTGACTTTCAAAAGAGGGAGTTTATAGATAACCTAAACAAGCTTGATAAAGAAAAACCCTACGTTATATATTGTATGTCAGGTAATAGAAGTTCAAAGGCTAGTCACGTGATGAAGTCTTTAGGTTTTAAAATGATATATCATTATAAAAAAGGGTATAAGGATTGGATTAAAGACTAGCTATTTTTCTTCAAATCTTTACTGCTTTCAATAACCTTATATTCTAAATCTTTTTTATAGGCCTTAACTTTATCAGCAACTTTAGAATCAAAGGATCCAATAATTTGAGCAGCAAGAATACCTGCATTTTTTGAACCATTTAAAGCTACTGTTGCAACTGGAACTCCTCCAGGCATTTGAAGTATAGATAAAATTGAGTCCCAACCATCTATTGAATTTCTTGATTTTATTGGAACTCCGATAACTGGCAAGCTTGTAATTGATGCTACCATTCCAGGAAGGTGAGCTGCTCCTCCTGCTCCGGCAATAATAACTTTTATTCCTTTTTTTTCAGCATTCGAAGCATATTCAACCATTTTATTAGGTGTCCTATGAGCTGAAACTATATCATATTCAGTATTTATGTCAAATGATTTGAGAATTTCAATAGCTTCGCTCATTACTTCAAAATCTGACTTACTGCCCATTATAATTGCTACTTGACTCATTTTTTTGATGTAATAATAATTGTTTCTTTAATTTCTTTTGCTAATACTTTTGCTTTATCAATATTTTCATTTATAACGGTTACATGTCCCATCTTTCTATTGAATCTGGTCTCAAATTTACCGTAAATATGTGGATTAACACCTTCAAGCCCAATAATTTGATCAAAATTCTTATATATGACAGGGCCATTAGATCCTTTTTCACCCACTAAATTTACCATTACAGCAGCTTCTATAATCTTTGTGCTACCTAAAGGCATATCAAGAATTGATCTTAAAAGTTGTTCAAATTGACTTGTGTAAGAGCCCTCTATTGAAAAATGATAACTGTTATGTGGTCTTGGGGCAACCTCATTTACTAGAATTTCATCTTCTGAGTTTAAAAACATTTCAACAGCTAATATCCCTGTAATTTTGAGTTTCTTTGCAACCTCAATTGCAAGCTCTTCAGCATTTGATTTTAAATCATTATTAATTTTTGCGGGTGACAAAATATACTCAACCTGATTTGAATCACTATTGAACTCCATTTCAACTACAGGGTAATTAATTAATTCACCAGATTTTCTAGATGCTATCATTACAGAAAGTTCTTTTTTTATTGAAATTAATTCCTCTATTATACAGGGGCAATCATCTATTTTTTCTAAATCTTTATTATTAGAGATTTTATTTACACCATATCCGTCATATCCCATTCTTGATGCTTTCCAAATAAAAGGAAGTGAAATTTCACCTTTGCTAACACTCTCTTTCAACTCATTTTTACCTGTGAAAATTTTAAATGAGGAAGTAGGAATTTGATTATTAATGTAGAATTCTTTTTGTTTAGATTTGTCTTGAATTATTTCAATAACTTTAGATTGAGGTGAAACTTCCAACCCATTGGATTCAAGAAATTTTAATGCCTCAACATTTACATTCTCGATTTCAATTGTCAATATATCAACCATTTTACCAAAATTGACAACTGTGTCGAAGTCCATTAAGTCCCCTTTAAAAAATTTTGAGCAAAGCTTGCTAGATGGACAGTTCTCATTGGAATCTAGAATATATACTTGGAGTCCCCATTTATTAGCTACGTCAAGAACCATTTTTCCGAGTTGACCTCCTCCAAGTATACCAATTATTCTATTTTCCTTAAACATCTTTCAAAAATAAGCATTCCTTTAATCACAATAAAGAATACCAAACATTTTAAATATCTTTGTGCCTATGTTTAATATTGTGATTTTTGGTAAACCAGGATCTGGGAAAGGAACCCAGGCTGATTTTTTAAAAGATAAATATGATTTATATCATATATCTACAGGTGATTTATTTAGAAAAAATATTTCAAATAAAACTGATTTGGGTATTGAAGCAAAGTCATTTCTTGATAGTGGGGATCTTGTGCCTGACACTGTTACAATTAAAATGCTTGAAAATGAAGTTTTAGCAAATAAGGATGCTAATGGTTTTATTTTTGATGGTTTTCCAAGAACACATAATCAGGCTGAATCCCTCGATATTTTTCTTGAATCTATTAACCAGAAGATAAATGCAACAATTGCTCTAGAAGTTGATGAAGATGAGCTAATAAATAGGTTATTAGATCGAGGTAAAACTACTAATAGATCTGATGATCAGGATATCGAAAAAATTAAAAATAGATTTAACGAGTATAATAACAAGACATCTATACTAATTGATTTTTATCAAAAACAGTCAAAGTTTTACTCAGTTAATGGTCACGGAAGTGTTGATGATATTACTTCAAGATTATTCAACCTTGTTGATAGTTTAATCTAGTCTGTTATGATAGTCGATAACTTTGTTGATTATGTGAAGCTTACTGTAAATTCAGGTAAAGGTGGAAAAGGTTCTACTCACTTGAGAAGGGAAAAGTTTGTTCCAAAAGGAGGGCCGGATGGTGGTGATGGTGGTAACGGTGGTAATATCATTTTAAAAGGTAACAGTAACTTATGGACTCTTCAAAGTTTTAGGTATAAGAAACATTTTAAAGCAGGAAATGGTGGAGATGGAAGTGGTTCAAGAAAATCTGGAAGTAACGGAGAAGATGTTGTAATTAATGTTCCACTTGGAACTGTTATTAAGGATTTAGAGACTGAAAAAGTTATTTGCGAGATAAATGATGAGTCCTCAGATTTAATTCTTTTAAAAGGTGGTAAAGGTGGACGTGGTAACTTTCATTTTAAGACCCCTACTAATCAAACTCCTAGATATTCTCAAAGTGGACTTCCCGGTAGGGAACTGAAAATAATATTAGAGCTTAAAGTTTTAGCAGATGTTGGATTAGTTGGATATCCTAATGCTGGAAAGTCAACACTGCTGTCTGTTCTATCTGATGCTAAACCTAAAATAGCAGATTATGAATTTACTACATTAAAACCTAACCTTGGAATTGTTGCAATGTCAGACTTTAGGTCATTTGTTATGGCTGATATACCTGGAATAATTGAAGGAGCAAGTGAAGGTAGAGGTTTAGGTCATTATTTCCTTAGACATATTGAAAGAAACTCGATACTTCTATATGTTATACCTGTCGACACAAAAAATATAAAGAAGGACTTTACAGTTCTTCAAAAAGAACTTGTAAAGTATAATCCAGAACTGGCTGATAAAGATTTTATTATAGCATTTAGTAAGGCAGATCTTATGGATCAAGAATTATTAGAAGAATTTAAAACAATTTTAAAACAAGAATTTAAGGATATGCAATACCATATAATCTCTTCTGTTAGTACTTTTGGTATAAATGAAATTAAAGAGGATTTATGGAATAAACTAAATCAAAAAAATTGAACTATGAATATTAAAGATGCACAAAAATTAGTAGATGAATGGATAAAGGAACATGGTGTAAGGTACTTTAACGAACTTACAAATATGGCTATATTATCAGAGGAAGTAGGTGAGGTTGCCAAAATTATTGCTAGAAAGTATGGTGAGCAAAGTTTGAAAGAAAATGATAATATAGATGATCTAGGTGATGAGTTATCAGATGTGTTGTTTGTTCTGATATGTCTTGCAAATCAGACAGGAATTGACCTCGAAAAGTCATTTAAAAATAATCTCTCTAAAAAAACAGAGAGAGACAGACAAAGACATAAATCAAATAATAAGCTTAAGTAGTGTTTGAAATTTCAAAAAAATCAAAATCCATAGAAGGGGTTTTAAATATTAGTGGGTCAAAAAGTGAGTCAAATAGACTGTTAGCCCTAAGAGGTTTTGCATCTTATTTTGACATTATAAATATTTCTGATTCAGATGACACAAAAGTTATGATGTCAGCAATTAATTCAAATCAAGAGAAGATCGATATTGGACATGCAGGAACGGCAATGAGGTTTCTAACATCGTATTTCTCATCAATTAAGAACTCATCGGTTATTCTAACTGGGTCAAAAAGAATGAGAGAAAGACCTATTTCAATTTTAGTTGATGCATTAAGAGAACTGGAAGTTGAAATATTATATATTGAGAATGAAGGTTATCCTCCTATTAGAATTAATGGAAAAGAAATAAATAAGAAACATGTCAATCTTCCGGCAAATGTAAGTTCTCAATATATTTCATCCCTTATGATGCTTGGAGTATCTCTAAAAAATGGACTAGTTATAAATCTCTCAACAGAAATAACTTCTTTGCCATATATTGAGATGACCAAAAAAATAATTGAAAGAATTGGAGGTAATGTTAGACTTCAATCAAATCAAATTACGATTGATTCATTATCTAATAAAAAAATACCAAACCAATTAGTTGAGTCAGACTGGAGCTCTGCATCATATTTTTATAGTATAGCCGCATTATCAGATTTTTCAGATTTAACGTTAAATACTTATTATAAAAATAGTATACAAGGAGACTCAGATCTAGTTGAGATTTATAAAAATTTTGGTATTAAGACTACGTATATAAATAATGGAATTAATCTAAGTAAGACTGACGTTAAACTTGAAAAAAAAATATCATTAGATCTTTCAAATAATCCTGACCTAGCTCAAACAATTATTGTAACCTGTTTAGGTCTTGGAATTGATTGTGATCTTTATGGCCTGCAAACACTTAAAATAAAAGAAACAGATAGACTTAAAGCATTGAAATCTGAAATTCAAAAATTTGGAGTTGATAAAATTGAAATAACAGATAATTCTATACATTTAGAAAATAAGTCAAAACTTAAATCAAATATATCAATTGATACATATGATGATCACAGAATGGCTATGTCTTTTGTCCCATTATCAATTTTAAAACCAATTATAATTAACGACCCGATGGTTGTCTCAAAGTCTTATGTAAGCTTTTGGGATCATTTGGAAAAACTTGGATTTAAAATTTTAAAAAAATAAATAGCTAAATACTTGACTTTCGGTATTCTAGAGTACTATATTTGCGGACTTAATTTAATCCTATGAAATTATCTGATTTTGATTATAAACTTCCACAAAAACTTTTAGCTCAATATCCATCTGAAGAAAGAGATGAATGTAAATTAATGCTTTTAAATAAAGAAAAGAAGACAATTGACCATCTTCTTTTTAAAGATATGATTGATTTTTTTAATGAGGGAGATGTAATTGTACTCAATAATACTAAAGTTTTTCCTGCAAGACTATTTGGTAATAAAGAAAAAACAGGTGCAAGAATTGAAGTTTTTCTTCTTAGAGAACTTAATCAAGATCAAAGACTTTGGGATGTACTAGTTGATCCAGCAAGAAAAATTAGAATTGGAAATAAATTATATTTTGGCGAAGATGAGAGTCTAGTAGCTGAAGTCATAGATAATACAACTTCAAGAGGCAGAACATTGAGATTCCTTTTTGATGGTCCATATGATGATTTTAGAACAAAACTTCAAGAATTAGGTGAGACTCCTCTTCCAAAATATATAAGTAGGCCTGTTGAGGAAAATGATAAAGAGCGATTTCAAACTATATATGCAAAAAATGAGGGAGCTGTAGCAGCCCCTACTGCAGGACTACATTTTTCAAAGCATTTGTTAAAAAAATTAGAGATTAAGGGTGTTCTTCTTCCGGAAATTACTCTACATATTGGTTTAGGAACTTTTAGTCCTGTTGATGTAGAAGATTTATCAAAACACAAAATGGATTCAGAAGAATTAATTATTAATGATAATTCTGCTGAAATTATAAATAATGCAATTAAAAATAAAAAAAGAATCTGTGCTGTTGGAACTACTGTTATGAGAGGTCTTGAAAGTTCTGTATCATCTTTTGGGACACTTAATTCTTATAATGGTTGGACTCATAAGTTTATCTATCCACCTTATGACTTTTCTATTGCAAATTCAATGATTACAAATTTTCATACTCCAAAGTCAACCCTAATAATGATGGTTTCTGCTTTTGGAGGAAAAGATTTTGTTTTGAAGGCATATAAAGAGGCAATTAAAAAAAAGTATAACTTCTTCTCATACGGAGATGCTATGATGATAATCTAGATTTTTTTTTGAAAATTATTAACAAAATAAAAAGTCCAATTTATCAAGAGTTAAAAATATTTAACAAACAATTTTTTAATTCTGTATCATCTAAGGTTAAGCTACTTGACTTAATTTTAAATTATATCCTTAGAAGAAAGGGAAAACAGATTAGGCCTATTCTTGTGATTCTTTTTTCCAAAATGTTTTCAAATGGAAAAGTTTCATCAAAGACATACAGGGCTGCTAATTTAGTTGAGCTTATTCATACTGCATCACTAATTCATGATGATGTAGTTGATGATAGCAATGTAAGAAGAAAGTTTCTTACTATTAATGCTCTATGGAAAAATAAAATTTCTGTATTAGTAGGAGACTTTTTTTTATCTAAGGCTCTACTTCTATCTACTCAAAATAATGATTATGATTTACTAGATCAGGTATCAAATGCTGTAAAAGAAATTTCTGAAGGAGAGCTTTTTCAAATTCAAAAGTCAAGAAGTTTTAAAATAACAGAAGAAGATTATATTAAATTGATTACAAAAAAAACTGCATCTTTATTTTCATGCTGCTGTACACTTGGCTTAATTTCATCAGGTAACAAAAAAAATAAAAACGTTGAAAATTTTGGATTATTCTTAGGTATTATTTTTCAAATAAAGGATGATCTTTTTGATTATTCTAAAAAAAGGATAGGTAAACCAACTAAAGATGATTTAAATAGACAAAAGATTACTCTTCCATTAATTTATTCAATAAAAAAAGCAAGTAAAAGTGAGCTAGGGTCAATTAAGTCAATTCTTAAAAGAAAAAAACATTCAATTAAAGACAAGAAGATAATTAATAAATTTGTAAATGAGCATGACGGATTTAAATATGCAGAAAATATAATGCTAGACTATAAGAAAAAAGCACTTAAAATTCTTCAAACTTTTCCAGATAATGAATCAAAAAATTCTCTCAAAATCTTATTGAATTATATTATAGACAGAAAGTATTAATTTATTATATTAATGTTAAATTATAAGAATTGATTAGTAAAGAAACTATTGATAAAGTTTTTGAATATGCAAGGGTTGAAGAGGTTATATCTGATTTTATAGCTTTAAAGAAAACAGGTGCTAATTATAAAGGCTTAAGCCCTTTTACAAATGAAAAGACACCGAGTTTTATTGTTTCTCCATCTAAACAGATATGGAAAGATTTTAGCTCGGGTAAAGGAGGTAATGTAATTGCTTTTCTTATGGAACATGAGCAATTTAATTATCCAGAGTCAATTAGATATCTAGCTAATAAATATAACATAGAAATAATAGAGACAACAGATAAGTCTGTTAATGTTGAAGAAAGAAATGCAAGAGAGTCTCTTTTTGTTATAAATTCATTTGCCCAGGAACACTTTCAGAATATTTTATCTAGTCAAAATGATGTGAAAAATTATCTCAGAGAAAGGGGGCTCTCAAATTCAACAATAGAGAACTTTAATATTGGCTTCACTGGAGATGTAAAAAATGGTTTTTATAAAAAAGCATCAGAAAATGGTTACAATAAAGACTATTTAGTTGAAACAGGTTTAGTAATATCAAATGATGATAATTTTATTGATAGATTTAGAGGTAGAATAATGTTCCCAATTAAGAGTATTTCAGGTAGGATTATAGGATTTGGTGGGAGAATAATTGAATCAAATAAAAAAATTGCAAAATATATAAATTCTCCAGAAAGTAGAATCTATAATAAAAGTAAAACTCTTTATGGGATTTATGAGTCTAAACAGTTTATTGTTAAAGATGATGTTTGTTTTTTAGTTGAAGGTTATATGGATGTTGTCCAACTGCATGAGCATGGAATTAAAAATGTCTTGGCTTCATCCGGAACATCTCTTACTAAAGATCAAATAATTCTAATTAAAAGACTTACATCGAATATTGTAATTCTCTTTGATGGAGATCAAGCAGGTCTATCTGCATCCTTAAGAAGTATAGATAAAATAATAGAAGAAGGCTTAAATGTAAGAATATGTTCATTCCCTGATGGAGAAGATCCTGATAGCTTCGTTAAAAAAAATAAACGTGATAAAATGATTGAATTTATTGATCAAGAATCAAAGGATCTAATAGATTTTATGATAAGTATACATCAAGATTATAATAATGATGAAGATAAAAAGGTCACTTTAATTAAAAGTATTCTTCAATCAATTTCACTAATACCAGATTCTATTAAACAAGAAGTATATATAAAGAAACTCTCTTCTGTTTTATCTATAGATGAGTCATCTCTTTTTAAATCCTTATCGAATATTGAGAATGGAAAAAAAATAAACAAAGGAAAAACTAAAAATTATAATAGAAATAATCTACTTAAGGTTGAAACCTCAAAAATTGAAAATAAAAGTGATTACATATATCAATTAGAAAGACAGATTATAAGTATTCTTCTAAAATATGGTGCTGAAGAAATACTTTTTGAAGATATAATCCTTAATAAAAATGAAAAAGGAGATATAGTTGAAAGTAAAAAAGAAATTAGGTCTAAAGTATTTGAAAAAATTTATTTAGATCTTCAACAGGATGAAATAGAGTTTACTCATTTACCTTTTAAGGAAATATACAATAAGCTTATTAACAGTTTTCATAACCAAAAATTACTATCAATCGATAATTTTATAAATGATCTTGAACCTAATTCAAGCAAAATAGTTTCAGATATTCTAATAAATGATGAAAAGTATCAACTTCATGATTGGGAGAAAAGAAATATTTATGTTAAAAAGATTGGTAGTGAATTAAGTCAATTAGTCAATGAAACCATATTAAATATGAGAAGGTATTTGATTGATAAAAAGATTACTGAGCTCAAGAATAACATTAAGGATGATAAGGATAAGGTATTAGAGGAGGTAATGAGTTATTATAATCTAAAGAAACTTTTATCAGCAAGACTTAATAGGGTTGTTTGATATGCGTTCTAGCTAAAATGAATAAGTCTGTTTTTGAATTAACTTCCAGCTTCTTCATTATTCTTGTTATATAAGTGTTAACTGTTTTTTGATTAATATTTAGTTTTTCTGAAATTTCTATATTCCTCTTACCTCTGAAAAATAATTTAAGAACTTGAAGTTCTCTTTTTGAAAGGCTGTTAATCTTCTCTTTATTGTAATCAAAATTGAATCGGTTTTTAAGTCTCGTAAATTTATTTAGTTCACCAGAACTATATCTTGAAAATGCGATTTCTTGAAGCATAGATCTAATAGCTCTTTTCTTTAAATTTTTTGTTAAAAATCCTGAGGCACCGGTCTTTAATAATTTTAATGATTTACTTTCATTTGAAATAGAAGTAAAAATAACAAGAGGAATATCAATTTTATTTTTTTTTAAAGTCTTTAATATATCAACGGCTGTGATTCCATTAATATTAACTTCAGAAATTATAAAATCTATTTTTTCTTCAGTAATTGTATCAATAAGAAGATCTATATCCTCTAGATATGAGTATACTTCAAATATTACAGAGTTTTTAAAAATAGATTTTAAACCAATATGAATAACTGGATTACAATCAATTACTAAGATTTTTAATTTCTTCAAAACTTATAGATAGTCTTTTGGTATTTTACATACTGGAATAGGATCCATTTTATGTTTATTTGCACTATTTAATGAACTATATATTTTTAGTACCTCTTTTTCTCTTTCGGATAAATTATCATTTTTATCAAAGTTGATCATGGTATTCTCAATTTCCTCATATGATGCACCAATTTGATCTTCATCACTTCTATTATCATCCCAGAGTCCATCATTTGGTTCAGCTTCAATAATTTCAGTAATAATATTATAAAATTTAGCTAAACTGAATACTTCTGACTTTAATAAATCGGCAATAGGGCTAATATCAACACCCCCGTCTCCATATTTTGTATAGAATCCAATTCCAAAATCTTCAACTTTATTTCCTGTTCCAGCAACAATGTAATTATTTAGAGCAGAAAAATAGTAAAGAGTAATCATTCTAAGTCTAGACCTTGAATTAGCTAAACTAAGTTCATGTTTGTCTGAACTATTATTAGGTAAAGAACTAACAAAAGATTCAAATGTTTTATCTAACTCTATTTGTTTTGAAGTAACATTTGGATACTTAGATTTTAACCAATCGATATGTTTTCTTGATCTTGAAACTTGATCTTTATTCTGATAAATTGGCATTTCTAAACATAAGACATCTTTGCCAGTCTCAGCACAAAGAGTAGAGGTTAATGCTGAATCAACTCCTCCTGAAACACCAACAACTAAACCTTTGACTCCAGATTCATTGATATATTTATCAATCCAACTTACGATATGATTTGAAACTTTTTTAGGATACTTCATCAAATGCTATTTGATTATATTTGTTCAAATTTAGCACATAATAAAATTAAATGAAAGAAACAGAAATAATAATCAAAGTAAAATTAGATCAAAATAATATTCCTGAAGAAATAGTTTGGTCTGCACCTGATGGTGGGATGAACAATCAGCCATCAAAAGCTATATTTCTTTCATTTTGGGACAGTAAGAAAAAAGAAACCTTAAAAATGGATCTTTGGACAAAAGAGATGCCAATTGATGAGATGAAAACATTTATGCTTCAAACAATTCAATCAATGAAGCAAACTATTTCAAAGGCAATAGGTAATGAAGATTTAACTAAAATTATTGATGAGTTTTCCCAAAAATTTAAGAGCAAAATTAATCAAGATCCTAAAAAGTAAATTTTGTAATTGATTGATTCACAAACTGTAAGATTTCATCTATACCTTTTTTCTTCCAGGATGAAGTAATAAAATTCTTAGGCAAGATCTCCCAATAATCCAATAAATTATCTTGATAATGTTTAACTTTTTTATCTACTAAATCTGATTTAATTTTATCAGATTTTGTAAAAACTATAACAAAGGGGGATACCGAACTATTAAGATATTTCATGAATTCAAGATCAATCTTTTGGAGGCCGTGTCTAATGTCAATCAAAAGAAAGGTATATAGAAGTTGTCTTCTTGTTTTAAAATAACTTTCGTGAATTAATTTAAGTTCTTTAATTACTTGTTTTGAGGTGTTTGCGTATCCATATCCAGGTAGATCTACAAAGTAAAACTTATCATTAATTTTAAAATGATTAATTAATAGAGTCTTTCCTGGTTTTGAAGATGTTTTTGCAATTGATTTTTTGTTTAGTAATGCATTAATCAATGACGATTTTCCAACATTGGATCTACCCACTAGTGCAAATTCAGGTAAATTTCCTTCTGGACATTCACTAATCTTACTACTGCTTTTTTCAAAGACTGACTTAGTAATTTTCATAATCAAAAAGATTATAAGTTATTTTTAGAAAGCCAATCTTCCATGATTTTATTAAATTCATTAGCATGTTCCATCATTGGAGCATGTCCACATTTATCAATCCAAGATAAATCTGAATTTGGAAGAAGTGTGTTAAAGTCCTCTGCTACATTTGGTGGTGTTACAGAGTCTTGTTTACCCCATATAATTAAAGTTTTAGTACTCATTTTTGGAAGATCTTTTGCCATGTTATGTCTTATTGCACTTTTAGCAAGAGATAAAGTTCTAATTAATTTTTCTCTATTATTAACACTTGCATAGACATCATCTACAATTTCTTTTGTTGCGATCTTTGGATCATAAAAAACCTCTTCTGTTTTAGTTTTTATATATTCATAATTACCCCTTTTGGGATATCCATCACCAATCATTGACTTCTCATATAATCCTGAGCTACCTGTTATTATCAGACCGCTTATAAGTTCAGGATAGTCTCTTGCAAATAATAATGCGACATGGCCTCCTAATGAATTGCCTAATAAGACTACATCTTTTAATTTCTTATAATTAATAAACTCAAAAACAAATTTGGAGAAAGTTGCAACATTTGTCTTTAAAATTGGAGTAGAATCAACAGGTAGCTCAGGAATTATTACCTTATGTTTTTCGCTAGGAAAATAATCATATACACCTTTAAAATTACTTAAGCCTCCCATAAGACCATGTAATATTATAATTGGCCTTCCATCACCATTTTCAATGTAGTTAAAACCACCTTCTTTGATTAATTCTGTCTCCATGGATAAGTACTGATTTTAAACTTTTTCAATTAATTAAATAATAAAAAATTTAAAGATTTAGCACAAATATATACATAAAGAATAACCTATTTTTTGTTCATCTTAATTAATTGTAAATCAAGATAATAGAGTAAAAAAAAATAATTTATTAACAAAGTGGTAAAAAGTGGTAAAAAGTGGTAAAATAATTTTATATTTGAGTAAATCAACCAATTAATGCAACACTTTGTTGGAACATATGAATGTAAAGCAGATGATAAAGGAAGAATCATGCTTCCTATGTCACTAAAAAAACAGCTATCTGATAAACTTAAAAATGGTTTTGTAATAAAAAGAGCTGTATTTAGTCAATGTTTGGAGCTCTATCCTCTAAAAGAATGGGATGGCCTAATGGAAAGAATAAATAAGCTAAATAGGTTTAATAAGAAAAATATAGATTTCATTCGAAGATTTACAGCTGGTGTTAGACAGATTGATATAGATATTTCTGGAAGAATTTTAATTCCAAAGGATTTAATAAATCATGCAAAAATTAAAAAAGAAGTAGTTGTATCCTCTGCAGTTAATATTCTTGAAATATGGGACAAAACAAATTATGAAAATGCAATTGATGATGCAAAATTTGATTTTGGAAATTTAGCAGAAGAAGTAATGGGTGATAAAGATGAATAAAACATATCATATTCCAGTTTTATTGAAAGAGTCTATAGAAGGGCTAAATATTTTACCAAATGGAGTATATGTTGATGCAACATTTGGTGGTGGAGGGCATACTAAAGAAATTTTAAATAATCTTAACTCTTCAGGAAAGTTAGTAGCATTTGATCAAGATGCAGATGCAATAGAAAATCAAATTGATGATAAACGTCTTAAGCTTATAAAATCAAACTTTAAATACTTAACCAACCACCTTAAATATCTGCAAATTAATAAAATAGATGGCCTTCTTGCTGATTTTGGAATTTCATCATATCAAATTGATACTCAAGTACGAGGCTTTTCTATAAGATTTGACTCAGATCTTGATATGAGAATGAATAAGGATCAAAAAAAGGATGCAAGACATATATTAAATAAGTATAGTAGTGATGATTTAAACTATATATTTAAAAATTTTGGTGAGGTTAAAAATTATAAAAAAGTAACTCAAATAATTACTAATCAAAGATCAAAACAAAAAATTGTTACAACTGGTGATCTAATAAAAATATTAAAGCCAATATCACCGCCAAAGAATAATAATAAGTTTCTAGCTAAAATTTTTCAAGCTATAAGAATTGAAGTTAATGATGAACTCTCAGTAATAAAAAAATTACTTGAGGCCTCATCACAATACTTAAACAAAGGAGGAAGGCTTGTATGTATTTCCTATCATTCTCTAGAGGACAGACTAGTAAAAAGATATATTCAAAATGGAAGTTTTAATGAACAAGTAGAAAGAGATATTTATGGAAACAAAAACATCTGTTTTAAGAAAATAGGTAAAATAGTCACTCCATCTGAGGATGAATTAATTAAAAATAAAAGATCAAGAAGCGCTAAGCTCAGAATTGCTGAAAAAATATGAAAAATTTTTTATCATTTATAAATATTGATTTCCTAGCAGGTAAAGACTCAAGAAAAAATTGGAGGATGTTAATGTTTATTTCTGTTTTAATTATGGCGACTATTTATAGTAGTCACAGTGCTGATCAAAAGGTCTTTAAAATATCTGAATTAAGTAAAGAAGTAAATAACCTAAACAATATATCAGTATCAACTAAAATAGACTTAATGAATGTAAAAATGGAATCCAAGGTGACTTCGAAATTAAATAAACAAGGTCTTTATTCTTCTAACAATCCACCAGTAAAAATTATCATAAGAGACTAGTATGAAAAAATCCGATAAAAGAATTATTAATAGAATGAACATAGTGTTCTTCTTATTTCTTTTGTTTTCAATTTTTGTTATTGGAAAGATATTTTATTTACAGAATACACATGAACAAGATCCATCGGTATTAATTGAAACCATTAAAAATGTTGAAGTAGAGTCATCAAGAGGAAATATCTATTCTGAAAATGGCGATTTAATAGTCTCAACTGTTACTAAATACGAGTTAAGATGGGACTCAAAAATTCCAAGTCAAGATCTGTTCAAATCAGGCTTAGATGATTTGTCTGTTAGTTTATCAAATTTCTTTAATAAAGAAAAAAACTATTTCAAAGATTACCTACATAAGGCTAGAATGAACACTAATAGATATCTATTGATTGGAAGAGACCTGTCCATTTCAGATGTGAATATTATTAAATCATTTTCAATTTTTAATCAGGGTTTATACAAAGGAGGTTTAATAATTAAAGAGAATCATTCTAGACAAAGTCACTTGGGTAAAGTAGCTGAGAGAACTATTGGATATGAAAAAGTTGATAAATCTGGAAATTACATTAGAGTTGGTCTAGAAGGTGCATACTCTGAGTTTCTATCTGGTAAAAGTGGATTAAGACTAATGCAAAAAATTGCTGATGGACAATGGAAGCCAATGACTTCTTATTATGAAAGGGATCCTATTCAAGGATATGATATTCATACAACAATAGATACTGAAATACAGGATATTGTTCACCATGAGCTTCTATATCAGCTAGAAAATTTTGAAGCTGATCATGGAACAATGATCGTAATGGAAACTAAAACAGGTAAGATTAAAGCTATATCTAATCTTGGAGTAAACCAAGATGGCAAATATTATGAAAGATTAAATTATGCTGTTGGTGAAAGTCATGAGCCAGGATCTACATTCAAACTAATGACTATGATTGCTGCCTTAGAGGACGGATTAATAAAACCAAATGATTCCGTTGATACAAAAAATGGGATATTAAAATTTTATAATAAATATGAGGTAAAAGATTCAAATAGAAAGGGCTATGGAAAAATTACAATTGCAAAAGCATTTGAAGTATCATCTAACACTGGAATGGTCAAAATTATATATGATAACTATAAAGATAATCCCGAAAGGATTGTTGATAGGCTAATTAATATGAAAATTGATAAAAAAATTGGTATTGATATAATTGGAGAAGGTGAGCCCAAAATCCCACATCCACTTGATAAAAACTGGAATGGAATATCTCTACCATGGATGTCATTTGGTTACGGAGTTAGTCTAACACCCTTGCAACAACTTACTTTCTATAATGCTGTTGCAAATGATGGTGAAATGGTTAAACCAAGTTTTATAAAAAGTATTGGCTCTTTTGGAGAAAAACCAATTTATCAAATTGATAGAGAAATTATAATGCCATCAATATCTTCAAAGCAGACATTGAGTTCGGTAAAGCAAATGCTACTAAATGTAGTTGAAAAACCTTGGGGAACAGCAAATAATATTTATGATGACAAATTAAAAATTGCAGGTAAAACAGGAACAGCTCAAGCTGATTATACTTCAGAGGAAACACAATATATATCAAGTTTTGTTGGGTATTTTCCAGCAGATGAACCTATTTATACATCGATTGTTGTAATTCATAAACCGAATAAATCTAAAGGCTATTATGGTGGTACAGTTGCAGCTCCAGTGTTTAAAAAAGTTGCTAAAAAGATTATGAATAACATTCCAATTGAAATTGAGATTAACACTAATAAACTTACTGTAGTATATTGAAAGAATTAAAAGAAATATTATTTGGGGTAAATATTGATTCAGTATATGGTGATATTAATGTTAGTATCTCAGAAATTTCTTTTGATTCAAGGCGGATAAAACAAAATAGTATTTTTATTGCTCTAAAAGGAAATGATTTAGATGGTCATGATTACATAGATCAATCAATAAATAAAGGTGCAAAAGTAGTTGTCTGTGAAACATTTCCAAAAAAAATCGATGAATATGATATTGTATTTATCAAGGTTCAATGTTCAAAAACAGCTCTTTATATAATTTCTTCTAATTTTTATGGTAATCCCTCATCAAAAATAGATTTAATAGGAGTAACAGGTACTAATGGTAAAACTACTATAACCTCATTATTATATAGGCTTTTCAATAATCAAGGTATTAAATCTGGACTAATATCAACTATAAATATTGAATATGAAGGATTTACTGAAAATTCGAAAAATACAACTCCTGATCCTATTTTATTAAATCATCATCTAAACGAAATGGTGAAAAGAAATATTAAAATATGTTTCATTGAAGTTTCATCTCATGGAATTAAACAAAAAAGAGTTTTTGGTAAAGATTTTAAAGGAATTGTTTTTACAAACTTAACACATGATCATATTGACTACCATAAGACATTTAAAGATTATAGAGATACTAAAAAAGAGGTGTTTGACACTCTTAATAAAAATTCGTTTGCACTAATAAATATTGATGATAAAAATGGAAAATTCATGACTCAAAACTCTTCAGCAAGAGTTTATTCATACTCAATAAAATCTAAGTCAAATTTTTCTTGCAGAATAGTTGAGCAACAACTTAATGGAATGTTGTTAAATATTGAAAATAGTGAAATATGGACAAAACTAATAGGAGAGTTTAATGCATATAATGTATTAGCAATTTATTCAGTCGGTAAAATTTATGAGCTAGATTCATTAAATCTTTTAACTAATATCAGTCAACTTAATAGTGTTCAGGGAAGACTTCAATCATTTCTTTCAAATAGCAATGTTACTGTAATAATTGATTATGCTCATACACCAGATGCAATTGAAAATGTATTATCTACTATTAATAAGATTAAAAAATCTAATCAAAACTTGATAACGGTAATTGGATGTGGAGGAGATAGAGATAGAGCTAAAAGATCAATTATTGGAAAGATATGCTCAGATCTTAGTTATAAAGTAATTTTTACATCTGATAATCCTAGATCAGAGAATCCAGAATCAATAATTAATGATATAGTTTCAGGAGTATCAAACTACAACAATAATAAAATTTTGGTTGAGGTTGAAAGGTCAAAGGCAATTGAAGAAGCAAGAAAAAACAGTGGAGAAGGAGATATAGTTCTTATTGCAGGAAAAGGACATGAAGACTATCAAATATTGAAAAATAAAGTAATCAAATTTGATGATTTTAAAATGGCCAAAAAAATTTTTAATAAATAAGTATGTTATATTATCTATTTGAAATTCTTGAAACCCAATATAATCTCCCTGGAGCAAGCCTATTTAATTATTTATCATTTAGGGCAGCTGTCTCGGTAATTATTTCACTAATAATATCTATTGTCTTTGGTAAAAGAATAATTGAGTATTTAAGAAAAAAACAAATAGGCGAAAATGTCAGAAAATTAGGTTTAAAGGGTGAGGAAAAAAAATCTGGTACACCAACAATGGGTGGGCTAATAATAATTATAGGAACTATAATTCCAGTATTATTAATGTCCAATCTTGAAAATATTTATATAAAAATATTAATAATCTCAACAATTATCCTTGGAATTATTGGTTTTATAGATGATTACATAAAGGTTTTTAGAAAAGACAAAAAAGGCCTGAAAGGAAAATTCAAAATTGCTGGACAAACTATTCTAGGAATTTTTGTTGGAATAATGTTATTAACAAGTAACGATATAACGATTGTTGAATTTTCTTCAATAAGTGATATTAATAGTTTTGAAAATGTCCAATCCAATGAGATTAAATCATTTAAAACAACCATTCCATTCTTTAAAAACAATGAGCTAGACTATGCGCTTATATCCAATGCTATATTTGAGAATGAGAATATGTTATGGCTAATTCTAATTCCAATAATAATATTTATCGTAACTGCAGTTTCAAATTCAAATAACCTGACAGATGGTCTTGATGGACTTTCAGCTGGAACTTCTGCAATTATAGTTTTTACTCTTGGAGTTTTTGCATGGACTTCAGGTAATATAATTTTTTCAGATTATTTAAATATTATGTATATACCAAGAGTAGGAGAAATTACAATCTTTATTGCTTCCCTTTTAGGATCTTTAGTTGGATTTCTTTGGTATAATACATATCCAGCTTCAATTTTTATGGGGGATACAGGAAGTCTTACTATTGGTGGATTAATTGCAGTCATTTCAATATTGATAAGAAAGGAATTAATGATTCCCCTTCTTTGCGGTGTATTCTTAATTGAAGCTCTTTCAGTCATTTTTCAAGTAGGATATTTTAAAATAACCAAAAAAAGATTAGGCATAGGTAAGAGAATTTTTCTTATGTCCCCAATTCATCATCATTATCAAAAGGTAGGATATCATGAAAGTAAAATTGTTTCAAGATTTTGGATAATTGGAATTTTCCTAGCCATATTAACAATATTAACACTTAAGATCAGATGATAAAGAACGTAACAATACTTGGTGCTGGAGAAAGTGGATTTGGGGCAGCAATGTTAGCTTCAAAAAAAGGTTTTAATGTTTTTGTGTCAGATTTTAATTATATAGATGATAATATAAAATTACTTTTTGAAGATCACTCAATTAAATATGAAGAGAATAAACATTCTATTGATAAAATACAGTCTTCAGATTTAATAATTAAAAGTCCTGGAATACCAAATTCCTCTGATATAATAATTAAAATCAAATCCTTAGAAATTCCTATAATCTCTGAAATTGAATTTGCAAGTTCTAACTCAAATTCATTTAAAATATGTATAACTGGTACAAATGGAAAAACAACAACTACTAATTTAATTTATAATATTCTAGAAGCTGCAGGTCTTAGTGTAGGCATTGCAGGTAATGTTGGAGATAGTTTCTCCAAAATGTTGCTTTCAGGAGATAAAGATATATATGTATTAGAGATAAGTAGTTTTCAATTAGACGATATCAAAGATTTTAAACCAAATATATCAGTGATTACTAATGTGTTGGAAGACCATCTAGATAGGTATGATTTTGATTTTAGTAAATACATAGATGCAAAAATGAAAATCATATCAAATCAAGATAACTCTGACTATTTGATCTATAACTCTGATGATAAACAATTAGTTGAGGCATTAGATAGAGATAATTCAACAGTTAAAAGAATTTCATATGGTATTCAAAATCAAAACAAAAACGTAATAAGTAATAAAAAAAATATTCTGTCAAACAAAAAAAAAACAATTATGATAAATACAGAAGAACTTGCATTAAAAGGAAGACACAATTTGCTTAATGCTATGGCTGCATTAACAGTCTCAGATTTATTAAAAATTGAAAATGAAATTATAAGAGAAAGCTTAATGAGTTTTTCGGGACTTCCTCACAGATTAGAGAATTTTTTAAAAATACAAGGGGTTAATTACATTAATGACTCAAAAGCAACTAATGTAAATGCAGCATATTTTGCTCTAGATTCCATGACCTCACCAACCGTATGGATTGCAGGAGGAGTAGATAAAGGAAATGACTATTCTGAATTATTACCAATTGTTAGAGAAAAAGTGAAAGCAATAATTTGTTTAGGGATTGATAACACAAAATTGTTAGAGACATTTAAGCCAATATCTGAAATAATTGTAGAGACTGAGTCAATAGACGAGGCAGTTAAGATTGCTAGTAAAATTGCGGAAAAAAAGGATAATGTACTTCTATCTCCTGCATGTGCAAGTTTTGATTTATTTGAGAACTATGAAGATAGGGGAAATCAATTTAAGCAAGCAGTAAGAAATTTATAAATGAGTTTTAAAAATATAGTTTTTGGGGATAGAGTATTACTAGTAATTATAATATTACTGTCGTTATTTTCATTTTTTCCGGTTTTCTCATCTAGTTCATATCTATCATATGTTATTGATGGATATTCACCACTATATTATTTAATAAAACATTTCATCGTTTTACTATTTGGATTTGCTTTAATGTTCTCAATAAAATTAATCCCTCATAACTTATATAAAGGAATGTCTATAATCCTAATGCCAATTGGAGTATTACTTTTAGCTTATACATTATCTAAAGGAACTATTATTGCTGGTTCTGCTGCAAGTAGATGGATTGATATACCAATAGTTGGAATTAGTTTTCAAACATCTTCATTAGCTGCAGTTGTTATTATTAGTTATGTAGCTAGGTACCTTTCTAAAGTGGATTTAAAAAAAATAAAATTCAAACAAACAATTTTACCACTATGGCTTCCTGTTTTTCTCTATATTTTATTGATTCTTCCATCGAATCTGTCCTCAGCATTTTTAATATTTTCCTCAATAATTCTAATATTGTTTATCTCGGGATTCCCTTTTAGACATATGGTTAAAATGTTTTTGATATTAATACTGTTTCTATCAAGTTTTTACTTTTTAGCTAAAACTTTTCCTGATCAGTTCCCAAATAGAATTGACACATGGATTAGTAGAGTTGAAAATTTTAATTCTATTCAAAACCTAGATGCGAGTTATCAGATTGAAAGAGCAAAAATGGCAATTAATAACGGAGGATTAATTGGAGTAGGAGCAGGAAAAAGTATAATGAAAAATCACCTACCACAAAGTAACTCAGATTTTATTTTTGCAATAATTGTTGAAGAGTTTGGTATAATAGGTGGCTCTGTAATTATTCTATTGTATGTGCTTATGTTTTTTAGGATACTTATCATAACTCATAAAGCTGATGATAAGTTTGGTAAAATTCTAGTTTCAGGTTTAGGAATTTTAATTTTAATTCAAGCATTCACTAATATTTCAGTTGCAACTCAAATAATTCCTGTAACAGGTCAGAATTTACCTTTAATTAGTAGTGGAGGTTCCTCGGCATGGATGACTTGTATATCCCTAGGAATGATCTTAAGTGTTAGTTCTTCGATTAAAAAAAAGAAAATTGGTTAGAAAAAATAGATTCATAATATCGGGAGGAGGAACAGGAGGTCATATTTATCCTGCAATATCTATTGCTAATATGATAATTAAATCAATCCCAAACTCTGAAGTAAGATTTGTAGGAGCCATTGGTAAGATGGAAATGGAAATTATTCCAAAACATGGTTTTAAAATTAAAGGATTATGGATCAGTGGTCTTCAAAGATCACTGTCTATTAAAAATATTTTAGTTCCATTTAAGTTAATTGTTAGTTTAATTCAATCTTTAATTGAACTAATAATTTTTAAACCCAAATTTGTAATTGGAACAGGAGGATATGCTAGCTTCCCTATGCTATTTGTCTCATCTCTATTTAAAGTTCCAACTTTAATTCAAGAACAGAACTCGTTACCAGGAATTTCAAATAAACTCCTATCTAGATATGCAGATTATATTTCTGTTGCTTATGAAAAAATGGATAGATACTTCCCAAGTAATAAAATTTACTTAACAGGTAATCCCATAAGGGAATCAATTTCAAAAAATATAAATAATAGTCATTATAAAAAAACAAATAATATTCCAGATGATATACTGGTATTAACTGTTCTAGGGGGAAGTTTAGGTGCAGAGATGATAAATACAATTATTGAAGATAATATTGAGTTCATAAAGTCTAAAAATGTTTTTCTTATATGGCAATGTGGTAGTCTTTACTTTGAGAATTATAAACATTTAAACCATGATTTTATAAAGATTATTGATTTTATAGATGATATAGATTCTGTATATCAGGTCTCCGATATTATTATTGCAAGAAGTGGGGCTTTAACACTATCTGAATTAGCTATTGTAGGAAAACCATCTATTTTAATACCATCTCCAAATGTTGCAGAAAATCATCAATTTTTAAATGCTAAAACAATAGAGGAAAAAAATGCATGTATTTGTATAGAGGAAAAGGACTTAAAATTAATATTTAAAAATAAACTTGATTTACTTATCAATGATGAAAATCTAAGGAACGAACTATCAAGAAATATTAGTAAAATAGGACTTCCATATGCCTCTAGTGATATAGTTGAAATAATTAAAAAACATTTTAAGGATGAGCCATAATAAATATTTTTTTATTGGAGTTGGAGGAATTGGAATGTCTTCTATAGCAAATTATCTTATTGATACTAAGAATATTGTTTTTGGATATGATAGATCATCGAATAAACTGGTTGATAAATTAATAGATAATGGACTTCAGTTTACTGATAAACTAGATATAAGTTTAATACCAAAGGAGTTCCTTGATGATAATGTTATTGTTGTATATACTCCTGCAATTAAAAATGATAATATATATCTTGACTTTTTTTCAAATAAAAAAAGAAATAAAATTTTTAAAAGATCCGAAATATTAGGTCAAATATCTACAAATTCAAAATGTATAGCAGTTGCAGGAACTCATGGTAAAACATCTACAACTGCTATCTTAAGCCATTTATTATACTCTAAACAAGTTAAATTTAGATCATTTGTTGGTGGAATAATGAAAGGATTTGATTCGAATTACTTATCTACCGGTGATGAATATGTTATTATTGAAGCAGATGAGTATGACAGGTCTTTTCTAGCTCTAGATCCAGACTATACTTTAATAACTTCTATTGAAAAAGACCACCTTGATGTTTATGGTGACTTGGAATCTATTCTAACAAGCTTTGGGATTTTTTGTGATAAAACAAAAAAATTTGTAATAGCAGAAAAGGGTATTAATATTAAAAAAGATTTCTCGTTCTCAGTAGATGAAGATGCAGATTACTCTGTTAATATTATAAAAAACGACCTTAATGGAATTCATTTTGATTTTAAAACTCCAAATAATTTAATTTCAAATATTCATGCAAGAGTTATAGGAAAACATAATTTAAAAAATGTTATTTCAGCCTTATCATTAATTGATCAAATTGAGGATTTTAATTTAGAAGAATTCATACCGCATTTATCTGAATTTAAGGGAATTGAAAGAAGAATGGATATTTATAAATATGAAGATAAAGTAATTATAGATGACTATGCTCATCATCCTACCGAAATAAAGTCAATTATTGATACAATAGATTATAATTTTCAAGATAAGCCTAAAGCGGTTATTTTTCAACCTCATTTGTACTCTAGAACAAGGGATTTAATGGATGATTTTGGTAAAGTTCTATCTTATTTTCAAGAAGTATACCTTTTAAATATTTATCCTGCAAGAGAGAAGCCAATTAATGGTATAACTTCAGAAGCTTTATTGAATAAAATAGATACATCAAAAAAACAAATAATTAAAAAGGTTGATATCAATGATATAATTAATAAGACTAAATGCAAAATAATTTCAATTCTTGGTGCAGGCGACTTAACGTTAAATCTAAACAAAAAAATATTTACAAATGAATAGATTTTTAACTGCAATTTTAATGCTATCACTAATATCATTTATGATATTATTAAGCTCATTTATTGAATATGATAATCATGAATCAAATACAAAGTACAATGTTTATTATGCTTTTGATAATCTATTTAATAATAAGACAATAATTGATAGTATTATGAAGAATAAATCAAATATTGAATTAATAAAGGAAAATAAATTAAATGAGATTGAATCAAAATTATATGAAATAGAATCTATATATGAAGCTAATATATTTAGAGATTTAAATTTCAACCTTTCTATAAATATTGTTGAAAGAGAGCCTTTAGCTTATTATAAAAAAAATGATTCATACATAGATTTATCAGGAAAAATTATAAGAAGAAATAATAAATTAGATGATAGACTGCCAATATTATTAGGTGATACCTCCAAAAATAATATAAAAAAAGTAGTAGATGTTATCAAGGCTTTTAATGAAGATATGTTCTTAAATCAAAAATTAGAAAAGCTATGGTTCGTCAAAGATGAACTCTTTTTGAAGTTAAATAACTATCAATTTGATATTAGATTTGGAGATAACATCAAAATCAAAAAAAAATTAGAAATGTTAAAAGGCTTCTGCTTATATAATATGGAAAAAAAAGAAAGTGAGACTTATAAACAGATCGATTTAGTTTATAATAATCAATTAATAGCAATTAAAAAATAAATTCATGAATAATAAATTTTCAGTAGGTCTTGATATCGGTACTACAAAAATTGTAGCAATGGTAGGAGAAAAAAATCAGTTTAATAAAATTAAGGTAACTGGTGTAGGAAAATCTCAAAGCCTAGGAGTTCACAGGGGTGTTGTTAATAATATTACACAAACCATTCAATCAATAAAAATTGCTATAGATGAAGCGCAGTCTAAATCAGGTATAGAAATTAAGGAGGTTGCTGTTGGTATTGCCGGTCAACATATTAGAAGCCTTCAGCACAGTGATTATATAACTAGAGAAAATCCAGATGAGGTTATTAATAATGATGATATAGATCAATTAATCGATCAAGTTTATAAATTAGTTATGTTACCAGGTGAAGAAATTATTCATGTTCTACCTCAGGATTTTAAGGTAGATGGTCAATCAGAAATTAAAGAGCCCATAGGTATGTATGGAAGTAGACTAGAAGCTAATTTTCATATTGTTGTTGGTCAAGTTTCCTCAATTAGAAATATTGGTAAATGTATCAAAAGCTCAGGACTTGAGATGGGAGATATTACTCTAGAGCCTTTAGCATCTTCTGATGCTGTTCTTTCTATTGAAGAAAAAGATGCAGGTATTGCTTTAATTGATATTGGAGGAGGAACTACGGATGTGGCAATTTTTAAAGATGGTATTATAAAACATACAGCTGTAATACCCTTTGGTGGTAATGTTATTTCTGAGGATATTAAAGAGGGATGCTCAATTATTGGTAACCAGGCTGAGCAATTAAAAATAAAGTTTGGATCAGCTTGGCCAGGAGAGAATAAGGACTCAGATATAGTTTCAATTCCTGGAATTAGGGGTAGAGACCCAAAAGAAATATCATTAAAAACATTATCTAAAATAATTAATGCTAGAGTTGTAGAGATTATTGAACAAGCATATTTAGAAATTAAAAATTATGGTCATGAGGATTCAAAAAAAAGACTTATTGCAGGAATTGTATTAACTGGAGGAGGTAGCCAATTAAGACATCTAAAACAATTAGTTGAATATATTACTGGTATGGATACAAGAGTTGGTTATCCTGGAGAACACCTATCTGGAGACAGTAATGAATATAATCCTATTTATTCAACAGCTGTTGGGCTTTTGATGAAGGCAATAGAAAAAAATCCTGAAAATTTAACAAATGATATAACTAATTCAACAGGAGATGATCTAGTTAATCAAAAGAGAAAGACAATTCTGACTAAGTGGGGAGAAGGTTTCAAAAAGTTTTTAGATAACGTGGACAATACATACGATAATTAACAAAAATTAAAAAAAATAAAAATAGATATGGATACAAATTTTAGTTTCGATTTACCAAAAAATAAAAGTAACGTAATGAAAGTAATGGGAGTAGGAGGTGGAGGAAGTAATGCAGTGAATTATATGTATAGTCAAGGAATAAAGGGTGTAGACTTTATTGTTTGTAATACTGATTCTCAAGCGCTAGAGGAGAGTCCAGTACCTAATAAGATTCAACTAGGAATTAATCTTACTGAAGGTTTAGGTGCTGGAGCAAATCCGGAAATAGGAAAATTAGCAGCTTTAGAAAGCTATGAGGAGTTAAAAAATTTACTTGAAACTCAAACTAAAATGTTATTTATAACAGCTGGAATGGGAGGTGGAACAGGAACTGGTGCAGCTCCAATAATTGCAGAAATGGCAAAAGAATTTGAAATCTTGACTGTAGGAATAGTAACTATACCATTTAATTTTGAAGGAAAAAATAGAGAGCTTCAAGCTATTAAGGGTTTGGATAAGTTAAAAAGATCTGTAGATTCATTAATAATAATTAATAATAATAAGTTAAGAGAGGTATACGGGAATCTAGGATTTAAAGAGGGATTTTCAAAAGCTGATGAGGTTCTAGCAACAGCTGCGAAAGGAGTAGCACAAGTGATAACACATCATTATACTCAAAATATCGACCTTAAGGACGCCAAAACTGTACTTTCAAATAGTGGTACAGCTATAATGGGCTCATCAATTGCAAGTGGGTCTAACAGAGCAAATGAAGCAGTTATAAAAGCTTTGGACTCTCCACTCCTTAACGACAACAAAATAGAAGGTAGTAAGAATGTTCTACTATTAATTATTTCAGGATCAGATGAGATTACTATAGATGAAATAGGAGAAATAAATGAGTATATTCAAAATGAAACAGGTAATAATGCAAATATAATAATGGGAGTTGGAGAAGATCTTGAGCTAGGAAATAATATATCTGTCACAGTTATAGCAACTGGATTTGGTGACGAAAAACAACATAGTTTAGTGAATTCAGAGATAAAGAAAGTTATATATACGCTTGACGATGATCATCCATTTGAAAAGAAATTAATTGGAGAGAACGCTGATGAAGAAACTGAAATAATAGAAGATAAAGTAATTGAAAAAAACTCTCATGATTCTCAACAAAAGAAGATAGAAAGTGAAATAAATGAAATTTTAAGAAATATTGAAGTTAGCTATGAAGTAGTTGAGGCAGAAGAACAATTAATTGATATAAATGAAATTGAGGTAATTGATTTTGAATATATTCTAGCTGATCATACTAAAACCAAAGAAAATGAAGAAAGTTCTAATGAAATATCCTTTGGTCTGTTTTCAAACAATTTAGAAAAAGAAGTAATAGATAATAATGAATCCTTAGATAATAATATTGATAGAGAAACTTCAGAATTTGAAGAAATTAATTCTTTTTCTGAAAAAGAAGAGGAAGAAGCTATAGAATTTATAAAATTAGATCTTAATGATGGTGAGGATCAAATAGAAGAAATAAAAACTTTTGAAGAAAAATCTAACAATGAAGCCATTGATTACCAAGAAGATAAATATTTATTTGAAAAACCAATAGATATGGATTTGGATAATGAAAATATTATTAGGAGGGAGAATTTAAAAAAATATAACTATGTTTTTAAAAGTAATAATTCTTCAATTGAAGATCTGGAAAAAATACCAGCATATAAAAGAATGGGTATTGAAATTAATAATTCAAAGACAGAGGATAATGAAATATTCTCAAAGACTATTTTAAATGAGGATAATAAATTAGAATTTCCAGATGTTAACACTTATTTACATGATAACGTAGATTAATTAAAATGAGTATAGAAAGTCAAATAAATGAGTCTATTAAAGACTCAATGAAAAAAAAAGATATTCTTAGGCTTGAATCATTAAGGTCTATAAAGTCTGCAATTTTATTAGAAAAGACTAAATCTTCTTCAGATAAGACTTTAGATGAAAATGAAATTATAAAAATTCTACAAAGACTTGTTAAGCAAAGAAATGATAGCGCAAAAATTTATAATGAACAAAAAAGAGAGGATTTAGCAAAAATTGAAATTGCTCAATCAAAAATTATTTCAGAGTTTCTCCCAGAGCAAATAAGTGAATTAGAATTGACTGAAATAATTAACACTACAATTATTGAATTAAAGGCCTCTTCAATGAAAGATATGGGGGCTGTAATCTCTACAGTAAGTAAAAAAGTATCAGGTAGAGCTGAGGGTAGAATAATTGCTGAAATAGTCAAAAATATTTTATCTAATTAGTTTGTAAACTATCTAGGTAACTATATTTTTAGATTTATCTTTACTATCATACTCTTTTGATTCAATTATATTAATAAGTCTCATACTAACTTTATATATGTCAATGAATGATATATAAAGAGGTGTTAATGCAATCCTAATTATGTTAGGTGGTCTAAAATCTACAATAATATTTTTTTCTTGAGCATTCTCTGGGTTTGTAAGACACTTTGTTATTCTCCAAGATTCATCATGGACTAATGAAATGTGAGAACCTCTATCACATTTATTCTTAGGAGTAATAATTTTAAAACCTAAATTAACTAATCGATCATCAAAAATTTCTGTAAAGAAGTCAAATAAATCCTCTGATTTATCCTCTAACTTTTTTGTTGTTGCTTTAATAGTTATATCAAGAGAAGATTCCAAAGAAGACATTGAAATAATATGTGGTGTTCCGCTAGAAAATTTATCCATTGTATCTGACTGAATATACGTCTCTGAAAAATCAAATGGTGCATTATGACTAAACCACCCTTTTATTGGGGACTTAAGTCCTATCTGTTTTTCATTTCTAGTATATATAAAAGCTGGTGAACCTGGACCTCCATTTAAATATTTATATGTACAACCTACTGCATAATCAATATCATTGAGTTTCATATCAATATCTATAGCTCCAATTGCGTGACTTAAATCCCAAATAACAATGCTATCATTTTCTTGACAAATTCTATTAATTTTTTTTACAGGATATCTGTATGAAGATTTATAAGTAACTAGTGATAGGACAATTATACCGTTATTATTCTTGATAAATTGCTCAAGCACATCAATATCTGGTAAATAATTATCATACTCTAGAAGATTAAATTTTAAATTGTGATCATTACAAATACCATCGCAGATATATTTATCTGAAGGAAAATTAAGATTGTCAGTAGAGATATTTAAAATACTGTCGTTGCTTTTTATAAGGCTTAATAGTAATTTATAGAGATTTAAAGAAGTAGATCCGCCTACATGTATTTCAGTTTCATTTGAATTTAAGATTGTTGAAATTTTCTTAGAAACTTTATTAGGTAGGTTTATCCATGAATTATTCCAGCTTGAGATAAGATTTTGCCCCCATTCATTATCTATAACTTTATTAATGGCCTCTTTAGTTTTTTTTGAAAGTAGACCAAGAGAATTACCATCAAAATATAATTTATCATCTGGATAGATGAATTCACTTTTGAATTTATTTAGTTTATCTTTTGAATCTAATTCTTTTGCTAATTTCTCTAGTCTATCCAAGTTTCATAAATTTTTTTTGCCCATTCCAAATACATCAATCCACTTGGATGAAGATTATCAGAAGCTAATAAATTGCTTTCATTTAGTGCCCTTCTGGAAATATCTGTAACATCAACATACTTGAGTCCATTACTATTTGCAAAATTTATTAAGCTATTGTTAAATAAATTTATTTCAGATGAAATTACTTCTCTATTATATTTAGTTTTTGATCCAAAAGGAGTATATCCCCAATCTGGTATAGAAACAATAATGATATTTCCGTTACTTTTTTTAAGACTATTCATCTTATCCATTAGTTTGTTAAGATCTTCCTCAAATTCATCAATAGATCTTGAATTAAATTGGTTGTTTACTCCAATTAAAAGAGAAACATAATCATATTTTTGAGTAAAATTGGTCTGACTTATTGCGTTCAAAAGATCATAGGTCTTCCAACCAGTTTCAGCAATGATTACAGGTTTTTCAAAGTCTAGACCATTTTCATATGCAACTTCGACAAATTGATTTGGCCATCTTTCATTTTCGTTTACTCCTTCTCCAATTGTGTAGCTATCACCTAGAGCTAGAAAACTAAATTTTGAGATACTTGAGTTAATTAAATCAATTTCATTTGATTCAAAATTTTTATTCTCAATATTACTATAGTCTATGTCGTTTTCTGCAGTATTTTGAGGATTACAGGATAATGACAATAAAAAAATAGAAACTAATATACTTCTTATGAATATGTCCATTTATAATTTTACTGAATATAAATTTAGTAATTATCTTATTTAAGAGCATCAATTGCAATATTATAATCGGGTGAATTAAATATGTAACTTCCAGCAACTAAAACATCTGCCCCATTAGATTTAAGATCCTGAAAGTTATCCTTATTTACTCCTCCATCTACTTCTATTAATGCATTTGATTTAGACGAAATAATTAATTGTTTTAATTCTTTAAGTCTCTCTGTTGTAGATTCAATAAATTTTTGACCAGCAAACCCAGGATTAACTCCCATTAAACAAATTAAATCAACCTTTTTGATGTATTCTTTTAGTTCAGATATAGGAGTTTCAGGATTTATAGCAATTCCAGCCATTAGTGAAGATTCATGAATCTTATTAATGATTTGATTTAAATTATTTGTTGCCTCTATGTGAACTGTAATTATATCAGATCCAAGGTTTATAAATTCAGTTATATACTTTTCAGGCTCAACGATCATAAGATGAACATCTAAAGGCTTTTTAGTTAGTTGTCTTATGGTCTTCACAACTGGCATACCAAAAGATATATTAGGAACAAACAGTCCATCCATAACATCTAGATGAAACCAGTCAGCATTGCTTTTATCTATTTTAGAACACTCTAAAGATAAATTAGCAAAATCTGCTGCAAGAATAGAGGGAGAAACTTTTACTGACATATTTGCCAATATAAAGTTTTAAATAATAATACATAATATCGACTAATAAAAGATATAAACACAGCTCCTAATTATCCTAGGTAAGTTTTAAGTATTTTACTTCGAGATGTATGCTTTAGCCTTCTTATAGCTTTTTCTTTGATCTGTCTAACTCTTTCTCTTGTCAAGTCAAATGTTTCACCTATTTCCTCTAGAGTCATAGCATGCTGGTTGCCAAGACCAAAATAAAGTCTAACAACATCAGCCTCCCTGGGGGTTAAGGTGTCAAGAGCTCTTTCAATTTCAGTTCTAAGTGATTCGTGAAGAAGTTGTCTATCAGGATTTGGTGATTCTCCACTATTCAATACATCATACAAATTTGAGTCTTCACCTTCAACTAAAGGGGCATCCATTGATACATGTCTTCCAGAATTTTTTAATGATTCTTTTACATCGTTAACAGTCATATCAAGTTCTTTAGCAATTTCTTCTGCTGAAGGGGCTCTTTCATGAGCTTGCTCTAGAAATGCATATGTCTTGTTAATTTTATTAATTGATCCAATCTTATTTAAAGGCAATCTTACAATTCTTGATTGCTCGGCTAGAGCTTGAAGTATTGATTGTCTAATCCACCATACAGCATATGAGATAAATTTAAAACCTCTAGTTTCATCAAATCTCTGTGCAGCTTTAATAAGTCCTAAATTTCCCTCATTAATAAGATCAGGAAGGGTCAAACCTTGATTTTGATATTGCTTAGCTACTGATACAACAAATCTCAAGTTAGCTTTAGTTAGCTTTTCCAAAGCAAACTGGTCTCCAGCTTTAATTCTTTGAGCTAATTCAACTTCTTCCTCAGCAGTAATAAGATCAACCTTACCAATTTCTTGTAGGTATTTATCAAGAGAGGCAGTCTCTCTATTAGTGACCTGTTTTGTAATTTTTAATTGTCTCATAGACTATTTATGCCACAAAAATTGTTCCAAATTGAAAAAAGATTAAGATTTTTTTTCAAGTAGAACTTTTCTAGAAATTTTAGATTTTTTTGTTCTAGGATCAATCCCCAAATATTTTATTTCAATTTGATCACCAATCTTTAAATATTCATTTACATCATTAACTCTTTCCCAAGCAATTTCAGAAACATGTAATAAAGCTTCTTTTCCTGGAACAAACTCAACAACTGCACCAAAATCTAGTATTTTGATTACTTTGACATTGTATACCTCATCAATTACAGGCTCAAAAACTAAATTTTTAATTCTGTCAATGGCATAGTTAATTTTTTCTTGATCAACCCCTAAAATTTCAATAACACCAATTTCATCTTTCTCATTTATTACAATTGTAGTTTCAGTATCCTTTTGAAGTTCTTGAATATTTTTACCTCCTGGCCCTATCACCAGTCCAATAAAGTCCTTGCTGATTTCAAGATTAACCATTTTAGGTGCATGCGCTTTAACAGAATCGTTAGGATTATTTATTGTTTCATCTAATTTGTTCAATATATCCAATCTTCCATTTTTAGCTTGACTAAGTGCTTCAACTAATATATCATATTTCAATCCTTTAATCTTGATATCCATTTGACATGCAGTGATTCCATCTTTAGTCCCTGTTACTTTAAAGTCCATATCTCCAAGATGATCTTCATCACCTAAAATATCAGATAATACAGCATATTTATCTCCCTCAGTTATTAAACCCATTGCGATACCTGAAACATTACTTTTAATATTAATTCCAGCATCCATCAATGCAAGAGATCCCGCACAGACTGAAGCCATAGAGGACGATCCATTAGATTCTAAAATTTCAGATACAATTCTAACTGTATATGGACAATCAGATGGCATAACTTTTTTTAGAGCCCTTTGAGCTAGATTTCCATGACCAACTTCTCTTCTTGAAGTTCCTCTCAATGGTCTTGCTTCTCCAGTTGAAAAAGGAGGGAAATTATAATGTAAATAAAAGGTTTCTTCAGATTGATCTGTAGGCATATCTATTACATTAGCCTCTCGACTTGTTCCTAAAGTAACTGAAGCAAGTGCTTGAGTTTCACCTCTCGTAAAGACAGCAGATCCATGAGTAGAAGGTAAATAATTGATTTCAGTCCAAATATTTCTGATACTATCAGGTTTTCTTCCATCAAGCCTTATACCTTCATTAAGAACAAGATCTCTTACCGCCTTTTTTTGTGATTTACTAAAGTAATTTAGAATAAGATCTTTCTTTTCTTCAAACGTTTCTTCATCATAAGATTCGACTAATTCTTGTTTAACATTTGAAAAAAGTTCACTTCTTTCGTTTTTGAAAGACCTTTTTTTGCTATATCATAACATTTTTGATAAGTTTTTTCAATAATTTGATTTTCTAGTTCTGTGTCCTCGTCAGTGGAATCATATTCTCTTTTTTCAGAACTTACTCCAACAAGCTTAACAAGCTCTTTTTGAGCCTTAATTTGAGCTTTAATCTCTTCATGAGCATATCTTATAGCTTCTGTCATCTCCTCCTCAGAAATCTCATTAAATTCTCCCTCAACCATAACTACTGAATCTTCGCTAGCACCAACCATCATATCTATGTCTGATTCTTCAAGTTGACCTTTTGAAGGATTTACTAAGAAATTTCCATCAATTCTTGCTACTCTAACTTCAGAAATAGGGCCATCAAATGGAATATCCGATAACGACAGTGCTGCAGAGGCAGCTAAACCAACTAATGCATCCGGCATTACGTTTTCATCATGAGACATTAATTGTATCATTACCTGAGTTTCATTATAATAATCTTTTGGGAATAAAGGTCTAAGAACCCTATCAACAATTCTCATTGTTAAAATCTCCTCATTACTTGGTCTAGCTTCTCTTTTGAAAAAACCACCTGGAAATCTTCCTGCAGATGCAAATTTTTCTCTATAATCAACTGTTAAAGGAAGAAAATCTAGTGTTGATTCTCCATAATTGGAAACAACTGTTGATAGAAGCATACAGTTACCCATTTTTATAACTACGGATCCGTGTGCTTGCTTTGCAAGTTTGCCTGTTTCAATGATAATCTCTCGTCCATCATTTAAAACAATTGTTTTTGATAAAGGTTTTGGGTTCATAATCTAGTTTTGGTTTAAATTAATTGTTGTGTGAGTTATAAGACAACCAAACTAAATTTACTTTCTGATACCAAGTTTTTTTATTATATCACGGTATCTTTCAATATCTGTTTTCTTTAAGTACTCGAGTAAATTTCTTCTTTTTCCAACCATTTTAACTAAAGATTTCTCTGTATTAAAATCCTTTGCATTAGTCTTAAGATGATTAGAAAGATCGTCAATTCTCTTAGAGAAAAGTGCAACTTGACTTTCTGTAGATCCAGTATCTTTTTTACTTTTCCCGAACTCCTTAAAAATATCTTCTTTTTTGAGTACTTTCATTCAATTATTTTTGAGCCGCAAATATAGTAGTTTATATTTAAATAAGTAAATTATTTATTCATATTTACGTAAGGGAGAATTCTGAATTAAATCTAAGTAAAGATTAATTTTCTTCTTTAAATCTTTTCGATGGGTAATAAAATCGAGAAAACCTTTTTCTAATAAAAATTCACTTCTTTGAAATCCTTCAGGCAAATCTTGACCTGTCGTATCCTTAACAACCCTGGGGCCAGCAAAAGCAATAAGAGCTTTTGGTTCTGCTATATTGATATCTCCAAGCATAGCGAATGAAGCAGTAGTTCCACCAGTAGTTGGATCAGTACAAAGAGAAATATATGGTAATCCAGCTTCAGATAAGTCATTAAGTCTAGCAGATGTTTTAGCCATTTGCATAAGAGATGTGGCAGACTCCATCATTCTAGCTCCACCTGATTTTGAAATAATTATAAGAGGGTACTTTTTTTTAATTGCGAAAGTTATTGCCTGTGATATTTTTTCACCTACAACAGATCCCATTGATCCTCCAATAAATTTAAAATCCATACATGCAACTACTAGCTCCTTTCCGAAGGACTTTCCATATCCAACTCTAATTGCATCATTAAGGTTAGTTTTAATTTGTGCATCTTTTAGCCTTTCTGAATATTTTTTTTGATCTTCAAATTTTAAAAAGTCAATTGACTTCATTCTAGAGTTTAACTCTTTAAATGTATCGTCGAATAATATTTCAAAATATTCTTTGCTTCCAATATGGACATGATAGTCATCTTCAGGACTAACATATAAATTTTTAGCTAACTCTTTCGTTTCAATTATTTTACCACTAGGAGTTTTGTACCAGAGTCCGGCAGGAATATCTTTCTTCTCTTCAGTTTTTGTACTAATATTTTTGTTTGTTCTTTTGAACCAACTCATGCTATTAGAATTTAATCTAAGGTATTGATATTATTTAAATCTTCAAAAGCCTTAATAAGTCTTATTTTTAAAGTTTCTTCTCCTGATCTAAGCCAAACTCTTGGGTCATAATATTTTTTGTTTGGTATATCACTTCCCTCAGGATTACCAATCTGAGTCATAAGATAACTAGAATTTTTTAACATGTAATCTCTAACTCCTTCAGTAAATGCAAATTGTAGATCTGTATCAATATTCATTTTTATAACACCATAGTCAATTGCTTCTCTAATTTCCTCAACTGATGATCCAGAGCCACCATGAAACACAAAATCAAGAGAGTTAGAAGGTAAATTAAATTTATCTGAAACATATTCTTGTGAATTTTTTAAGATTTTTGGAGTAAGTTTTACATTTCCTGGCTTATATACTCCATGAACATTTCCGAATGCGGCAGCAATCATAAAATTATTACTAATTGAGCTTAATTCTGAGTAGGCGTATGCAACTTCCTCAGGTTGGGTATAAAGTTTTGATGAGTCAATATCTGTATTATCAACTCCATCTTCTTCTCCTCCTGTCACTCCTAGTTCAATCTCTAATGTCATTTCAAGATCTGTAATCTTCTTAAGATATTCTTTACATGTTCTTATATTATCTTCAATAGGTTCATCGGAAAGATCAATCATATGAGATGAAAATAACGGATATCCATTTTTTTTATAAAATTTATTACCAAAAGTTATAAGTCCATCTATCCATGGGAGAATTTTTCTTCCACAGTGATCTGTATGAATTACCACTTTAGTTTCATAGTGATCAATTATATTATGTATATGATGTGCTCCTGATATTGAACCAGCTATTGATGCTTCTAAATTTTTGTTATTCATACCTTTTCCAGCAATAAAATGAGATCCTCCGTTGGAAAATTGAATTATTACAGGACTATTAATTTCTGAAGCTGTTTCAAGTACAGAATTAATTGAATTTGAGCCCGAAACATTTACAGCTGGAAGAGCAAATTTTTTTTCTTTTGCAAGTTTATAAAGTTGTTGATTTCTCTTTCCGTAAACAAAGTTATTCTTCAAAATGAATTTCGTTAATTCTTGTCAAAAATATTAAACTTATTTTTAAAAAGGGTAATTTATTCCAATATTAAATACAGCTTTTTTTAATGCCAAATCAGTTAGCCATCTTTCAGTCTTGTTTTTTGAAGGATTATAGGTTTTGAAAGCAGTATCCAATCTAAAAATAAAGAAGTTAAAGTCATATCTTAATCCAATGCCTGTTCCTAATGCTAGTTCACTTAAATCTTTAATACTATTAAACTTCATTGAATTATCCGAAACATTATCTGAAACATTCCAAATATTTCCAGAGTCGATAAATATTGCACCTTTAAGCTTTCCCAGTATTTCTTTTCTATACTCAATACTAAGGGAAATTTTAAGATTTGCCTCATTAAACTCATTAATATTTTTGCTACTGCCAGGACCTAGTTTATAGGCTTTCCAAGCTCTGTTGTCATTTGCACCTCCAGCATAATAAGATCTAGAAAAAGGTATATAATCTGAATTTCCGTAAGGTATTGCTATCCCAAAAAATCCTCTTGTTGCAATTATATCATTATTTTTTAGAGAAAAATGTTTAATATAATTGATTTCAGTCTTAAAATACTGAGAGGGAAGAATATCTGATATAACTACTTTATTGTTAGAATTTTGATTATTTTTTTTAATCAAAGCATTGAATAGATTACCAATAGTCTCAACCTTAAATCTTAATTGAGAAAAGTCTTCATCTAGAATATTATCTTGGGTATTTATTAATAATGAAATTGATGATCCAATTATTAAGTTATTTTGAGTTAGTCTTTCCTTTCTTTCAAGAATTGTACTTACATCTTTGTATAGATCTGAATTTGATTCAATACTAGTTTGATTGTTTAATACTTGATTTATAAAATTTTCTGCTCCATTTGGCACAGTTAAATTTCCTTCATAATCCAAAGAGGATTGATTAAAGTTATATAAAGATGATATATAATTTAAATTATCATATGAATTCCTATAGACATTGAAATAGTTTGAAATATTTTTATTATTTACATACTCAAAATCTAATAACTTAAAGTTAAATTTTTTATTTGGTGAATGATTCCAGCTAATTTCATAATTAGCATTATAATATTGCTTATCTAGTCCTATGTTCTTCTGAATTGATGATCCAATAATTATATTCGTACTAGGATCCATTTCTTTAGAAATAAATCCAAGTTTAATTGGAAATAAAATTCTAGGAATCCGAAGGTTAAGATTACCTCCAAGTTCAAAAAGATTAAAAAAATCATCTCCTGGTAGATTTATATCAGTTGATGCTCCAATTGAATTTTTTAGATTAATAGATAAATTTTCAGTTCCTCTAAAAAGATTTCTAATACTATAGTTTGCTCCAAAAGAAATACCAAAATCTTCAATGTTTGAGTGGGTAAAGTCTAAATCAAATCCTAATGAGAATCTTTCTCTAGGTTCAAGATAAATATATGCATCAAGATAATTATCAGTTTCAGAATATTGTATTCTTGGGTATTTAAATGCTCCTAGATTTGAGTAATATCTTGAAGTTAATAATTTTTTATTTTCATTGTAAATCTCATCCTTTTGAAAAAATAAAGGTTCAGTAAGTGATTTAGGAGAATACTTTAAAATACCTTTAGAAAATATTCCTACACCATTATAGCTTAAAGAATCTGTATAAGAATTAAAGTTGGACAGTTCATCAATTGACTCTATAAAAATATTAATATCTCTAATCCTCTTTTTAGAGTATAAGCTTTTCGTATCAACCTTTGGAGTATTTATATTTATTAAAATTGGAACTTGTTTTGAACTGCCTAAACTATCAATAAACACCTTATAATTGAGACTTCTTTGCTGGTAGTTATAAATCCCATTATTTCTTAATAAACTTGTGATTCTGTCTCTTTCATTTACTAAATTATCAATAGAAAAAGGTTCGCCCTCTCTTATATAACTTTTATTAGTATTATTTAAAATTATATCCTCAATATCTTTAGAATTAATATTATAAGTTATTTCATCAAAAGTATACCTGTTGTTAGTTGTTACATTATATAGAATTTGTGCCTGATTATTGTTAATTATCGTATCAACAATAATCTGTGAATCAAAATATCCATTATTATTATAATATTGCTTAATTCTTGAAATATTATCATTAACGTCTATATCATTTAGTTTAATTGGCTTTTCACCTAGATTTTTTAGAAATGTATTGAATGATAGGTTATATCTTTTAAGTTGATTTATCTGTTTATCAGAAATTAAATTATCAAGTCTTCTGTATCTAGACTCCTTTTTATTTAACCATTCATTAAACTTTTCATTTGGGTTATCACTGCTTAGATTATATATATATAAACCAACAGGAATACCAAAGACTTTATTATTGGGTTTTGGATCAACTAAAAATCTAAAAGGTGAATTACTTACTGAGTTGTCGTCTATTATAAATTTATTTTCAGTAAGAATAGGTTCTTCAAATGATTTATAAATATTTGAACTACAGCTTGTTAAAGTTATAGTAATAAAAAATAAAAGAGTGTTATATTCTTGTTTTTTAAACAAAATTTACTTTTTACAAAAGTACACTATTTACTTAAAATATTCTTTGCTTATATGCCTCATAGGCAATAACCGAGAATGCAACTGAGACATTTAATGAATCAATATTTTGTATTGGTATATTTATTGTTTCATCACATAGATTAGCTATGCCTTTTGAAATACCTCTATCTTCAGATCCTAAAACAATAGCTATTGATTTTTTTAAATTATAATCATAGATTATTTTTTCACCCTTCTCAGATAATCCAATTACAGAGATATCATGTGTTTTTAAGTGATATACCGCATCTTTTAAATTTTTTACTCTTGCAATTTTAACTTTAAATGCACCACCTGCTGAAGTTTTAATAACATCAGAGTTAACAGGAGCTGAATTATCTTCTGAAATAACAATTCCATTTATATTAAAAGCAGCACAGGTTCTTATAATAGCCCCAAAATTTCTTGTATCTGTAATACCATCAAGAAGAACATAAATACTATGATTTTTATTATCCTTTGTTTGACTTATTAATTGCTCAATAGTTATTATATCAATTGGTGATATTAAAGCTATTATACCTTGATGATTCTTATTATGTAGTTTTTTAAATTTTTCACTTGGTGCAAATGAAAATGGAATAGAATTTTCCTTAAGAATATTTATAATTTTTTTTTGATTTGGATTTAAAGAATTATTTCTCTTAAAAATAACTTTATTAATAGATTTTCCGCTATTTATTGCTTCAAGCAATGGTCTTACCCCATATATTTTTATTTCTTTATTATTATTCATAAAAAAAAAGGAGGTTTTTTGCAAAACCTCCTTTAAATTATTAGTAATTGTAATTATTTACAAATACTCATTCCAGAAAGTGCGCCAACTGTACCAGATGCTGCACCACTTCCATTAGGGTATGCCCCGTAGGAAACAACATCTTGAGTTTTACCAGAAGGAGATGTATGAGAAATTTTGAATCCAACTTCGTCATCATATCTTCCAGATTGCCACTCCCACTTCATAGTTTGAGCACTAGCTTTTACTTCAAAAGTGAAAGTATTAGTACTCCAACCTGCAGTATTTCCTATTAGTGTAGATACACCATCAATAGTAACTTTAAGTGCTTCACCAGTAGACCAACCATCACCCCAACTATCAGTTGCAGCAATAGTATAAGTTCCAGCTACAGCCTCAACTTCACCTTCAGGTAGTACACATGTGATAATAATTGGATATTGGTATGGTGATCTAAAGTAAGATCCAGTTAATGGTCCTGTAACAGTATTAGAAGAATACGAATTTCCATCAGATAAGTTTAATACAAATCTATGTAAAATAGTATCTCCACCATTATAACCACCAACTAATGAACCAGCTTCAGTCAATGACATAGCTACAGAAAAGTTAGGTAAACCAACTTCACCAGTAGTCATTTCAGACTTAGAAATAGTCTTAACCATTGTTTCATTATTTCCACCATTAGACACGTACCAGTCTACGCTTTCAGTTAAACCACCGTTTTCTTTGTCGTGTGGTTCAAGAGTTACACTCCAGTTTGAATTAGCGGCATCAAAGAAAGAATAACCACCGCTTTGAGAAATTGTTCTTAAGGCAGCACCTTTTTCCCAATTTTCTAGCATGTATTGACTTAACATTTCATAACCACCGTAGTCATCAGAAGAATACTCTTTTGTACATGATGAGATAGTCATTAAAATTAAACCGCTTAATAATATATTTATTTTTTTCATAATATTATAATTTAGTCGACCGCTGGTCCGTTAGAATTCCAAAATACTCTTCCAGTTAAAGCAGTTTTCTGAGTAACATTAGAGTTGTTAGCTGCATAATTCTGTGGATACCACATTGATACAGGGAATGGTCCTGGATCAGCTTCCAACATAGGTTGCAAGTTCTTAGGATATCCATTTCTTCTGTATGAATTATATGCATCAATACCATTACCTCTTTGAGTTACCCAAAACTCTTCAGCCCAAAGCTCAAGTTTTGCATCTAGAGTTGCTGCTGAAGCCCATTCAATTGCAAAGGCTGCTAAATAAGCATCCTTTGTAGCTGCAGGGATAGCAGGAACAGCTGCTATATGATCATCTACTTTATCTATAAAGTTACCAATCCCAGCTAATGTACTAGCTGTAGGATCTCCTCCAGTATTTACAGCAACTTCTGCATCAAGGAAATTCATGTATGAAGCTAATACAACAGGAGTTATACCAGCACCACCATATCCATCACCTTGTCCAGCAGATGCGAATGTACTTTCATCAAAAGCACCTCCAGCTGGATAAACACCTTGAAGTGTTCTTTTAAATCCATCTGGTGGAATACCTTCGTCATATCCGTGATCTCTTCCCCAGTATCCTTCTGGAAGCGAACAGTAAATACCGTAAGCTACATAGTGAGGTGGGTAATAGTATCCAGGAACACTACATTCAAGACTTACTTCATCTACTGCTCCATCATTACCAGGAGTTGTAGGAACTTGTCTGTAAAATATGTAGTTAATTCTAGGATCTCTCATACCATTTCTACCAACCATCATTCTATTCATCATCCAATTTGACTGATAATCACTTGCACCCGAAGATGTGTAGTTATATCTGTAAATTGGTGATCTAGTATCAGGATTAGTTTCATTAGTACCCCAAGTAAACTGGAAGTCATCAGCATTATCTTTAATATAGTTAGTTATAGAACTATATGCTCCAAAGTCACCTAAGTTTAGGTAAGCTCTCTTTTTAATACTATTTGCAGCTTTAATCCAACCAGCAGCATTTCCACCGTAATACATGTCGTATTGAGGTGAAGGTCCACCAGCGTTAAAATTAGAAATAGCTTGATCTAAAAGAGCTAATGCAGCATCATAAACGGCAGCTCCTGAATCAGCAGCAGGATTAAGGTTCTCAGAACCTAAGTTTGCTTCTGTAAGCGGAACATCTCCGAAAAAGTCAACTAACGTTAATAATGTGTATGCCTTGATTACTTGACCCATACCGATGTGGTATGTAAGTCCTTGCTCTTCAGCAAGAGTATTCATAAGCTTCATGTCCTCAAACATTCCTTGGTAAGCATTTGTCCATGAACCAGAGAATGAGTTAGGAGACCAAGCATCAGCATACATTCTATCTCCACCTAAATAGGCAATTCTAGTAAGTCTAGCACCAACGTCACCCATATCGTCAACGAAATAAGCAAAATCCTCTTGGATACCATTGATGAATAATTCAACACTAGCATTTTCAGGGCTTAATGCGTTAGGGTTTGATGTTAGATCTAATTCTGTTGTTTCACAAGCACTTAAAACTATTAGACTTGTGAAAGCTATAAGTGAAATTTTATTTAAATTTTTCATAATATCTTATTTTATAGAATTAAAAAGTAACTTTTAAACTTACACCATATCTTTTTGCACTTACACCATTAAAGTACTCAAATCCAGCACCATTACCGACACCAAGTCCTGCAATGTTTGGATCATAGTTTGTACCCGGAGGTGTGTTGTAAGCATCATACCAAAGGTTGAAACCTTGTGCAGAAATTGATGCATTTCCAAATGGAGTTTTATCTAACCATTTCTTTGGAACATCATAAGTTAAAGAAACTTCACTAAGTCTTAATACACTAGCATCCCAAACTCTAAGCTCATCAGCACCAACAATTATATTACCGAAGTAGAATGTTGCGTTATCAATTTGCTTGTTATTTGGAGAACCATCAGAAAGTACACCAGGAATTATAAATGTTAATTCTCTATCAAGTGTATCAGATGACTGACCTCTACCTAGAAGTGTCATCATATAACTTGAATACATGTCACCTCCAATTGTTGCATTAAATAAGAAGTTAAAACTTAGATTTCCGTAAGAAATCGTATTACTTAAGTTAGCGATAAAGTCAGGATTTGGATTACCAATAAATGAATACGGGTTAGTATTATAGTTAGTGTCATAAGACGTAGAATAGTTACCCGATGAGTCAATTAGTGGTCTACCTTGAGAATCTCTCTTAACTGAAGAACCAAGCATTGCACCTAATGGAAGGCCAACAACAGCAGCATTACCTCTAGTTGAGTAACCAGCATAAATAATCTGGTCAGTATCAGCTCCTAGATCAGCTACTACAGATTGGTTTGCAGTATAGTTAAGGTTTGTATTCCAATTAAATTTATCACCTCTAATTATATCAACACCAAGGTCTACTTCCCATCCTTCAGATTGGATTTCTCCAATATTTGTTCTAGTATTTGTATAACCAGTAGATGGGTCAAGAGGTCTTGAGATAATTAAATCATTTGTTTTTCTGTCGTAGTAAGAAACTTCAGCAGTTAATCTATTATCAAATAGATTTGCTTCAATACCAAACTCAATCTCAGTTAATAACTCAGGCTTAAGACCTTGATTACCAAGCTGAGAACCAGTAGAGTTAGTAATAACGTTTGTTCCTCCAACTTTAAAATCTTTTGTATCTAAATTAAGTACAGATGCAATTGGATATCCACCAGGGAATGTTGCAGATGTACCATAACTAGCTCTAACTTTTAAGAAGTCGATCGGAAGTTCACCAAAATCAAAAATTGAAGTTGGTACGAAAGAAATACTTGCAGATGGGTAAGTAATTGATCTGTTCTCTTCTGATAAGTTAGAGACCCAATCAGTTCTAGATGCAAGTGTTAAATATAAGTAGTTTTGATAATCAAACTCCGCTTGACCATAGACACCAAGTACATTTCTTTTTCCGAAGTACTCGATTTCTTCTTGACTGTTAAAGTTAAAGTGTCTAAGTACCTTAAATACGTTTTGTCCAGTACTTCTAACACCGTTTCTGTCATATACATTTCCAACAGCTTGAGCACCAACGTTAAATGTAACTCCCCAATCGTCATCTAACTCATAGTCACCATTTAAAGAAATTTGGTGGTTAAAAATTGTAGCTGTGTTATTCCATTTTTCGTAGAATCCTGATCTATCCTCAACACTTCCATCAACACCACCTTTATTTTGATAACTGAAGTTATCTTCACTATAAACATCATATCCGTATTTATAGTTTAAGTTAAGGTTGTCATTAATGTCGTATTGAACAGATGCTGAACCAAATACTCTTTGAACATTCTGTCCATCACCGGTATTGTTAACAGTCCATAATGGGTGTTGTATACCATTTGATGATCTATAGTAGATAGATGCTCCAGTAATTGGATGTTCATAAGGTAATTCTGCGATACCAACAGATCTTGGAGTAAAGAATATGTATCCGTAGATAGATGATGTAGCTGCTCCACCACTACCACCAGCCGCAACTGGAGGAGTTTTGAAGTTAGTATTAGTATAGTTTATTGTACCGTTAACAGTAAACTTGTTAGATAATTGAGCTCTACCACCAAAACTAATAGAATTTCTTCTAAGAGTGTTACCAGGAGTAAATCCTTCATCATCTAAGTTACCATAGTTTACGTTATAAGATACTTTACCATCATCACTTCTTCCTCTAAAGTTTATGTTAGTATTAATAATTTGTCCTGGTTGGAAAAGATCTTGAGCACTGTTATAAGGCTTCCACTCCCATAGAGAGTCCATAGAAAGACCTAATAAAGGTAGTAAGTCTCTTGCAAGGAATCTTGCATTTAAGTTACTATTATAAGGGTGCTTTAAAAATCCTGGCTGACCAGAAACTTCACCGTTAATCTGAGGTTGTCTTCCCCATCCTGCTGGACCTTCTTTGTCGAAACTAGGTCCCCAGTTTGAATAATACCAACCAAAGTTTTGGTTAAAACCGTTACCATATTGATTCTGATAATCTGGAATCATCGCAATCTCATTAACAAAATAAGAGCTGTTTACTGTTATTTCATTTTTAGATGCTTGTGTTCCACTTCTAGTAGATCCGGATTTAGTAGTAATTAAAATTACACCGTTTCTACCTTCAGATCCATAAAGGGTAGCAGCAGCTAAACCTTTAAGAACGTTTACAGATTCAATATTATTAGGATCTAAATCCAGGAATCTTGAAGAACCAGTATTTCCTGATGCGAAACTTCCCGAAGCGTTTGTATCGCTTTGAAAAGGAACTCCATCAACAACAAATAAAGGTTGGTTACTAGAACTAAAGGTACTAAGACCTCTAATAATAACACTTGTTCCTGAACCAGATATACCACCTTGATTAGTTACTTGTACACCAGAGGCTTTACCAGAAAGAACACGAGCAACATCACCAGAGGCTCTTCCCTCAATCTGACTTTCGTCAACTTCAGAAACAGCATATCCTAGTGCTCTTTTCTCTCTTGTAATACCTAAACTAGTAACAATAACTTCTTCAAGTTGAGTTCCAAGGGAAAGTGAAATATTAATGACATTGCCGGCACCAACAGCTACAGCTGCAGTTTCATAACCAACAAAACTGAACTCCAGAGTCTGGCCTTCAGCAACATTAATAGAAAAGTTTCCGTCGAAATCAGTGGTTACACCAGTAGTTGTTCCTTGAACTAAGACAGTAGCCCCAGGGAGGGGTAGACCATCAGGATCAGAAACAACACCAGATACAGTTTTCTGTGCAATTGCCACTTGAGCAGTTAGCAAGAAAACCACTAGTAATCTGAATAAGCTTTTCATACTTAGTTATTTAGTTATTAATAAATTTTTGTTAAAATTTTCTTAAATTTTTCGTAAAGGCTAATATAAAGCAATAATTCCAATAAAAAAGAAACTTTTGCATTAAATATGGAAATAATTTAAAAAAAAAGGATTTTATTGAAGAATTATCCTATAAAACTGATAATTTATCAACTATATTGTTAAAAAATTATAGATATGTCATTAAAACTATAATTTTTCTGCGAATTCAAAAATCCTGACTAAAGAGTTAATGTCATTCACTTTTAGTTTATTTGATTTGATGAAAGCTTTAACTTTAGATGAATTAGAATTAAAAAAAGAAATAATTGATTTTTTTGTTCCTTTTAAAGGTACTGGGGTATCCCCATCAACACTAACATAAATATCTGTACTTTCTACATATCTAGCAGGAAAAGAATTTTCAAGTGATGTTCTTGCCTCAACTGCTTCCATAAATGTTTTTTTCTTTTTTAAGTATAAATTTATTTTATCTCCAGAAAAGATCTCAATTAGATATCCTAATACAGCTCTACCATCATCAAGCCTGTGAGGGAGATAAATAAATTTATCCCCTTCTATTATTGGTACTACATCTTTACTTTTTATTAGTATAACATCTGATTCAAAATTTCCAGGAGTGCTACTCATTTCTATCTCGTCAGAAAATCCATTATAACGCATATATCCACCCTCCGTAATATCATTTCCAAAATATTTTAAGTTAGCTTCTTTGAAGTTGTCATTGAAGTATTGACTACCTTGAATAATAATGCTTGAATTACCTTTTTGTCTTAATGACTTATTACCAAAATCTATGAAAGCTTGTTGTCCGTAATTAGTTATTCTTTGCATATTTCCACCATTAGCAGGATTAGCAGGCTGAGAAAAAGATAATCCATATGACAATAAAACAGATAATAAAGTAAGTTCTTTCATTTTAAATTTTTTTCAAAAGTATATAAATATTAATTAGGAAAGTCAATATTAGAAAAAGTTTAACTAAAAATATCTATTTGATTTTCTAATAAATCATTTAAGTCTTCTGCCTTACGAATTTTATGAAATTTTTCCTTGTAAAAACAAATCTCAGCTGGTCTTGGTCTACTATTGTAGTTACTGGCCATATTAAAACAGTATGCACCTGCATTTCGGAAACAAATTAAATCACCTTTTGAAGTATTTGGAATCTTTCTTTTTTCAGCAAAGGTGTCTTTCTCACAGATATAACCTACAACATCGTATTCTTTTTTTCTGCCTTCTGGGTTATTAAGATTAATGACTTCATGATGAGAGCCATATAAATTAGGTCTTAGCAAATGATTAAAACCAGAATTTAATTGAATAAACTCTTTAGTACTTGTAGACTTAATATAATTTACTTGGGTTATAAGAAACCCAGAATCACTAACTAAAAACTTACCTGGTTCAAATATTAGCTTTAATTTCTTATTAAATTTTGTCTCAAACTTGTTCAGTTCCTTTGATACCTCTTCTACATAATCATTAAGATTAGTTGAAGTATCATTATCATAATATGGAATTTTTATTCCACCCCCTAAATCAATAGTTTCAATGTTCTTGAAGTCTCTAGCAATGGAGAAAATCTTTTTGATTCCTTCCTTAAATTGATTATTATTAGTAATATCACTTCCAGTGTGAATATGAAGACCTGTAATTTTAATTTTCTCCTTTACCTCCATATCTTTTAATTCATGCATTCTGTCTTCAGTAATTCCAAACTTAGACTCAAGATGTCCTACACTGACATTATTATTCCCCCCGGCATAAATCCCTGGGTTTATCCTAACAGTTATTGATTGATTGCCAAACTCATTTACAAAATCTTTTATAGATTCTATGCTATCAAGATTAATTTTAACTCCAAGTTTGAACACTTTCTTTATTTCTTCAAAACTTACACCATTAGGAGTATATATAATATCATTTTTATTGAAACCACATTTCAAGCCAATCATAACTTCCTCAATTGAAACTGCATCAAGACCTGCTCCCAGTTTATTTATAAACTTCAAAATTGAAATATTAGAGAGAGACTTAGCCGCAAAATGAATTTTGTAGTTTTTCAAAACACTTAACGCTTTATTTAATCTATCAAATTGATTTTCAATAATTTTTAGGTCATATAAATAAATTGGAGTTCCAAATTTTAAAGCAGCTTCTTTAAGTATTTTAATATCCATTTTTTGTTTTATGTGATAAATATAATTCTGATTTTAAATAATTCAAATATCTTAAGTTTTGTGGTTATATTTGTCGCCATGAATTTACATGAATACCAAGGAAAGCAATTATTAGAAAAATTTAATGTTCCAATTCAAAGAGGCTATGTAGCAAATAATCCAGATGAGGCTGTTGAGTGCGCAAAAAAACTTTCTAATGAAACAGGAACAGAAATTTTTGTTGTTAAAGCTCAAATTCATGCAGGTGGAAGAGGAAAGGGTGGAGGAGTGAAAATTGCTAAATCTATTGAGGAGGTAAGATTTATATCTTCAGAAATAATTGGAATGAATCTTGTGACTCCACAAACTCCTAAGGAAGGTAAGCTAGTAAATAAGGTTTTAATTGCTGAAGATGTTTATTATGATGGTGAGAGCGATAGAAAAGAGTTTTATATTTCAGTGTTACTAAATAGATCATCCTCAAAAAATATGATAGTATATTCAACAGAGGGTGGAGTAGATATTGAGGCAGTTGCTGAAAATACTCCAAATCTTATTTTTAACGAAGAAATTGACCCTGGTTCTGGAATTCTACCCTTTCAAGCTAGAAAAATCGCATTTAATCTTGGTTTAAAAGGCCATGCTTTTAGAAACATGGTAAAATTTGTTACCAACCTCTACAATGCATACTCTGGGTCAGATGCATCACTTTTTGAAATTAATCCTGTTCTTAAGGCAGCTGATGATAAAATTATAGCTGTAGATTCTAAAGTAACTATTGATGAAAACGCTCTTTTTAGACACTCTGAATATGAATCAATGCGGGACCTTAGTGAAGAAAATCCTGTTGAAGTTGAGGCTAGAGAGTCGGGGCTAAATTATGTTGACTTAGATGGAAATGTTGGGTGTATGGTAAATGGAGCTGGCTTAGCAATGGCAACAATGGATTTGATTAAACTTGCTGGAGGTGAGCCTGCTAATTTTCTTGATGTTGGTGGAACTGCTGATTCAAGCAGGGTTGAAAAAGCATTTAGATTAATTCTAAAAGACTCAAATGTAAAAGCAATACTGGTTAATATATTTGGTGGAATAGTAAGATGTGACCGTGTAGCTGAGGGTATAGTTTCTGCTTATAAAAATCTTGGCAATATTGATATACCTATTATCGTTAGGCTTCAAGGAACTAATTCTGATAAAGCAAAAGAAATAATTGATGGTTCAGGTTTAAATGTTCTATCTGCAATTGCATTTGATGAAGCCGCAAATAAAGTTCAAGCTGCTTTAAGCTGACATAAAGTCATTAAATTTTTCTATTTTATTGCCAAATTGTCATTAATTATGACTTGGTATTCTTTTTGACTATTACATAATGAATTTATAATTCAAATTGTTTAACTAAAAAAAAAATTATGAGAATAGTAAAATATAACAATAACAATGTTTTTCCATCATTAATTAATGAATTCTTTAATGATGACTTTGGTATGAATTTTTTAAATAGAAGTCATTCTGTACCATCAGTAAACTCTCTAGAAAATAATGATTCTTTTGAGATTGACCTTGCAGTACCAGGAATGAAAAAAGAAGATTTCACGATTGAATTAAATGATAAGGTATTAGTTATTTCATCTGAAAATTCAAATACTATTGAAAATGATAAAATGAGATTAAATGAATTTAATTTTTCATCTTTTCAAAGATCATTTAGAGTTCCAGATTCAGTAGATCAGGATAAGATCAAGGCTAATTATAAAAATGGTATTCTAAAAATTAAATTACCAAAAAGGAAAGAAAGTATATCGAAGCCAAACAGGGTAATTAATATTGGCTAAATATTTTTAATAATCCTATAAATTAGGTGCACTTATGTGCACCTTTTTTATTTTAATTTCTTTTTGAGAAGCTCAATTTTATCTCTAAGATCTGCAGCAGATAAAAAGTCAAGTTTTTTTGCTACGTCTTCCATTTGTTTTCTTAATTCCTTAATTCTTTTCTCTATTTCGTTTCTTGTTTGATATGCCTTAAGTTCTTCTTCAAAATCTTCATAAGAACTATTTACAATTTGAATATCTTTTTCAAATGTGTTTGTAAATGATTTATCCATTTGTTTTGGAATAATATCATTTTCAATATTAAATTTTTCTTGTTTTCTTCTTCTATATGATGTCTCAGTTATTGTCTTGTCCATGCTATCTGTTACAGAATCAGCATACATAATCGCTTTTCCATTAATATTTCTTGCAGCTCTACCTACAGTTTGAATTAATGATCTATGACTTCGAAGAAAACCTTCTTTATCTGCATCTAGAATAGCTACTAAAGATACCTCGGGTAAATCAAGACCTTCTCTTAAAAGATTTACTCCAACTAAAACATCAAAATACCCTTTTCTAAGATTTTGCATTATTTCAACTCTTTCTAATGTGTCTATATCACTATGAATGTAGTTTGCTCTAATCTTTGCTTTATGAAGAAATTTTGTAAGCTCTTCAGCCATTCTTTTAGTTAGGGTTGTAACTAGAACTCTCTCATCACTCTCAACTCTTAGTAATATCTCTTCTATTAAATCATCTATTTGATTTTCAGATTTTCTAATCTCAATAATAGGATCTAAAACACCAGTTGGCCTAATTATCTGTTCAACAAATAGACCTTCAGACATTTTTAGCTCGTATTCTGCCGGTGTAGCACTAACATATAGAACATTATTTTGTAAATGTTCAAACTCCTCAAATTTTAAGGGTCTATTGTCTAATGCTGCAGGTAATCTAAACCCATATTCAACTAAATTCTCTTTTCTACTTCTATCACCACCATACATAGCATGTACTTGTGGAATTGTAACATGACTCTCATCAATAACCATTAAATAATCTTCTGGGAAATAATCAAGAAGACAGAATGGCCTTGTTCCAGGATCTCTTCCGTCTAAATATCTTGAATAGTTTTCTATACCAGAACAATATCCAAGTTCTTTAATCATCTCTAGGTCAAACTCTGTTCTCTCTCTAATTCGTTTTGATTCTATCGATTTTTCTATCTCATCAAAATATTTGATTTGTTCTTCTAAATCAAATTCAATATTATTTATTGCAGACTTAATACTTGACTCTGAAGTAACAAATATCATAGCAGGAAAGATCCTTAGGGATTCAAAATTTTCAATTTTATTACCTGAGATAGGATCAAAAGACTCAATACTTTCGATCACATCTCCAAAAAAGTTTATTCTGTAGAATAAATCAGAATAACTAGGAAAGATATCAATTACATCTCCCTTGACAGAAAAACTCCCTCTATTAAGTTCATCAATAGACCTTGAATATTGACTCTTTACAAATTGAGATAGAAGTTTTGAGATTTGAATTTCATCATCAATAGAAATTTGAATTACGTGTTTTTTAAACTCATTTGGGTTACCAATTCCATAAATACAAGAAACTGATGCAACAACTATAATATCATTTCTTCCAGATAATAATGATGAGGTTGCACTAAGTCTATATTTCTCTATTTGTTCATTTATTGATAAATCTTTTTCAATATATAACCCAGATGATGGAATATAAGCTTCAGGTTGATAGTAATCATAATATGAAACAAAATATTCTACAGCGTTATTCGGAAAAAAATTTTGAAACTCTGAATATAATTGAGCAGCTAAAGTTTTATTATGTGCTAAAACTAATGTTGGTCTTTTTATCTCCTGAATTACATTAGCTACAGTGAATGTTTTACCAGATCCAGTCACACCCTGAAGTGTAACATGATTATGACTATTATTAAATGAATTAACAATACTTTTAATTGCCTCTGGTTGATCACCAGTTGGCTTGAACTCAGATGTAAGTTGAAAACTCATAAATCTAAACTTTCATCTTGATCAAAATTATCAGCTTTGTCGGTATTGTTGTATATATCTGATGGTGCCTCTTTAGGAACATCTCCAACAGAATTTATGCATTCAAACTTTGAGTCTGAATTACTTAATTGGTCTATTTCATATAATTCAACAAAAAATGTCCAATAATTTAAAAAATCATAAACAAAGATCATTTTATCTCCATTTAAAACAAAATAGTTGGAAATAGGGGCTTTATCCATTATTTCATCATTATCATCGATTTTAAAAATTTTAATTTCTTCTAGTTGTTCCCAATTTTCATTACTAATATGGAATGTAGAAATTTCTGTAGAGTCAAATCCAAATTGATCAGAAATTATTTTACTAAATTCAAGTAAACTAGTTGAGGAATCAACTATTATATCTCGAAGAACATCATCTTTTACATTTAAAATTATTCTAAATTTTAACCTCATTAGATCTATAATTATATAACATTAAAAAATAAAATTGTAAACCAACTATTATAGTAGACAATAATAGGTGGATAGGTTGAGTGCTAAATGGGAAATTGAAATAAAACATCACAATACCAGAAATAATTTGAATAAAAATTAATGCATTCACAGAGTATATAATTATTGACTTCAATCTAATTTTATTTAATAAATAAAAAATGTAAGAATTTAAGATAATTATAATCCATGAAAAGCTTCTATGTGTATAAAAAATACTAGGAATTTCTTCAAACCATTTTTCCTTTTGAGAGTAGTTATAAAGTTCCATCTTAATATCAACAAACTTTCTTACTTCAGTTCCAATTATAACTTGTCCTAACAAAATGATTATTGATACAATAATTAAAACAGATATACTTCTTGGTAAATCTATAAGTGTTGATTTATTACTAACAATTGATAGAATTGAAAATAAAATAAATAAAAGTATTATAGCCATAATCATATGAATTGAAATTGTATTAGCAGACAGGTTGCTATCTACAACTATTTTACCAAGCCATGCTTGAAATAAAATAGCAACAAGAGATAAAAATGCAAGAAATGTGATTAAGAATCTCTTATTAATATATTTTAATGAGCTTATAAATAAAATTAAGACTGAAACTCCAGCAATTGCACCAATAAGTCTATTTATGTATTCAATCCATGTGTGATAAACGTTAAATTTAGCATAATCATGTTTAGTATATTTTTCCCAATTATCAATTTTTAGAATATCAGCTGACCTAAAATCATCTACTGCAAAAAATAATTCATCTTCAATAATAATTATTTGATTTTTTTTAAAATCAGAGTTAGGTTTCCAGTCTAATTGAGATCTTTCTGTTGGTGGTATTAAATATCCAAAGCATTTTGGCCAATCAGGACATCCCATCCCACTTCCAGTCATTCTTACAATTGCGCCAGCTAGAATAACTAAATAAACAATTAATATCGAGGCTAGTGCTAGATTATATATTTTATTCATCCTTCAAGCCTAAAGATTTACCTGTTTTCACCATAAGATCGTGAGCTTCTTTATAATCATTTCTAATTTCTCCATCTAGAATGGCATTTTTAATTTTTTCTTTAATTAAGCCAATCTCTTTGCAAGGTTTAATATTAAAATAAGCCATAATTATCTCACCTGAAATAGGCGGCTGGAAATTTCTGATACTATCTCTCTCTTCAACATCTTTAATTTTCTGACGAACTATTTTAAAATTATTCTGATAGATTAATGATTTCTTCATATTCTTAGTTGTTATATCAGCTTCACAAAGAGTCAGTAAATCATCAATTTCATTGCCAGCATCATATATAAGCCTTCTTACAGCAGAATCTGTTACAATATCTTCAGATATAATGATTGGTCTAGAGCTCATCATAACTATTTTTTGAACATATTTTAATTTCTCATTTAATGGTAGACTTAGTCGTGTAAATATTTTCTTGACCATTTTGGAACCAATAAATTCATGACCATGAAATGTCCATCCAATTTTTTTATTAAATTTTTTTGTAGTAGCCTTACCAATATCATGTAAAAGTGCTGCCCATCTGAGCCATACATTTTCAGTATTTCTTGATATATTATCAACGACTTCTAATGTATGATAAAAGTTGTCTTTATGAGTTTGTCCTTCAACCTCTTCAACTCCTTTAAGATCTATAAGCTCAGGTAAAATATGATTGAGAAGATTCAATTTCTCAAGATTTTTGAATCCATTTGATGGCGTCTCAGACATTAAAATTTTATTAATCTCATCTGATATCCTTTCGGAAGACAAAATTTCTAATCTATTTGAATTTTTTTTGATTGAATTTTGAGTCTCCGTATTAATATCAAAATTTAATTCACATGAGAATCTAATTGCTCTTAACATTCTAAGTGGATCATCCGAAAAAGTCTTATTAGGATCTGTGGGGGTCTTAATAATACCTTTTTCTATATCATCAATACCTCCAAAAGTATCTATTAATTCACCAAAATATTTTTTATTTAATCTTATCGCAAGTGTATTGATTGTAAAGTCTCTTCTAAGCATATCATCCAAAAATGTTCCTTCTTCAATACTTGGTTTCCTACTATCATGTGAATATGATTCTTTCCTTCCGCCAACAAACTCAATATTGTAATTATTAAACTTTATCATTGCAGTACCAAACCTTTTAAAGATATTAATTTTGGCAGGTGTTATATTTGGCTTAATTCTCTTATAAAAGTTTTGAGCTAACTCTATACCTGAGCCAATACACATAATATCAATATCTTTTTTAACAGGTCTTTTAAGGCATATATCCCTAACATAGCCACCTACAACAAATGATTCAACTCCTAAATCATCAGATGCCTCTGATATTTTTATAAAAATATCATCTTTCAAGTTTTTTTGAATAATTTCTTTATTAACTCTCATCTTAATTTAGTTATTAAGCCTTTTTTATCAATCTTTAATATTGATGAAGCTGAATATGATTTTTTATTCTGCCCATATTTAACTATGTAGTCTACCTTACTCTTTATTTCTGAACTTATAAAATTAAATTCTAAAGGAATATCAACTCCTGATATATTGGCAGATGTAGAGACTATTGGCCTGCCGAATTTATTTATAAGCTCTAAGCAAAAATTATCATTCGGAACTCTAAAACCTACTGAATAATTATTAGCTGATACATACTTTGAGATTTTAACTGGATCATTAAAAATAAAAGTGGTAGGAGATTTTTCAGATATTGATTTCAATTTTTTTAGATTAGAGATTTCTACATATTCACCCACCATTTCAAAGCTAGAAGCGATACATATTAATGGTTTAGAGTGATCTCTTTTTTTTATTTCATATACTTTCTTTACTGCAATATCGCAATACGCATCACATCCAATACCCCATATTGTATCAGTTGGATATAAAATAATTCCACCAGATTTCAATACATCTACTGCATTTATAATATCATTATTCAATTTTTGATAATTTTACACGTAAAAGTATATAATTTAATTCTAAAGACACTTAATTAGAAAAATCAAAAAGTTAGAATCTTGTTAAATAAACAACTAAGTAAATATCTTGGAATTGACTTTGGAATAAAGA
>CACGZJ010000004.1 GCA_902577515.1 uncultured Bacteroidota bacterium | reverse complement strand
ACTATTTAATTTTTGGTCTATATGCTGTCACAATTTTATCTATAGGGCTTTGGGTTTCAAGGGATAAAAAAGGAAAACAAAAAAATGCTGAAGATTATTTTTTAGCTAGTAAGTCCCTTCCATGGTGGGCAGTAGGAGCTTCTTTAATTGCAGCAAACATATCTGCTGAGCAATTTATTGGAATGTCTGGGTCTGGTTTTGCCCTAGGATTAGCTATAGCGTCTTATGAATGGATGGCAGCAATTACACTATTAGTTGTTGGAAAGTATTTTCTTCCAATTTTTATAGAAAAGGGGCTCTATACTATACCTGAGTTTATTGAAAAAAGATTTAGTACTAATTTAAAAACTATACTTGCTGTATTTTGGATTGCTCTTTTTGTTTTTGTAAATCTTACAACAGTTTTATTTCTTGGAGGTAAGGCCTTGGATACTATTGTTGGTGTTGGTGATGGATCGATTATCTTAAACAGTATAATTGGATTAAGTTTATTTGCACTTGCATACTCTCTTTGGGGAGGGCTTGCTTCAGTAGCTTGGACAGATGTAATTCAAGTTGTAATATTAATTTTTGGTGGACTTTTAATGACGTATTTTGCGCTTACTAATGTAACAGATTCAGGAGGAGTAATCGATGGATTAAAACACGTATTTGAAAAGGCACCTGAAAGATTTTCAATGATATTATCAAAAGGTGAAATAATAACTCCTAACGGAAGAGACGCATGGTTCGACCTTCCAGGTATTGCAGTTTTAATTGGTGGAATGTGGGTTGCAAACCTTTATTATTGGGGCTTTAACCAATATATTATTCAAAGAACTTTGGCAGCAAAGAGTTTAGCAGAAGGTCAAAAGGGTATTGCTTTTGCTGCATTTTTAAAGTTGATTATTCCTGTAATTGTTGTTCTACCAGGTATTATTGCTTATGTAATGAATTTAGACGATACAGGTATGCTTACCGCAGCCTCAGTTGATCCAGGTTTTATATATTCTGATGGTAGCTTTGCAAATGACAATGCCGCTCCATGGTTAATTAAGAATTTTATTCCTGCTGGAGTTAAAGGTTTAATTCTTGCTGCTTTAGCTGCAGCTATTGTATCATCTTTAGCATCAATGCTTAATTCAACTTCAACTATCTTCACAATGGATATATATAAATCTCATTTTAATAAAAATGCATCTGACGCTAAGATGGTATCTGTTGGTAGAATAACTGTTGTTGTTGCTTTAATAATTGCAATATTAATTGCACCTCAACTTGAAGGTTTAGGTCAAGTATTTATTTTTATTCAAGAATATACGGGAGTTGTTAGCCCTGGGATTTTAGCAGTATTCTTAATGGGATTATTCTATAAAAAAGCTACTAATAACGCTGCTATATGGGGGGCAATATTATCTATACCTATTGCAATGTATTTTAAGGTTTCTCCAAAGGGATGGAGTGATGCATCTATTTTTATAGATCTTCCTTTCATGCATCAAATGGGGTATACTTGTATTGCTACTCTTGCTGTTATTGCAATAATTAGTTATTTGGAGGGTAATAATAATGATCCTAAAGGAATTAATCTTACAAAAAAATTATTCTCAACAGATAGCACTTTCAACATTGCAGCATTTGGAGTTTTACTTATAACAGCATTCTTATATGCAATGTTTTGGTAAGAAATAATCTACTGGAAGGTATTTAGTCTTGTAAAATAATTTCCATAGCAAAACCTCCTCCAGGAGCCATTCTTAATTCAAGCTTGGAGTTAGAATCAATTTCTTGATTAGAAATTTCATATTCCATGGGGTTATCTTTCCAGTGAGTATCTGAAGAATCACTAAATAGTTTTAGTTTATAGTTTTTGTTTTCATCCAGAAAACTAAAGTCAAATGATATAATTTTTTCATTTTCATTAGTTATTCCTCCTACATACCAATTTTCTGAGTATTTATCTTTTCTAGCAATTATTAAATGGCTTCCAATTTCACTGTCGGTTATTTTTCTTTCAGACCAGTCAACAGGAACATCTTTAATAAATTTAAATGCTTTTCGATGAGCTAAATAATGATCAGGAAGATCGGCAGCCATTTGCATTGGGGAATATAAAACTACATAAAGAGCTAATTCCTTTGTGATTGTAGATGGAACAATTGCATTTTTATCGATAACTCTATTATCTGGAGATACATATCTAAAGTTATTTAATTTAAAAATACCAGGTGTGTAATCCATTGGACCACTCAACATCCTAGTAAATGGAAGTATCGTTATATGATTAACACCATTAGAAGAAAAGCCATTGAATTCTTGTCCTTTAGCTCCTTCTCTTGAGATAAAATTTGGGTATTTTCTTCGCAAACCAGTATCCTTAATTGGTTCATGTTTAATAATACTAATTTCATATTCAGCAGCTTTTTCTATTACTTTTTGCATATGATTAATCATGTATTGTCCATGGTGCCACTCAAATACAGTTTCTCCATTCTCATTAGTTCTTTTAATGTTTTTACTAACATCATTAACATAACCTGTTTTAATAAATTTGATACCATGTTTTTGATATAGACTAAAAGCTTCGTCTAATTGGTTTTCATAATTTTGAATTTGACCTCCAGTTTCATGATGACCAACGAGTCTAATACCTTTATCAAGAGCATATTCTGATAAATATGGTAGATTGAAATCTTTCTGAGTTTTAGTAAAACTAAATGGATTTCCATTACCTGAACAACACCACCCAGGATGCCAACCTTCATTCCAACCTTCAACTAAAAGTCCGTCAAATCCATGCTCTGAAGCGAAGTCAATATATTTAGTTACTTTTTTATTATTAGCACCATGATTTGCTGAAGGCCACCATGTTGATTCATTTGTTCCTATCATTTCCCACCAAACCCCCATATACTTTCCAGGTTTTACCCATGAAAAATCTTTTCCTTGATCAGGATCATCATTTAAGTTTAATATCATGTTTGATAATAAAAGATCAGAGCTATTTTCTGTAATTTGGATTGTTCTCCAAGGAGAAGAAATATTAGAATTTAGTTTAACTTTAATTCCATCTGACCATGGATATAATTCTGCTTCTAGTAATCCATCTCCTTTTGGCGCTAGAGTCATAGAAGAATAATTAACAAGATTAGCCTCATGAATACTAACATAGAATCCATTTTTCTTTTTTAAAGTAAAAGGAGTATGTGCAGCGTCTATACCCAGGGAATCATATGTTATATCCTCAACGTTTTCAGAGAAGTATTTTTTTGAAATACTATCAACAGATGATAGTGCATGAAGAAATTCATATCTCCTGTACGAGAAAGCTGGAATCCACCATGCTTTATCATCAGATGATAAATTAAACTCTGTTTTCTCATCGATTATATCATAACTAATTATATTTTTTTGGTTTGGAACCTCATATTTAAAAGCTACACCATCATTAAATATTTTAAATAAAAGCAGCATTTCTAAACTGTCTTTAGATAATAACACTTTCATTTGGTTATACTCATTTAAAATATTTTTTTCTTCACCAAAAGTCGGAGACCATTTAGATGAGTGAGACGAACTTAAAATATTTTTAATTTTTAGATCATTTGTAAAATCTAGATTATTTTTTAGCATAAGTCCTAACAGTGACTCATCTACAATAATCTTATTATTTTTTTTAATTGAATAATATGGGCTTCCATCATTAACTTTAAAAGTTAACTCTACAGATGAATCAGGAGATTTATTAACTACCTGATTATTCATTCCACACGATGTAAATAATATTAGTGTAAATACTAGAAATATTTTTTTCATAATTAAGGTTTTTTTAATTCTGAGCTACTTCTTGAGTGTTTGATAAAGTAGTTAGATTTTGAGAGATATAATTCCCAACTTTTTCTCCTTGTTCAACACCATATTCAATGGCCATTCTATAATGAATACCACCGTAAAGTCTCGAAATAGCTGCCTCATCAGCAGCATGCATAAATGAGTTAAATGACCTTACAGGTAGACCATATTTAACTTCTGTTGTATCATCAAATGAAAAATTATCACCATAGATTTTAGTTAAAACAACTGCTGAAGCTTTTGAAATAACTGAGTGACCTGATGTGTACTCAGGGAATGGAGGTGTTTGTAGCTTAGGCAGCCACTCTTCATCAAGATATTGATTTATTAAAGTTTCTGGTCTAACTACTAAAGTATTCCATTTTGTATCCCAGCATGAAATAAATCCTTCAAATAATGCTACAGAAACTTGTAAGTATGAATTAATTGCTTCATCAAAACTATCTTCTGCAATTTCAGTAGCAATTTTTGTAATTCCAATCCAATGACCTCCTGGAGTAATTTTTTTTGTAGCAAACATTGCATGACCTTTATGATGGGAGACATATGGATTGCAATCCCAGAATGCTGCAATTTTAGCTTCTTCACTATCATCATTATCTTCAGTAACTTGTTTACCAACTCTGTAAACTTCCATTAGCTCATTATAGAATTGACTATTTGTATCCATATCTATTTTTAGTGGTGGAGGTGGATTAAAAATATCCGCAAAAGGAAGAACCATTGGTCTAATTTTATTCCAATGTGGTTCTATACCCTCCATATAATCTGGTGGAGTAGGTTTCCAGTATTTATCATCTTGCTGAATAGTATATTTAGGATATGTTCTAGTTTGTTTATAAAAATCCGTATCAGCCCAACTTAAAATTTCTGCAGCTACTATTTCACCATATTGTATCGATTTCTCAAATTGTTTTTTGGGGAGTCCCAGATCTTTTAATTCTTCATATAGGTTTTCTCTATATTCATCAATCTTGTTTTCAGAAAATATTAATGCTTTACCAACTACTAAAAAAGCATGAATTGCAGATAGATTTGGAATAATATTAGGGTCATTGATATCAGTTATGCCAGGAAAATCAGTAAGCTGACCCTTAAGACTACTATACTTTTCTGGATATGTTTTTTGCATTATCGAATATGCAGCCACAGTTGGATAGGCATATACTCTAGAGGCAACAGGAGGTGAAAAAATATCATATACAATAACATCTGTTAGCTGCTGCATTGAATCATTAAACAGCGATGTTTCGTTTAACCTGTCTAAATATCTATTATCATCCTCACATGCATTTAATAGAAATAAGAGCGAAATAAGGTAAAATGCTTTTATACAATATCTTAACATGATGCAAATTTATTACTTTTCATCTAAATTTAATCTGAATGCCTTATTGTTGTTTCCTATAATTAATAAAGTATTATTATTTATTTTATCAATATGTCTTCCTTCATAGTTAATTGGAAGACCCAAAGATTTATGATTAACAAAATCATAACCATCAAAACCAATAAGTATACCACCAGAATTAGATAGAGATGGTCCTAGTTCAGATACATATCCACTAAAATTACCAACATAATAAATCTTATCTTCATCAATATAAAAATCTTCAATTGTTGAAATCTGAAGTTCATTTGGAAGTGGTAAAGGGATAAATTTATTTTCATCATCCTGAATATATAGCATTGACCTCATTTCATTAACAAGTTTTGTTTCAAAAATGTCATTTCTTTCTGTTAACGATACAATATCTCTAGCATCAACAAAATCATTGTATTTTAAAAATTTTTTCTTTAAATATGGAAGAGAGTTAACTAATTTATCTCTGGAGGCAAATGGAACAGGGTCTCCAAAAAAATTATAATATATAATTGGATCTAAAGAGGAGTTCTCATCAAAATCATCCAGATATACTTTTACAGGAAATTCTTCATTAGCTTTCCATTTATGATTTAAACCTGCATTACCTGCTATTATATCTAATTTGCCATCTTTATTTATATCCACAATCTCAACTATATTCCAAAATCCAGATGATTTACCAAGATTATAATTAGTTGTCTGATTGGTAAATTTATTATCACCTTCACCAATTAGAATTGAAATTGGCATCCAATCACCAATAACAACCAGGTCCATTATTCCGTCATTATTTATGTCAGCGTATTTACTATCGGTTACCATACCAAGAGGAGATTGAGCTACAACTTCAAAGTATGAGTCTGTATCAGGAGTGCTTTTAACAATAATACTAACAGGGGACAATCCATAACCTCCTGGAATAGATCTGCTACCTATAAATAAATCTGGATAGCCATCATTATTGAAGTCAGCTGATGAAATTGAACCTCCATTTGTGCTCGGTAAATTTGCTGGAAACTTGTTAAATACTGCATTTCCATTATTAATATACAGCCTGTCCATTAAGTTCGGGTCACCATCAATATACTCATTACCTCCACTCATAACATAAATATCCATGTCTCCATCTTGATCAAAATCAAATGCAGCAGCGTCTACATCTTCAAATTGGGAGTCTTGACTAAAAGCTAGATTATTGACTTCATTGAAAAGACCATCTGATGTTTGAATAAATAATTTAGGCGACTGAAGTTTAGCTCCTCCAATAAAAATGTCTTTAAATCCATCCCCATTAAAATCAGAGCTCACATATGCAGGCCCTTCTATAGATAGTCTTTCAGGCATTAAAGGCTCTCTTTCATAATCTAAATAATTGTTTTCACTGTGTTTAAAATCAATTTCCTTTAGTTTAAATAAATCTAGATCTTTATTGGAATCTGATATTAGATTTGAATATTGAGGTGAAATATTATGGATTTGATTTGAATCTAAATCATAAAATTTATTGAATGTACCGTCAAGCCATTTAACCTCTAAAGAGTCTACAATTTTATTATTTGCAAGTCCAAAATGAACTATAGATGAAGATGTCGATGCAAAACCTCTTGAGTTATTAATTTCTTTTTTAAGAGTCTTTCCGTCAACATGAACAATCACTTTAGCTCCTAGTGATGGTGAACCATTTTTGTTTTTAATATTCAATTTAATGAATGAATTATTTAAGTTATTTGATTGATTTTCTAGAATTTGAGCTTTTTCATTTATGTTATTAGAAACTAAATCTAAATCACCGTCATTATCTAGATCAGATACTGCAGCCCCATTAGAATATGAAGGTGGGATACCAATAGATTCTCCTAACATTCTAAAATTAAACTCAGATTCTTGAAGAAATAAAGTATTTGAAAGTTTCAACATGGGCATCTGATCAATTAAGTCCTGTTCTAGTTTGTCATCATCACCATTATAACTTTCATATAGAACATTACTTTGAAAGTTAATAAAGTCCAGATCGTTTGGTCTCTTAAAAATACCATTTGTAATAAAAATATCTGTATCAGTATCATTGTCAAAATCTTCTAAAAGAACAGACCAACTCCAATCTGAAGCATAAGTATTTGCTATTAATGCAACATCCTTGAAGATTCCTTGTTTTGAACCTAATTGCATATGATTCCTAGCAAGCTGTTCATTAAATCCATAGTCTTTCTTGATTTGAGATACCTTATCAGAGTCCTCTCCACCAGATTTCATAAAAATATCAGATTTATATGGCATCATGTCAAGAGTAAATATATCCTGAATTAAATCACCGTTAATATCAGCTATATCAACGCCCATAGTAAATCTACTGGTATGAGAAAGTTTTTTATTAGAAAGTTCGGAAAAGGTTTTATCGCCATTATTTATATATAAGTAGTCGTTTTCATGAAAGTCGTTACCAACATAAATATCTATAAATCCATCATTATTAATATCTACAGTTGATAGAGCTAAACCATATCCTAAAGAGCTTGAAAAAATTCCAGCTTTATCAGTAACCTCAATAAATTCAAGAGTACCTTCATTTAGTAAATTCTCATACAATCTATCTCCCGATTTTTCATCTCTTTTAATTCTTCTATCAGATCTACCATAATTTCTTGGAGTATGAATTGTATGATTTAAAAGATAGACATCTAGATCTCCATCGTTATCATAATCAAAAAAACTAGCATGAGTTCCAAATCCTTGAAAATCTAATCCTATTTTTTTTGATGATTCTGTAAATGTTAGATCTCCATTATTAATGTATAACCTATTATGTCCTGTAAGATTTTTATAATCACTAACAGTTGAAACATATATATCAACATAGCCATCATTGTTCACATCAGCCATACTAACACCATTAGACCAATAGTTTTGATTTGCAATTCCTGAAGATTCAGAGATATTTTTAAATATCATATTACCTTGATTTAAATAAAGCTCATCATTAACTTCATTTCCTGAAAAGAAAATATCATCCAACCCATCGTTGTTAATATCACCAAGAGCTACTCCTCCACCATTGTAGTAATATAAATATTCTATTATATTCAGATCATTATTTGATTTAAGTTCGTTATTAAAGGTAACTCCAGTAAATTCTGAATCTAATGCTTTAAATTTTAAATCAAATTCACTTGATTTATTATTGCTAGAAGTACATCCAACAAAAAAGATAATAGCAGATATTTTACAAAAAAAGAACTTATTCATTTAAATATTTAAAAATGGCTAAGCTATCTGAATTTCTTCCTACAACTATGTTTGAGTTTGATAAGATTATAGATCTAACTTCACCCTTTAATTTAAAACCATAGCCACTATCTGGTACTTCAAATTTACCGTTGCCGTCATTCTCTAAAAACAATCCGAAGCTGGCATCATATCTTCCAATTTCAGGCTTGGCATTGTACAAATTTCCACCTGCTATGATATCTAAATCTCCATCCAAGTCAAAGTCTTTTAGAAATAAAGAATATATAGGAGAAAATTGAGCCTTTTGAGGTAGTTCATAAAAATCAAATTTACCATTTCCCGTATTTATAAAAATTGAACTTGAAAGAGTATTTACCTCAATTTTAAGACTTTCATCTAGCTGATCAGAGCTAAACATATCTTCTATACTAGCAGATCTAAATGAGCTGTAATCAGGAAACACTTTTTTTAACGGTTTCATTTGATCAATTAGATTATGTCTTAAATCATAAGGATAGAATTTACCATTTTCTCTCTTAAAAGTTAATATCGGATCGAGTTGGTCATTTAAATCAAAATCATTTACATATAATCTAATAGGAAATTCTTTACTTGCACTAAATCTAGAATTTAATCCATGATTTCCTACAACTAAATCCAATAACCCATCACCATTGAAATCTCCTGATTGAATAGATTGCCACCAACCCTTATAGTTAGATAATTCTGATGTAGATAATTTAAATAAACCATTTTCATTAAATAAAATGTTTATACCCATGAACTCTCCAATAACAATTAAGTCTTCATCGTTATCATTATCAATATCAACAAATATTGCGTCAGTTATCATTCCAATATCTTTAAGTTCTGGGGCATATAGAGAAGTTACATCTTTGAATGATCCTTTACCATTATTCAATAAAATTACTCCTGATCCTGGTACTCCATATGAATCAGAAATTAATCTTTCTCCAACAAACAAATCCATATCACCATCTTTATCAATATCTGAACCTTCAACTGTTGAAGAATTGAAGAAATTTGAGTTAGTTGGAAGCTCTAATTTACTTTGAGTAAAATTACCGCTACCGTCATTAAAGTATAGCTTATCAGACAAGTAGGGTATAAATTTGGAAAATTCAATTCCACCGTTGGCAGTATACAAGTCAAGGTCACCATCTGAGTCAGCATCAAAAAATAAAGGCTCAATAGTTTCTGACTCAGTCTCATTAATTAGTGTAAAACTATCATCTTGAATTAATGATTGGTTTTTCCAATTAAGTAAAGTACTTCTTGTGTCTTTAGAACCAGGAACAAAAATTTCATCTAAACCATCTCCGTTAATATCACCATTAATAATTTTAGGGCCCGGAGTACTTAACATATGAGGTAATAGTCTATTTCTATTAAAGTCAATAAATAAATTCTCCTTGTGTATAAATTCTAAATTAGAATCAAGCCTTTTAAATAATTCTTTTGAATTAGTAGATTTATTTTCTAAAGTTTTAGTTTTTGGTATATCAGTTTGATTAATTGATAGGATTTGATTTACATTAATACTATCCAGATAGCTTACTGTGCCATTAGGCCATGTTATCTCAATGTCAACTGGACTATTAGAGGGAAGGCCTAGATGTGGTCTTAAATCCATACTTGACTGAAAACCTCTTATTGGTTGTTGTTGTAAAAAGAAATCACTGTTTCCATCATTAACCTTAATTTGTGTTCCAATTGCCATTGTGTTTTTACCTGTACCCTTTAAATTGAATTGAAGATAGTTTCCACTTTCTTTTTTATCAGTATGATTTTCGTAGATAAAAGACGGCATATTTACATTACTTACAACAAGGTCTAAATCTCCGTCATTATCAAGATCTCCATATGCTGAACCATTTGAAAAACTTGGCATTAAAAGACCTGTATTTACATAATTTTTAAAAGTTAGGTTACCCTGATTAATATATGCATGATTCTTTACTGGTCTTGAAGGAATTATTTCAACTAGTTTTGCATAATCAACTTCTTCACCAGACATTATTGACATTAAAACTTGTTCACTTGAAACATATTGAAGATAATCTTGATCAGTCAAATCTCTAAAAATTCCATTTGCAATAAATAAATCACGTAAACCATCATTATCCATATCAAAAAAAAGAGCTCCCCAACTCCAGTCAGATGCTTCAACACCAGCAAGTCTACCGATTTCACTAAAAGTATTGTCACCATTGTTAAGTTGTAGAGTGTTTCTAGTAAATTGATGAAAATATCCATTATCAACATTATATTTATACTTATCCCAATTTTCAAAGGTTGTAACAGACTTAAGCCTTTCATACTCGGAGGGCAACATTTCAGTAACAAAAATATCAGCAGACCCGTCATTATCAATATCTGCCATATCAGCTCCCATAGATGCAGCACTTATTGAAGATATAGCGTTAGTTAATTCTTCAGAGAAGGTACCATCCTGATTATTAATATATAAATAGTCTCTCTCAAAAAAATCGTTTGATACATATATATCTTCCCAACCATCTGAGTTAACATCACCTACTGTAACGCCAAGACCAAATCCAATTACTGATCCATAGATACCAGCTTTTTCACTAACATCAACAAATTTTTCATTTTGATTTTCAAGTAACTTATCTCCACCGTCTTTATCTCTTTTAGGTCTTTCATTTCTTCTTAGATCAAAACTACCAATTGCTTGGTAAGAGTTATTAAGTAAATAGACATCTAAATCTCCATCTTTATCATAGTCAAAAAAACTTGCATGAGTTGAATATCCAGGATCAGCAAGACCATATTTTGTTGCTTCCTCGGTAAATGTCATATCTCCTTGATTTATAAATAATTCGTTCTGTTTATTATCACCCTTTACATCTCCAGAATTACAGACATATATATCAAGAAATCCGTCAGCATTAATATCTACCATTGTAACTCCTGTCGACCACGCTCTATTTCCAGCTACACCAGAGATATCAGTAATATCTTGAAATTTAAAATCACCTTTGTTTAGATATAATATATTTTTAGATTGATTGGAAGTAAAATAAATATCAGCTAATCCATCATTATTTATATCTCCGATAGAAACTCCACCACCATTGTAAAAGTTCCTGTAAGTATAAACATTAAAATCTTGATCAAATATTAGATTATTCTCAAATTCAATATTAGTCTCAGAGGATGGTTTTAATTCAAACAAAAAGTCATCTTTTGACTGACAACTTAATGCAAGCATTATAATAGATAAATAGATTATATTTTTTTTCATATTATCTAACAAGATTTGGATATTTAAATCTTAAGTCTAATAACTGAGCTCTAACATTCTTTTCATCCAAAATATGGATTACAATTTGCCTGTTACCATCAATTTTTACAAAAAATTCGTTCGTTAAATTTTCATTTTCAATTTGAATAAAATCATTTCCTGGATACCATTCCATCAATTTTTGCATAGCGATAGGTATAACTGAATCTGATTGAAGTTTATCATTCCATGGAGCCCAGCCCAAAAAATAGAACCTCATGTCTAATCCTATCATTATATTATTTTCATTGAATGTTCCATAAAATAAATGATTCATCCTCTCACCTTCTGGCATATTTTCAATTTCGTATGAAATAAAGTCATTATTAGGCCCATGAGTTACTTTTCCTTCATTATTAAGCTCCCAGGCTTTAATAAAAAAATCCTTTTTTGAATCTCCTAATTTTAATCCAAACTGAATACTATCTTGATATCTTCCATTTGCCATCTCGTCTTTTACCCACTTATCATAGTTACTATTATTTTGGCATGAGTAAAAAATTATAATTGGTATGACTAATAATCTATTTAACATTTTTAGTTATAATTTTTGAATTAGAAATTCCTGCCAACAAAATTAATGAATCGGAAGATTTTAAATTAGGTACCAAAGAAAAATCTCTGATTTCACCATATATATTTAGTGGCTTCAATTTATCAAATATATTATTTGAATCTTTACTTCCATACATTATCCAACCCTTTGAAGCATCGTATGCTCCAAATTGAGGTTTTACTAAGAATTGATTACCTCCAAGAATAAGATCTTTTTTACCATCAAAATTTACATCCTCAATACTAATCGCATGAACACTAGAATATTGAATTTCATCAGGCATATACATAATTTCATATGATAAAAGTCCTTTTGACAATAAGATTATACTTTTTGTCTCATCCAAATTGCCAATGAATGATGATTCTAGTAGATCCTTATCAAAAACATCTTTGATAGTTTGAACTGAGTAATCATTATAATAAAGAAGCTTCTTTTTTAATTCAGGTAATTGTTTTATCAATTCATCTCTATCATGAATTGGGTAGTCATCCCCTTTAATTCTGTACGTATAAATTGTTTCTAACTTTCCATTTTGATCAAAATCGTTCAAATAAAATTTCATATTAGGTTTATAGAAACCATTTTGCCCCATATTTCCTATTACAAAGTCGGGTATTCCATCACCATTAAAATCATCTGATTCGATTCTTTGCCATATTCCATTAGTATTTTCTAGACCTATTTCATTTGAAACTATTTCCCATTTTTTATCAGTATTTAAAAAAACACTGATCTGCATCCATTCCCCAACAACTATAATATCTTTTTTATTATCTGAGTTTATGTCTTTAACAGATATATCTGTAATCATTCCAATATTTTTTAACTCAGAAGGATTTGTGCTTTCAAAAGTTCCATCACCTCTATTGATTAAAACTGATATAGATCCAGGAATTCCATAAGTATCAACATCAAATCTTTCTCCAACAACTATATCTTGATATCCATCATTATTAATATCTCCAACTGCAACAGCACCAGTACTAAAAAATTTTGAGAAACTAATTGCTGAAGAATCATAATTAAAATTTCCTTTCTCATTTCTGTAGAATCTATCATTTAGAGTTCTTGAAAGTTTAGAAAAAGCTTTACCTCCCGATGCCACATATAAGTCTTGATCACCATCATTATCTGCATCAAAAAATATAGATTGAACATCTTCAGAGTCTTTATGAATTTCAAATGGAGTTGATATTTTTTCATATCCAGATGTTTTACTCATGAAAATATTAGAGGTTTGTCCTTTTGCTCCCCCAATATAAAAGTCTTGAACACCATCGTCATTTAAATCATAATTGGAGATACATGGACCTTCATTGGAAAACATTTGAGGGAGTAATCTTTCAATATCGAAATCAATATAATAGTTTTCTTTATGAGCAAAATCAATTAGATTATTCTCGTTTGTATTCTTTACAATAAAAGTTGGCTCAGGGTTAACCTGATTTGATTCAATTTCGTTGAAATCAATCTCAAGCATTTGATTAGGGCTTATATTTTTTAAAATTGATCTTCGCCTATTTGGCCAAAAAACCTCAATAGAATCAATTTCATCTTCTTTTCCTAAACCAAAATGTAGCCTGTAAGGTACTGAACTTTGAAATCCTCTAGATGGAAACTGTTCTGACATAATATTGTTACCGTCAGATCTATATAAAATTACTTTGGAACCTATTGCATTAATATTTTTGGGAAATCCCTTTAATCTGATTGAAATAAAGTTGTTATTATTTTTTGATTTGTTTTCAAAAACAAATGCCTTAGAATTAACATTATTAACTACTAAGTCAAGATCTCCATCATTATCAAGATCTCCATAAGCAGATCCATTACTAAAACTAGGTTCATCTAGACCCCAATCTTTTCTTTTATCATCAAAAGTAAAGTCACCATTATTTCTAAAGACAGAATTTTTTACTGCTTTAGATGGCATCAAATCAATTAGATCAGTAATTACTTCTTTACCTGATCTAAGTAATTGACTAATTCTTTCATCATTTGCTTCATAAGTTAAATAGTCTCTATCAAGTAAATCTTTAAAGATTCCATTACTTATATATATATCTTTATATCCATCATTATCCATATCAAATAGAAGTGCAGCCCAGCTCCATTCTGTTGCTGATAGTCCAAGTTGTCTACTTACTTCATAAAAAGTATTACCTAAATTTCTTTGTACTGCATTTCTTGGATATTGTTTATGATACCCTTTCGATCCAGCAAGAGAAAATTTGTCATAGGATTCATAAACTTGTTTACTTTTTTGTCTTGAAAGAGTCTCCGGCAACATTTCGGTTACTATTAGATCAGGTATTAAATCATTATCCATATCTGCAGCGTCAGCACCCATTGATCCCATTGATAAAGCATCAAAATATGTAGAAGATTCTTCAGAAAAACCATTGCCATTATTATTTAGATATAAATAGTCCTTTTCAAAAAAATCATTAGATATAAATAGGTCGGGCCATAAATCACCATTAAAGTCAGACATAGTAATACCAAGTCCAAAACCAATGTTTGATGAGAAGACACCTTTATCTGAGGAAACATTAAAAAATCTATTGTCAACATTCTCAAGAAGCTGATTTCCATCATCACTTGGAAAATTTCTCTGCCCTTCAATTAGATCATAAGTACCTACAGATCTAATTGAGTTATTTAGAACATAGGCATCTAAATCAAGGTCACCATCATAGTCAAAGAAAGAAGCATGTACAGAGAGACCTTCAATATCAAGACCATATTCTTTAGACGATTCGATAAAAGTTAAATCACCTTGATTAATAAAAAGCTCGTTATGTCTATTATTACCTCCAGGCTTTCCTGATTTTGCAACATACAAGTCTAAAAGTCCGTCATTATTAATATCAATAAATGTTGCTCCTGTAGACCAGTTATCTTGACAAAGAACACCTGCAGATTCAGTTATATTTTCAAATTTCCAATTTCCCTTGTTAAGATATAGAGCATTATCAACTATGTTACCTGTAAAATAGATATCAATTAATCCATCATTATTAATATCTCCAAGTGCAACCCCTCCTCCATTAAAAAAATTTCGATAAGTATATGGGTTAAAGTCTTCTGTATATTCTAAATTATTTTGGAAATCAATTCCAGTTTCAATAGAAGATCTCTTTTCAAATCTAGCATCAGATTTGTTACAGGAAATTAAGCCTAGGGGCAATAGTATTAATATCCATAATCGCATAATGTAAAATTAGATAATTTTAGCTTTTTATAAAAAAAGGCCACACTTGGTGGCCTTTTATTTTTAATAAAACCTTAGATATTAATATCCAGAGTTTTGTTGTAGGTTCGGGTTAGCAGTTAACTGCTCAGTTGGAATTGGAAATACTGTTCTATATGAATCAGAATTTGTTTTTTCCCACCATGAGCTACCCCACTTGCCGAATCTAATAAGATCAGTTCTTCTAGATGCTTCTTGGAACATTTCACGACCTCTTTCAGCTAAGAATTGGTCAGCTGTTATAGAAGATAAAGCTGATACACCAGCTCTTGCTCTAATTGCATTGACCTCTGGAAGAGCTAAAGCCCAGTTACCTGCAGCACGCGCAGAAGCTTCAGCATGAATTAAATGAATATCACCTAATCTTACAATTGGATAATCGTTATCTAAATCAGGTCTTGCAAACTGCTTAAATGAAAATTTTCCTAGACGATATCCACCTGTTCTTGCACCATTTGGTTCAAGTTCATTTATTCCTAAAGAATAAACAATTTCTGGTGTCGGAGAGTCTGAAGCTAAATCAACAAGTGCATTTCCACCATAGTCTAGTTGTGGTCCTGAAATAAAGTTAGCTTTTTTTCTAGCATCTCCAGCATCATATGAATTTACAAATTCTTCTAAAGCAACATAACCGTTCCATGGTTGTGCTTCGAAATTCCAAGTATACTGAGAAGCATAGTGAAGCGTCATATGGTGGAAATTCATACCACCAGCTGTAGCCTCATCATACTCGACAGACCATATAATCTCTGGATTGTTTTCATTATTAGAAGCAAAGATTGCTGCATAACCTGTTAAAGTTGAAGGATCAGAAGCGACTGAAGGACGCTTCCCTAAATTTGGAACAGAGACACTACTATCTGATAATGTATAAGGTCCATTATCAATTATATATCCAGCTGCAGTAGCAGCATCAGCATATCTGTCAGAACCAGAATAAACCTCAGCATTAAGATATAATTTTGCTAAAATACCTAATGCAGAATATTGGTTAATCCTATATTTTACATCATTAGTTCCTAATGCAGAACCAGAAACTTTTGAGATATCAAAAGAAGAACCCATTCCTAAAGCAGAAAGTAATTCCCCTTCAATCCAACTAAATACAGCAGATCTAGATGACTGAGATGAAGAACCTGAACCATCAGCAATAACAATATTACCATATAGATCCATTAATCTCCAGTGTAAATAAGCACGAACTACTTTAGCTTGTGCCATTTGATTAGCATCTAATCCACCGTTACTAATTGCATTGTTAACCTGACCAATAGAACCATACTGTTGAGACCATGTACCGGTTACAGGACCATTTGCTGGAGTAAAAGTGTGACGATGCATATCTAGCCAAACTCCTCCATCATACCAGTCACCACCTTTTTGAGTAACAGCCATTTCATCAGAAGAAACCGACTGAACAGAGAAGTAACCACCATGATTTGCAGTACCTGCGTTTCTGACGGCATTAAATACACCTGTTAGTGCATCACCACCTCCACCAGATCCACCAGTAGAAATTCCCTCTACAGAAAAGTCAGAAGTAAGATCTCCTACAAGATCTTCCTCTAAATCGGTACACGAATAGGTAATTCCTAAGAGACCGATTCCTAAAATTATTTTATTTATTGTTTTCATAGATTTTGGGATTAAAATTTAACGTTTAAACCGAGTGTAAATGAACGTGAAGAATACCAACTATTTCTTCGATCGATACCAGGAGCTAAAAGATTTCCATCTAAAAGATCAAAAAGTGCAGGCTCAGGGTCAGAACCAGTATAGTCAGTTATTACAAATGCATTTCTTACATTCAAGGATAACATAATATTACCTGTAACAGGACGAGATATAGTTAAGTTATCTAGCTTAAAGAAATCTGCCTCTTCAACATATAATGATGAAAAGTTTGCATTTTTAATATCATTATTAGCCAACTCAGTATTTATATAATTATATGATTTCTGTGAACCAACTCTAGGCTCATAGAAAGCACGGAATGTGTTTACAAGACTATGTCCGAATGCTCCTCTAAAGAAAGCATTTATAGTGTATTCTCCTATTGTAATTTGGTTGGACCATCCTATCTCGAAGTCTGGAATTCCATTACCAAGTACAGCAAAGTCTACATTATCATCTAAAGCATTATTTTGTCCAACAACTAATTGACCATCTCCATTTAAGTCTCTAAAGTTTTGTGAACCATTAGTTACCGTTCCATCCCAAACAGGACCCCACAATTGACCAATTTGTTCACCAACTTTTACTCTAGTTACATTTGTACTATTCTGACCTGGGGATCCCAAGTTACCAAAAGTATCAGCATCCTGAACATATTCATCAAGAGTCGCTTTATTACTTGATAATACTATTCCGGTATTCCAGTTGTCTGATACATCATAGTTTAATGCTAATTCAAAACCATCTGATGATATAGTACCAGCATTTTCAAATCTTCTATCAAATCCGTATATAGCAGCATCAACAACTCTATTAAGAATTAAATCTTTTGTTTCTTGTTGGTATACATCAAGAGATGCAGAGAACTTATCCATAGTTAAGTCTATACCAAAATTTAACTCTGATTTTTCTTCCCATTTTAGATCTGGATTAGCTGCTCTCAAGAGATTTGTTGATCCTCCTGAAGATCCTCCACCACCCCATGACCATCCTCGAATTTCTTGAGCAAGTCCAACACCTTGAGGTAAATTACCAGTAACCCCATAGGAAATACGAGGTTTTAATTGTTGTACTCCTGAAAGATCAAGCATTTGAGCTAAATCCGCACCAATACTAATTGATGGGAAAGTACCATATCTGTTATCAGCTCCAAGCTTTGTAGACCCCTCTCTTCTTAATGATGCATTAATAAATATATTATTATTAATTGTCATATTTAATCTTGCAAAGAAGGCATCTATTTCAGTATCTGGATTTTTATCAGAATTTGCAGAAACTTGACCAGCATTCAATAAATCCTGAGAATATTCAATTGCATCTATATAATCAATTTCATCTCCTGGAAAATCACCTAGAGAGAAAAATACTTGATTGAAGTTCTCTTTTTGGTATGAATATCCTGCAGTAACAGTAAGATTCATATTTTCGGTAGATTTTTTCCATGTAGCATAAAGTTCATTTAATTGAAAATCAGAATTTTGCTCATAAATTTCCGCAGCACCTTTTCTAACTGGTGAGTCTGCTCCTCCATAGTTATCATTATTATTCCATAATGATGTTGTTCTAAAGTAAATTCTATTTGCATAATCATTAGATTGATTTGCAGTAGTAAAATATGCTGTTATATTATCTGTTACCTCATATGTTAGATTTAAACCATAATTTACAGTTCTTCTTTCACCATTATTTATATTTTGATTAATAATAGACACAGGGTTATATGAATCAAATAAACCAAGAGTTTCAAAGTACCCACCAAATTGAGCTCCATTAAATGCGTATGGTGAATCTACAGCATATATTGGTGCTGTAGGATTGTAAAGTGTAGCATATCTTAAAGACTCATTCCAACCATTTTCTTGATCTCTTTGAGTAAATGAAGTGTTTAATTGAATCTTTAGTTTATCATTCAAAGCAGTTGTAGTAAAATTCAAACGAGCATTAAATTGATCAAATCCACTGTTATCAAGTATACCCTCTGCTTCACGAAGATTAGCAGAAACCCTGTAAGTAGAATTACCTGCACCACCAGAGGCAGAGACATTATGAATTTGAGTAAATGCTTGTCTAGTTACTGAATCTAACCAATCAGTTTGAGAACCAAGATCACGACCACCAGCCGCAACGAATTCTCCTGGAGACATTACATCTATCTGATTTGCTACTCCTGAAGTTGAAAATTGACCGCTATACGTTAGTTCTGAAACACCAGCTTGTCCTTTCTTTGTTGTTACAAGTAAAACACCGGAAGATCCTCGCGAACCATAAATAGCGGCAGCAGATGCATCTTTTAAAACATTAAAGCTTTCGATATCACTTGGGTCAACATTATCAAGCGAAGCTCCAACCACTCCATCTATTACAACTAGAGGAGAAGAATTTGCTCCAATAGTAGATAATCCACGTAGTCTAATAGTAGAGCTAGCATTTGGATTTCCACCACGATTATATATTGTTAAACCTGCTACTTTTCCTTGTAGCAACTCTGATGCATCATTTATAGCACCTTTATTAAAAGATTCTGATCCAACTGAAACTACAGCAGATGTAATTTCTTTTTGTTGCTGAGAACCATATCCTGTTACTAATACTTCTTCAAGTTCATTTGATGGAACAAGAACTATATTTATAGTATCTTGGTTTCCAACTGAAACTTCTTGTGCAGTAAAACCTACAAAAGAGAAAACAAGGACATCACCAGCGTTAGCAGAAATGGAATAATTACCATCAAAGTCTGCAACGGTTCCAGTATTTGTTCCAGATACTATAACAGTAGCACCGGGAAGAGGTCCAGTTTCATCAGAAATATTACCAGAAATTTGTTGAGCACTTAATACTCCGCTAAAAAGAAAAGCAAGAGCAACGCCCATTTTCAGTAATTTTTTCATAATATTTAAATATTTGTTAATTTTTGTTAAATAACGTTGCGAATATAGAATGCAATTATCTTAAAATCAAATTTTTATCAAAGAAAAATTATGATATTCTCAAGAAAACAATAAGTTTATCTTATAATTTGTTAAAAATAAATAAGAAAAAATGAGAGTATGATATTTTAATTTTTAAAGAAAACTATCTATTTCTCTAGAATTTATCAATGGTATAGCTCCTTTTTTTGTAGTAGTTATTGCCCCATAAATACAAGCAATTTTTAATGAAAATTTTAAAGATTTTTTTTTAATAAAATATTCATTTATAAAAGAAGCTAAAAAGTTATCTCCAGCCCCAACATTATCAATTGATTCTACCTTTAGAGATTCATTATATATAAAGTTATTACCATCAAAAATGAAAGAGTTGACTGAACCATTAGTTATACAAATATATTTTAGATTAAAGTTTAAAAATATTATTTGAGCGATATTTTCAGTTTCAAGATCTTGAATCCTAAATAGATCTTTCAAAAGCATAAGTTCATCTAAATTAATTTTTAAAAAATCTGCACTTTTAAGTAAATAATCCAACTTTTCTTTATTGTAATAGTTTTGTCTAATATTTAAATCTAAAATTTTAAACTTTGAAAAATTTATCAACCTTTTTAGCGTTTCAAATGATTTATTATTTCTAGTTGCTAGAGAGCCATAGATAAAATAGTCAATCTTTTCTGAATTATAGTATTCTTTTCTACTTGGAATATAATCCCAAGCTACATTATTAATTATTTTATATTTAGGCTCCCCAGACTCAAGTTGAATTTTTACTTGACCTGTTTTATTTTCTTTATCTATTGATATAAAATCAGTATGTAAATTATTTTTTTTAAAAAACTCAAGAACTTTTAAACCCAAATCATCATTTCCTATTGAAGAGATTAATTTTACATTGATTCCAAATGAGTTAAGCCTATAGCAAACATTAAATGGAGCACCACCAATTTCTATTCTGTCAGGATATATATCCCACAAAACTTCTCCAAAACACAATATTATTTTCAATTCTTGATTAATTTTTTACTAAGATCTTCCAAAGAGACACCTTTAGTTTCTGGCATTATAAAATGAGTAAAAAGTAATTGTAGGACCATCATAAATGCAAAGAATCCAAAGACAATTCCTGGTCCAATCCACCCAAACAAATAAGGAATAAATGATGGAATAATTGCTGCAAATACCCAGTGTGTAGAAACTCCAAAAGATTGACCATAACTTCTTATATGATTGGGAAAAATTTCAGAAATATAAACCCAAATTATTGCACCTTGTCCAATTGCATGTGAAGCAATAAACATAAAAAGGAATATTGGAAGAAGAATTCCTCCCCAGTTTAAAATAAATGACAAACTAATCAAAGTAAGAGAGACGATATATCCAATAGATCCAATGTACATTAGACTTCTTCTTCCTAATTTATCTATTAAGCTTATACCAATATATGTAAATATTACATTAGTGAGCCCAATTCCAACACTATTAAGAAGAGCCGCACTTTGTGCTAAACCACCCGCTTCAAAAATTCGTGGGGCATAATATAGAAATGCATTTATACCAGAAAATTGGTTAAAAGCTGCAACTAGAAAAGCAAGTGTTAAAATAAAACTATATTTCTTTTGAAAAATTGATTCGCTCTTAATATTTGACTCTTTATCTTTTATAATTTCAGCTATTAATTCATCAGCATCTTTATTTGAATATGCATCTCTAATAACTTTTTCAGCTTCATCTTGTTGATTATTTAGATATAGCCATCTTGGACTCTTTGGAATTGAAAGCACCAAGAAAGTATATAGAATTGCTGGAAAAGCTTCAATCCCCATCATATATCTCCAATCATTCTCTCCTAATCCACTCAACATGTAATTTGATAAAAAAGCAATTAAAATTCCTGTGACTAAATTAAATTGATATAACCCAACTAATCTACCTCTGTTTTTTGCTGGTGCAATCTCTGAAATATATGCTGGAGCAGCTATTCCTGATATACCTACTCCAACACCGCCTATAAATCTAAATGCAGCAAAAGTGATTGGATCATTAGCTAATGCTGAACCTATTGCAGAAAGTGTATAGAAAATTCCAATCCAAAGCAAAGTTTTCTTTCTACCAATTTTACGAGTTGGTATACCTCCAAAAAAAGCACCTACAACAGTTCCCCACAAGGCCATTGCCATTACAACACTTCCATGAAAAATATCAGTCGAGTTCCAGAGTTCTTGCAGTTTTTGATCAGCACCTGAAATTACAACTGTATCAAATCCAAAAAGAAAACCAGCCAAGGCAGCAGTTATTGACCACTTTGTTAATTTGTTCACACTCAAATATAAAAAAATGAGAGATTAATCTGAATTACAATTTGTAAAGTTTGAAATTTAAAAGATGAGCCAATACCGAGATTTGAACTCGGGACCTTTTCCTTACCAAGGAAACGCTCTACCCCTGAGCTATATCGGCAATAAGTAGAGCGGGAGACGAGGGTCGAACTCGCGACATTCAGCTTGGAAGGCTGACGCTCTACCAACTGAGCTACTCCCGCTTAATATGTGGGGAGAGCAGGATTCGAACCTACGAAGGCGAAGCCAACAGTTTTACAGACTGCTCTCGTTGACCGCTTGAGTATCTCCCCAATTTCAAAATTTCAAAGAGCCGATAGAGGGACTCGAACCCACGACCTGCTGATTACAAATCAGCTGCTCTAGCCAGCTGAGCTATATCGGCTTGATACAAAACTGATTGCAAAATAAATGCTTTTTTTGCCTATCACAAAGTAAAAAGAAATAATTTTTAAAATATTATTTAGCCCTAGGATGTGAATTCTGAAACACCTCTTTAATGCGCTCCATACTTGTATGAGTATAGACTTGTGTAGCAGATAAACTTGTATGACCAAGAAGCTCTTTTACAGAATTAATATCTGCTCCCTCATTAATTAAATGAGTGGCAAAACTATGCCTTAAAACATGAGGAGCTTTTTTAACTTTAGGTGAGACAAGATTGAAATATTCGTTTACAGTCCTGTAAACAAATTTCTCAGAGAGTTGCTTTCCACCTTTTGATAAGAATAGAAAATCTAAATCTATATTTTTAAAACTCCTGGATTTTAATTCTAGATAGTAAATAATCGATTTCTTTAGCTTGGGAAGAATAGGAATTATCCTTTCTTTGCTCCTTTTTCCTATAATTTTCAGCGTGGATGATTCAAGGTTAACATTTGATGATTTTATGGAAATAAGCTCGATTCTTCTTACACCAGTAAAATAAAAGAATAAAATTATCGTCTTCTTAAGAGTTCCATTATAGTCTTTATTAAAATAATCATTGTCAAGCAAAGTATTTATCTCTTCTTTTGAGAATGGCACTTGAATCTTTTTTGATTGTTTAAGAGGGGAATGGGCAATCAAAGGTGAAGACTTAATAGTATCTGTTTTTATTAGAAATTTATAGAATGATTTTAAACTAGACACTTTTCTGTTTATTGTTCGATTAGATATGTTATCATTTACCATTTTCACAATCCAAGATCTAATAGCTTTATAATCAATATTTTCAAGTTTAGTTTTAGTACCAGATTGGATTACGAAATCATTGAAATTATTCAAGTCAGTCTTGTATGCAGTAATTGTATGGATTGAGTAATTTTTTTCTACTCTAAGATATTCAATAAACTTTTCAATAAGCATTACACATCTAAATTACGATGTCTAAAGAAAATATAGAATAATTTATAGGTTTTCTTGATCTTTTAGTCTTTGAATATGACGAGCTTTAAGAATTTTACTTCTATGCTCAACTGATGGCTTAACAAATTGCTTTCTTTCTCTGAGAGATCTCATGACACCCGTCTTATCAAACTTACGTTTGAATCTTTTAAGAGCTTTGTCAATGTTTTCACCGTCTTTGATAGGTATAATTAACATATAAAATTAATTTCGCAGGCAAATATAACTAATTGTATTAAATAAGCTTATTAATTTTTACCATTTATTGCAGCAACATACTTAGCAAGTTCATCTTTAACTTTTGGAAATAGTATAAATAGCCCAATCATATTTGGAAAAACAAGAGCAAGAATCATAGCATCAGAAAAAGCCCAAACAGATGACATATCTCCTGCTGCACCAATTACAATGAATACGAGGAATAATATTTTATAAGTAAGATCAGAGATTTTTCCTTTACCAAAGACATACATCCAAGACTGTAAACCATAGTATGACCAAGATATCATAGTTGATAAAGCAAAAAGAACTACTGCAATTGCAAGAAAGGGTCCAGAAAAAGAAATATATTCAGCAAATGCAGCTGAAGTTAAACCAGCACCTTCAAGTTCTTGACCTCTTACCATAACAGCTGATGAACCTTCTACAAGATTTCCATATGTAAATAAGCTATTGTCACCATTAAAGATAATTATTACTAAAGCAGTCATAGTACAAATAACAACAGTATCTATAAATGGTTCAAGAAGTGCAACTAATCCTTCAGAAGCAGGATAGCTCGTAATTACAGCTGAGTGAGCAATTGATGCAGATCCAGCACCAGCCTCATTTGAAAAAGCACCTCTTCTAAAACCTTGGACAAGTACTCCAATAAAACCACCTACAGCTGCCGAAGGTGCAAAAGCTTGATTAACTATCATAGCGAAGGCATCATCTACAAATGATAAGTTTGATAAAATAATATATAAACATGCTAGCACATACATTCCTGCCATAAAGGGAACTATTTTTTCAGTAACTGAAGCAATCCTTTTAATACCTCCAATTATTATAATCCCAACAACGATCATCATTATAATTCCAACAATTGTTCTTGCGGATCCTCCACTCAGACCAAACAAACTAACCATTTGAAGTGCAGCTTGATTTGACTGAGCAGCATTTCCACCTCCAAATGATGCACCAATACATAGTATAGCAAAAACTACTGCAAGGATTTTACCCAATTTGGCAAAACCACGTTCTTTCAGACCTTTTGAAAGATAGTACATTGGTCCACCATATACAGTTCCATCTGAACCAACATCTCTATATTTTACACCAAGCGTACATTCAACAAACTTTGATGACATACCAAGTAATCCACATAAAATCATCCAGAAAGTTGCACCAGGACCTCCAATAGCAATTGCCATTGCAACTCCAGCAATATTTCCATTTCCAACTGTTCCTGATACAGCTGTTGCTAGTGCTTGAAAATGACTTACCTCTCCGCTATCCTGCCTCTTCTTATCAAGTCCATCATATTTACCCATAACAGTTCTCAACGATAAGCCAAAACCCCTAATATTAATGAATCCAAAATATAAGGTGAAGAAGGCAGCTCCACCAACTAATAAAAAAATGATTGTTGGAATACCTGTTCCAAAAAACTCATGAAGAATTAATCCCTCCCAAAAGTTTGAAATTGGCTGAAAAGCTTCATTTATTCTCTCATCAATCCCTAATTTTTCTTGTGTAACCATAATTTTAAAATATTGTATTACTATTTAATTTATTACCAAATTACTTTGACGAGCTCCAAATATAAAATAAATAGTATGAGATTAGAAAAATTATAATGTAAATTCTATGATAACTTTTTTAAGAGATATTTTTTTTACCTGTCCACTCAGATATTCCACCTAATAAATTAAATAAGTTTTTGTATCCGAATGTCTTCATTATTTGACATGCCTGAACACTTCTTACTCCAGAATGGCAATAAACGTAATAGTTTAAAGATTTATCCATTTTTTCAAGACCATCCATAAAAGATTGAGGATTTCTGATATTTAAGAGTTTAGCATTTGGTATATGTAATTCTTGAAATTCTTCTTCAGATCTAACATCCAATAAACATCCATCTTTATCAAGTTTAAGCTTTTCAATAAGTTCCTCTGAACTTAAATCTATCATAATTTTTTTTTTAAAAATAAGTAAATACAATAGTATATTAAAAAAACTTAATGATTAGTTTTTTTAATTCGATTCTATTTATGTATTTTGGAGTAAATAAATTATCTATGAAATATTTTCAAAAATCTGATATATTCCTAATAGGTGCCGCATTTATCTCTTTTGTATTATCTGTGTCATTATGGTTTTATGGATACAAAGACGAAGGACTATTTGTTGGACTTTGGGTTCCATCAATTCTTTCTTTTGGGTGTTATTTTAAACAAATGCTGAATAAATAATATGGGTGACACTTTCATTTTTATTATGGGACTAGTATGTACTGGTGCAGTAATTGCAGCTACATTTCTATCAATTAATGAACTTAAAGATGTTAATCAACCTCAGCTTGAATCAATGAATATGGCTGAAGGAGCTAAAAGACATTTAAAACTTATCTCGACTGCTGTATTAATTATTATTGGGTTTGTTTCTGTAGGATTATTTTGTTTTTATTTTATATTTGCCTAAATGAATAAAATTAACACATATTGGTGGTGGACACATGAACGATAGAATTCGTGGATAAAACTATTATACAATAGCTTGTCTCACGACAGGCTTTTTTTTTGCTATGAAAACAAAGATTAATACATATCACAAAAAAATTTTTGCAGACACAATTACTCCTGTAGAAGTATACCTTAAAATTAGAGACATTTTCCCTAATAGCCTTCTTCTTGAGAACAGTGATTATATGCTAGCAAATAATAATTACTCATATATATGCTTTAACCAAATTGGTCATATTAAAATAAAAGACTATAAAGTTGAATGTAAATTCCCAGGAGGTAATTATGAGTCTAAAGAAATAAAAAAAGATGAAAAAGTTTCGAGTGTAATTCATGATTACCTAGAAAAATTTGAGATAGACAGTTCAAAATTTAAATTTCTAAATAATGGAATGTTTGGCTTTATGAGTCATGAATCAATTAAATATTTTGATAGTGTAGATATAGAAACCAAAAAAGATTTTGATATACCTGATGTTTATTATGGCCTATATCAAAATATTATAGCAATAAGTCAATTTAATCATGAAGCTCATCTTTTTTGTAATACAATTGAAAAATCATCAAATATTGATACTATTGAAAGTATAATAAATAACAAAAGCTTCTCGGTATTTGATTTTAAAAAAATTGGTAAATCTGAGTCTGAAATTACAGATGAGGAATATATCGAATATGTCAATAAGGCTAAAGACCATTGTAAAAGAGGTGACGTATTCCAACTTGTTCTATCAAGAAGGTATACTCAAAAATTTAAGGGTGATGAATTTAATGTTTACAGAGCTTTAAGGTCTATAAATCCTTCTCCATATTTATTCTTTTTTGATTATGGTGATTATAAGATTTTTGGAAGCTCACCTGAGGCCCAAATAGTAATTAATAATAGGAAAGCAGAAATACATCCCATTGCAGGAACTTTCAAAAGGACTGGAAATGATGAAAAAGATCAAATTAATGCAAAAGAGTTAGCAAAAGATCCAAAAGAAAATTCAGAACACATCATGCTTGTAGATTTAGCTAGAAATGATCTCAGCAGAAGTGGGAATAATGTAAAAGTTGAAAAAAATAGAGAGATTCAGTTTTATTCTCATGTAATCCATTTAGTTTCAAAAGTAACTGCAGATTTGAAAAAAAATATAAAGTCTTATCAAGTTGTGGAAGACACTTTTCCAGCTGGAACACTATCTGGTGCTCCAAAACATAAAGCATTAGAACTAATTGAAAAATATGAAAAGGTTAATAGGAACTTCTATGGAGGAGCTATTGGATTTATTGATTTTGATGGAAACTTTAATCATGCAATTATTATTAGATCATTCTTTAGTAAAAACAATATTTTAAATTATCAAGCTGGTGCTGGAATAGTTATTGATTCAGATCCAGAAAAAGAATTAGAAGAAGTCCAAAATAAATTAGGAGCATTAGATAAAGCTTTAATTGAAGCTGAATTGATAAAATGAAAAAAATATTTTTAATAGATAATTATGATTCATTCACTTATAATCTTCTGTTTTATTTGGAGGAGTTAGGTTGTGATGTAACAGTAAAAAGAAATGATTTATTCGAGGTTAATGAATTAAAAGATTTTGATGCAATCTTAATATCACCTGGCCCTGGAATACCATCAGAATCTGGAAAAACCTTGGAGGTATTAAAGTATTATTCTAAAAGTAAAAATATTTTAGGTGTTTGTCTAGGACAACAAGCAATTGCAGAGGCATTTGGAGGAAAACTTAGAAATTTAGACAGAGTTTATCATGGAGTGGCAACTAAAATTAATGTAATAGTAGATGATATAATTTTTGATGGAATTAAGGGTAAGATAAAAGTAGGGAGATACCACTCTTGGATTGTTGACAAACCAATTCCTGAAAATTTAATTGTAACATCTTTAGATAAAAATGGTGAAATAATGTCATTAAAACATAAAAAGTATAATGTAAGAGGTGTTCAATTTCATCCTGAATCTGTTTTAACACCTAAGGGTAAAAAGATGATAAAAAATTGGGTAAAAAGTATATGAAAGAAATTTTAAATAGACTGATAAATTATGAGACTTTAACTGAAAAGGAAGCTAGTGATATTATTATTCAAATTTCAGAGGGTAAACTAAATACAAGTGAAATATCTTCATTTCTAACAATCTTTATGATTAGAAATATAACTATTGAAGAATTAAGTGGATTTAGAAAAGCTTTAATTGACTTATCATTAAAAATTGACCTTGATGAATTTGACACTATAGACCTATGTGGGACTGGGGGAGATGAAAAAGATACATTCAATATATCAACTTTAGCATCGTTTGTTACTGCTGGAAGTGGAGTAAAAGTTGCAAAACATGGAAATTATGGTGTTTCATCTAGTTGTGGATCCAGTAATGTACTGGAACATTTAGGTATCAATTTTACTAATGATTATGATAAAATTAAAAATGCTGTTGATAAAGCAAACATTTGTTTTCTTCATGCTCCATTATTTCATCCTGCAATGAAAAATGTAGCTCCAGTTAGGAAAGAACTTAGATTAAAAACATTTTTTAATATGCTAGGCCCAATGGTTAACCCATCTATGCCAAAAAAACAGATGGTTGGTGTATACAATTTAGAACTTGCAAGAATTTATAACTACCTCTACCAGAATACTAATATTGAATATAATATAATTCATGCTTTAGATGGATATGATGAGATTTCTCTAACAGGAAATACTAAAGTCTATTCTAGATCAAATGAATTTATTTTAGAATCTAAGGATTTTAATCTAGACAATATAGATGCAGATTTAATTAAAGGAGGAAAGGATGTCGAATCATCATCAAAGATTTTTATGAGTGTTCTTAATGGAATTGGATCCAATGAACAAGAAAATGTTGTTTGCGCAAATGCTTCAATGGCTATTTCACTGTCAAAAAATGTTTCAATTATTGAGGCTTTTGAAATTGCTAAGGAATCTATTAAAAGTAAGAGTGCATTAAGATGTTTTGAGAAACTTATTGAATTAATGAAATGAAAATTTTAGATAAGATTGTTGCTGATAAAAAAAATGAGATAGATAATTTATCTTCAAAAATACCAATATCTGTTTTGCAAGATAATATTCTTTTTTCTCGAAAATGTATTTCTCTTAAAGAGTCTATATTAAAAAGTTCTAGTGGAATAATATGTGAATTTAAAAGAAGATCTCCCTCCAATGCTAATATAAATTACAAATCAACTATTTCTGAAGTTGTTAAAGGATATCAAGATGCAGGAGCTGCTGGACTATCAATTCTTACAAATAAGAAATATTTTGATGGAGATATTAAGGATATCATTGAAATAAGATATTTTGCAGAGATTCCTATTTTACGAAAAGAATTTATAATTAGCGAATATCAAATATTTGAAGCTAAATCAATTGGTTCTGACGCAATATTATTAATTGCATCAATTCTTACTTCAGATGATATTTTGAATTTTAGTTCCTTAGCCAAGAGCCTGGGTCTTGAAGTATTAGTTGAGGTACACTCATATGAAGAATTGAAAAAAATATCAGGAAAAGATATTGATATAATTGGTGTTAACAATAGGAATCTTGACACTTTAGAGATCGATTTAAATAACAGTATTGAAATGTATAAAGAGATTCCTGATGAATTTATTAAGATATCTGAAAGTGGTATTAGTAAGGTTGAATCAATACTAAAACTTAGAGAAGTTGGCTATCAAGGATTTTTAATTGGTGAAAATTTTATGAAGAGTAATGATCCAATGGAGGAAGCATATAATTTTATTAAAGAAGTTGAAAATGAAATTTAAAGTTTGTGGATTATTTGATGATAAAAATATTCAGCAAGTAGCTGAATTAAATCCTGATTACATCGGTCATATTTTTTGGGAAAAATCTGTAAGGTTTGTAAAGACTAAAACCCCAGACCTTAAATCTGAAATAAAAAAAACTGGTGTTTTTTTTAACTCAAATTTTAATGCTGTAATTGACAAAGTATTAGAACATGATTTAGCTTGTGTTCAATTACATGGAGAAGAGTCACCAGAATTTTGTAAAAAAATATTAGATAGTGGGGTTCAAGTTATTAAGTCATTTAGAATTGATGACGAGTTTGATTTTGGTGTTTTAAAAAATTATGAAAACTATTGTGACATGTTTTTATTTGACTCAAAATCAGAACTTCCTGGAGGAACTGGTAAGTCATTTAACTGGGAAAATTTAAAAAAATATAATTTAAAAAAGGATTTCTTTATTAGTGGTGGTATAGGGCTTCACTCTATCGATGCGCTATTTGATCTTTTAAAAATGGATCTTCCTGTCTATGGCATAGATGTAAATAGTAAATTTGAAGACGACAACTATTTGAAAAAAATTGATGAATTAAAAACATTTATAAAAACAATTAAAAATGAAGTATACAGTTGATAAAAAAGGGTTTTATGGAAATTATGGAGGTGCTTTTGTACCTGAAATGCTATTTCCAAACCTTGAAGAATTAGAAAAAAACTATAACAAGATTATAAACGATACTGATTTTCAGAAAGATTATAATAACCTTTTAAAGGACTATGTAGGAAGACCAACTCCATTATATTTTGCAGAAAGAATGTCAGAGAAATATAAATGTAAAATATACTTTAAAAGAGAGGACTTGTGCCATACAGGAGCTCATAAAATAAATAATACTGTTGGTCAAATTTTACTAGCTAAAAGATTAGGAAAGAAAAGAATTATTGCTGAAACAGGTGCTGGTCAACATGGAGTTGCCACCGCTACTGTTTGTGCATTAGCAGGAATTGAATGTGTAATATATATGGGAGCTATTGATATAAAAAGACAAGCTCCTAATGTTGCTAGAATGAAAATGCTGGGAGCAAGTGTTGTTGCAGCTGAATCTGGGAGCAAAACTCTCAAGGATGCTACAAATGAGGCTATTAGAGATTGGATTAATAATCCTATTACAACTCACTATATAATTGGATCAGTTGTTGGTCCTCATCCATATCCTGATATGGTTGCCAAATTTCAATCAATCGTTTCTAAAGAGATAAAGTCTCAGTTAATTGAAAAAGAAGGAACTGATAGCCCGGATTATTTAATAGCTAATATTGGAGGAGGAAGTAATGCAGCTGGATTATATTATAATTATTTAGAAGACGAGAAAGTAAAAATTATTTCAGTTGAAGCAGCTGGTGAAGGTGTTGAGTCTGGTAAAAGTGCTGCTACATCAGTTCTTGGTAAAACTGGAATTATTCATGGAAGTAAAACTCTTTTAATGCAAACCAAGGATGGGCAAATAGTTGAGCCTTACTCCATATCAGCTGGCTTAGATTATCCTGGTGTTGGTCCACTTCATGCACATTTATTAGAAAACAAAAGAGCAGAGTTTATGTCGATAACAGATAGTGATGCTATGCTAGCAGGATTAGAAGTCTCTAAACTAGAAGGGATTATTCCTGCAATAGAAACTGCTCATGCATTTGCTGCATTTAAGTATTTAGATTTTAAACCAAATGATATAATTGTTGTTAACTTCTCTGGAAGAGGAGATAAAGACTTGAATACTTACATTGATTATTTTAAATTATAATGAATAGAATTGACAAAAAATTAAAAGAAGAAGGCAAACTGTTGTCAATATATTTTACAGCAGGATATCCTAGTTTAGATGATACAGTTGATATTATTTTTAAGCTTCAGGAATCTGGTGTTGATATGATAGAGATAGGACTACCTTTTAGTGATCCACTTGCTGATGGGCCTACAATTCAAGATAGCTCTTCAAAGGCAATTAAAAATGGAATGAACACCAATGTCTTATTTGATCAACTAAAAGGAATTAGAGATAAAATTTCAATTCCTCTAATAATAATGGGATATTTTAACCCTATCCTTCAGTATGGTGTAGAAAACTTTTGCAAAAAATGTAATGAAATTGGAATTGATGGATTAATCATTCCTGATTTACCAATTGACTATTATGAAGCAAACTATAAATCAATATTTGAAGAAAATCATCTTTACAACATGTTTTTAATAGCTCCACAGACTTCAGATGAAAGAATTGAAAAGATTGACTCTATATCTAATGGTTTTATCTATATGGTAAGCTCTTCTAGTATTACTGGATCAAAAAATTCTTTTAGCCCCGAGCAAATAAATTATTTTGAAAGAATTGAAAAAATGAATCTAAAAACTCCCAGAATAATTGGTTTTGGAGTTGGAAACAATCAGACATTTAATACTGTCGTAAAATATTCAAAGGGAGCGATAATTGGATCTGCATTCATAAAGAATCTACATGAGCATGGAGTTGATTCAATTGCTTCATATATAGGTTCAATCAGATAAAATGAGAAATAACGAAAAATCTAATTTCTTATACATCAAAAATATCTTTGAATCAATTTCTAATGAGTATGATTTTATGAATGATTTGATGACTTTTAAAAATCATTCTAAATGGAAAGAAGAAATAGTTGAAATTGCAATAGATTCATCTCCAAAAAAAATTCTTGATATTGCAACAGGTACAGGGGACATTGCAATAAAGCTTAGTAAAATAAAAGGTTCAATTATTGAGGCAGTTGATGTATCAGAGAATATGCTTAAAATTGCTCACAGTAAAATTGATCAGCTAAATATTAATAATATTAATTTAAAAACATGCGAAGCCGAGAATCTAGTTTTTGATGATAACCAATTTGATATCATATCTATAGGGTATGGAGTTAGAAACTTTACTAATCTTACTAAGGGGTTAAGTGAAAGTTACAGAGTTTTAAAAAATAATGGAAAACTTATTATCCTTGAAACTTCAATTCCAGAAAATCGAATAATTAAATTACTTTATTCACTAATTACCACCATATATATTCCTATAATTGCTTTTATCTTTTCTAGAAAAACAAAAGCATACCTTTATTTATTAGATTCTACGAAAAACTTTCCTCCTAGAAAAAAATTTTTTGAAATACTTAAAAAAATAGGTTTTAAAAAAGTTGAAACAAGAAAAAAACTTTATGGTGCTTCTACAATATATATAGCGTCAAAATAATATAATATTAGTAACCTCTTAATGTACCCCCCTTTAAAATAGGTATTCTGAATCCAAAACTAACAAAGTTTGGAAAATTAAGCTCGTAAAACTTTTCAAATGATGACCTGCCAATTTTTTTATCTAAAAAAACAGCAGCACCATTATCCCACTCATATCCTAGTCTAAGATTTGTGATATTAAAACCAAATCTTGTTTTCAGATTATCAGCTCCACCTTCAAGAATATTAGATCTTATCTCAGCAAATGGAGAGCTATAGTCCCAACCATTAAGATAATATCTTAAGCTGTGATTAATTCTAGCAGTCATATCAAGTTCTTTTCCACCTCTTGCATTTATTATTGCATTTGAGTCGGCAAATTCAGCCTCATAATATGCGCTCTGTCTAATCCCAAAGCTAAGTCCAGTTGAAAAATTTTCATCAATTCCTATGGACTGACCTACTGACATTTCCAATGAATGAACTTGAACTGTACCTTCTGAAATATTATCAGGATCTTCAATTGGAAAATCCATTTCTAAATCTCCTAAAAGAGGTATTGGAGAAAAAGTTGCACAAGATGTTAAGCAAGAAATAATTAATAATGCTAAAAATTTTTTTATCATAGCCTGCTTTGAATTTCTTCAATCAGTCCTTGATATCTTCTTAGCACTCTGTCCCATTCTCTAAATTTTTCATCTTCTCTTGCACTTGCTCTTCCACTTGCTCTTTCAGAAACAATTTTAAATTTCATCTCTAATGGACTTTCATCTGTAACCCTTGCAATTAATCTAGTTCTAATTGTAAAAGCCTCATATGTGTTAATCACCCAGGATGTTCTTAAATATTTAACTTCATTATCATTAACCTCTAAAGCATCAAAATTTTCTACAACTAATCTAACAGCATTAGTCCATATTCTATCTAAATCAGAACCCCTAGGGTTAATACTTATATCATTATTTGCAAAATCAGTTTCAAATGAAGCTTCAAACGAACTATCTACGTCTAATTCAAAATATTCACTTTTTTTCATTTTGGGTAAACCCTTTTGTCTACAAAATTTTGCGGATTTAGGAATGTAACCGTCAGCTAGAACATCAACTTGAATACAGTCATTTTTTGCAATCTTAATTCCTGAAACAGATCCTTGACCATAAATTTCACCATTTATAAATATTGTAGCGGTAGGAACATTGGTGCTTATTGAGTTTCCTCCACCACCAATTGTTATTTGGGAGTTTAATTGAAATCCTGTTAAAACAAGAAGTGTTAATAAAAATTTTTTCATAATTTTTTTTTTCAATTTAAAAAAAATATCAAACACTTAAAAATCAATGGTTTAAAAAATCAAACTAAGTATAAGAGTAAAAGTTAAACCTGAAATAGATAAAATTAATGTCATAAGTGTCCAAGATAAAAATGTTTTTTTCATTGAAAGTCCCAGATATTGATTTACAAGCCAATATCCACTATCATTTACATGTGAAAAAGTTGAAGCTCCTGATGCAATTGAGATTACAATAAGACTTAGAGAAATTGGATCATTTATTTTATCTATTAATAATGGAGATACAAGACTAGCTGATGTTATCATTGCAACTGTTGAAGAACCTTGAAGAACTCTTATAAAAACTGCACATAAAAAAGATGCTACTAAAATTAACCCAGATGAACTAAAAATATTTTGAGCTAATAATTCACCAATATTTAATTCTATCAAGATTTGTTTTAATACCCCACCTGCACCAGTTATTAATATTATAGCTCCTGCTGGCGCAAATGACTTTGAAACAATTTTCTCTAATTTCTTTTTATCTATACCCAGTCTAATTCCAAGAAAATACCATGCAATTATGTTGGCAATTATTAGAGCAGAGAATGGGTGACCTATAAACTTAATAAATTCAGATACTGTTTCATTAGTTATACTCAGTATTCCAGTATCTAGTAGAGATCTAAAAATAATTAGAATAAGTGGCAGGAGTATTATTAGTATGACTGATCTTATACTTGGAGTAGTATTTACTTCTAATTTTTCAGTATCAAAAACTACTTTAGAATTAAAATCAATTTTAGATGTTATGAAATTTGTAAAAATTACTCCAGATAAAATAGCTGATGGTATACCAACAATTAAACCAAATAACATTACGTAGCCTAGATCAGCTCCAAGAATTTGAGAAACAGCAACAGGTCCAGGAGTAGGAGGAATAAAAGCATGAGTTACTGCTAAACCTGCAAGTAGAGGAAGAGCGTAATAAACTAAAGATTTATTTGACTTCTTTTGAATTGAATAAATTACAGGCAAAAGAATTATAAATGCTACATCAAAAAATACAGGAATTGCGATAAAAAAACCACTAATTAGTAACGCCCACTGAGATTTCTTTTCACCAAACTTATTTAAGAGATATCTAGTGATTTCTTTTGCACCACCAGTTGATTCAAGTATGGCACCAAACATAGCTCCAAGACCAACTATTACTGCAATATATCCAAGTGTACTGCCCATTCCTTGTTGAATATTATTTATTATTATTTCACCATCAAGACCTGAAAGAAGACCAATTACAATTGATGATGTTAGTAATGAAATAAATGGAGAAAATCTAAATTTTATTACTTGAACAAGTAAAAGACAAATACCGATAATCAATGAAAGATAAATACTCATTTAGTTAATTTTTATTTCATGAGATCCAAAATAGTTTCTTTGAGCTTGAATTAGCTTAGTACTTAGAGAAGAGTTTGAAATCTGATTAAAATAATTTAATGCTTCATTAAAACATGGAAGCGAAACATCATTTATTAATGATGTATTTAAAATATCAATTAATCCAGGTTTAAGTTCATTAAGATTATTAAATATATTTTTATCATCCAGAATATTATCAACTGAATAATCACTAAGTAATTTATTGATAAGTTTTGATTTAATAATACTTCCATTTGACCATACATTTAGTGCATTTGAAATACTGATATTCCATCCATAACTTTTATTTGCAGAATCTATTAATAAAAAAGCTTGAAAATAATTTATTAGTCTACAAAATCTATATGCATTAGCTAATGATTCAAAATCTATATCATATTCTTTTTTATCCTCTTTTATTATTTTATTGGCCTTTGATCTTGTAATGTTATTATTAGAAATAAACCTTGAGTCGATTGCTGAATTTAGCATATTAACTGAACATCCAAGATCAATTGCATGTTTTAACATCCATCTTCCAGTACCATTATCATCAGCGTTATCATCAATTCTATCTAACAGATAACTGTCACCTGTCTTTTCAGTAAGTTTTAGTAAAGATATTTCTAACAGGTAACTGTTTAAATCTATATCATTCCATTTTTTAAAAATTTTTGCAATATCATCATACAAATATTTTTTAGAGTTTATCATTAGATAATAAATTGAAGATATAAGCTGCATCTCAACATATTCTATACCATTATGAATCATTTTAATAAAATGGCCTTGATTTGAATCTCCAAAGAATTCAAAACTTTTTGAACCATTAATTGTTTTAGATGTTATTTGAGAAAAGATATTTTTGACTTGATCAAAGGCATTAGTATCTCCTCCAATCATTATTGAAGGTCCCTCAAGAACTCCTTTAACTCCTCCTGAAACTCCCATACCTAGATATAAAAAGTTTTTTAATTTAATAGTTTGATGATTCTTAGAGCTAACATTCGGATTTGTATTACCTCCATCTATCAAAATATCATTAGATTCAAGATGTTGCATTAAAAGAGAAATAACTTCATCTAGTGCAGGCCCTGAAGGAACCAGAACTAAAACTTTTCTTGGTTTGGAAATTGAGCTTATAAATTTATTAATATCATCAAAAACTAAAGATGCCTCTAACTCTGGATAATTACTTTTTAAATTATCTAAAGAATTATGACTATTATCATATAGTGAAACTATAATACCTTTTGATGACATATTTCTTGCCATACTAGTTCCTATTCTTCCTATTCCAATTATTCCAAAATCACTCATTTACAATGCAGATTTAATTATTTCAACGATCTTGTCAGGGGTTTCAATGATATCTATAAATGTACAATAATCAGGATATTCAATTATATCAAATTGAGATTTAAGCAATGTTGACTTAAAATAATGATCACCTCTATTATCAAGCCTTTTTTCTATAAGATCAAAAGTTCCTTTTAAACAAAACCAATCTATCTTAGCTACTATACCTTTAACTAGTCTTTTTCTGTATATCTCTTTTAGAGCAGAACATGCAATAACAACATTTTTATTTCTTAATTTATTAAGCTCTTTATTAATTTGATCAAGCCATACCTCTCTATCATCATCATTTAATGGAATATTATTTTTCATTTTTTCAATATTTTCATTTGAATGGAAATCATCTCCTTCTATAAATTCGAATTGTAAATCTTTTGATAATTGATTTCCTATTAGAGACTTTCCACAACCACTAACACCAAATAAAATTATAACGTTATACATTTTATTAAACCTGATATAAATTAAAGTCAGACAGACTGGAGTTTATTTGGTTATTAAAATCAAATAACAAGAAGAAACCTCCACCCCCTGATCCACAAAGCTTCATATAATATGAATCACTTTTAAGTCCATTTTCCCAGATATTTATTAATTGATTTGGAATCATTTCCTTAAAATTATTAAGTGTATTTTCTGATAATTGTTTTAAAGTTTCTTTGAATAAGTCTGAACCATTAAGAAGGTATTCAATACACTCATTGGTATTAATAATATATTTATTTTCAAAGAAATATCTAAATTCAATTTCATTCATTTTATTTTGAAATACCTCAATCATTTTCTTTGTTGAAGAGTTTATTTTACTATCCATTATATAAATCGTAAAGTTTTTATAATGAATTTTATCTATCAATTTGATTTGCTTATTGGAATAAAATACTGGACTATTAAATAGTGAAACAGATGGGTCAAGACCAGAAGACTCTCCATGAAATTTTGATTCAATAATTGACAATAGATTTTTTATCTCTTCCACATTTAAATTAATATTATCTTTTTTTTGATATGAATCAAAAACTGATGCAATAAGAGCACCACTGCTTCCTAAACCTGAAGCAATAGGTATGCTACTAACAAAGTGTAACCCTTTATCTATGTCATTTTTAAAGAAATTAAAATCAATTTTATCTTCAATGTCTAAATCAATCATAAATTCATATAACTGGAGAATATTAGAATTTGAAATCTTCTCGTCATTATTTAAAAAATCTGATTTATTTAAATAACCATAGAATTTTTCTAAAGGAATGGATAATGCATTAGAGTTTGATAAAACTCCATATTCGCCAAATAGTAAAACTTTTGAATAAAATTTTTTATTATCCATTATCTGATTTTTGTGGCACCATTTCCTAGATGATCATGAATACAAGATTTAGACTTGCATAATACAAGAAGTTCATTATCTATAAATTTTGTTATTATTTCAGCCTCAGATTTAGGGTATAATAAATGGACATTGGAACCTGCATCTAATGTAAAGCTTAAATGAAGTTTAGTCTCTCTCCTGAATTCTAATACTTTATAAATTGCCTCTAAAGTATTTGGCTTCATAAGGATATAGTATGGGTCAGATGTCAACATTAATGAGTGAATCATTAATGCTTCTGATTCAGTAATAGTAATGAAGTCATCTAACTCACCTGATTTTAAAATATCTTTTAGTCTTTCAGTATTATTTTTTGCAATTTCAAATCTTTTTTTAGAAAAAGGGTTCTTATTCATTAACTCATGTCCTAAAGAACTTGAAATCACTTTCTGACCAGGATCAATTATCAATATTGTATTATTATAATCATGAAATATTTTATCAACTTCATGTGAAATATTCACAGCATATAAATCTGAACTTTCTTTAAAAGCATGTGTTTTCCCCCAAAGTGTTACTGGACCTTCAATACTCCTAGATGCACTTCCGGATCCTAGTCTAGATATAAATGATTTCTTTCTAAGATTAAAATCATTGTCATTACTTGTAATCTGAGATTCAATATCTACTAAACATGATGCCAAAGCTGACATAGAAGATGCAGAAGATGCAATTCCACTACTATGTGGAAAATTATTTTTTGAGTTTATGTATAAATCATGATTTTTTAGAAATCCAAAATACTTGTCAATACTTTTAATAAAAGTATTTACTTTTTTTTCAAAATCTTGATTTTCCTTTCCATCAAATTTGAAATGTATTTCATTTTGAGTATTTTTTTTTGGTTTAAATTCAACTACAGTATTTGTATAGCAATTAGATAGTGTAAAACTGATAGATGGATTTTGAGGTATTTGATTTTGTTTTTTACCCCAATACTTAACAAGAGCAATATTACTTGGAGAATTCCACTCAACTATTCCACTAGACTCAAAACTATCAGAACAAATAAAATCATGCTCAACCATTTAAATATTGTTAAAAATCCTTTAAATATAGTAAAGATAAACTCCAGGATGAATATTATTTGTTTAATTTGGATTTACTAAAAGTATATTAATTTGAAAAAGTCAGCTTTTAAATTCAGTTCTTTTCAAGAACCTTCGCTATCACCCTTTGAAAAGCTATTTAATATTTTTAAAGAACTAATCATTCATACATCTGGTGATTTTGATGAAGCTATTGAATGGCTAAGAGAACTTGATAAAGAATATAAACTGACCGATGAAAATTATACAATTGATGATTTCGTTAATGATCTTTTAAAAAAAGGATATGTAAGGAAAGAAATTTCAGCAAATGGAGATAGTATTAAGATTAGCTCTAAAACAGAGAGACTTCTAAGGAAGCATGTTCTTAAACACTTATTTGGAAACCTTAAAAAAACCAAAAAAGGTAATCATAAGACGAAATATTCATCTTCTGGAAGTGATGAAAATCTGAATATTAAAGATTTCGAATTTGGTGACCCGCTTGATAGAATTTTGTTAACTGAAAGTCTAAAAAATGCTATAATATCTTCAGGTGAAAATGATTTAAGTCTAAAGAAGGATGACTTAGTTGTTTGGAATTCAAATCATAATTCACAGATGAGTACTGTACTTATGATTGATATAAGTCACAGCATGATCCTTTATGGTGAAGATAGGATCACACCAGCAAAAAAGGTTGCTATGGCATTGGTTGAATATATTAAAACCAAATTTCCAAAAGATACTATTGATATTTTATCATTTGGAGATGAAGCAAGACCAATAAGTATCAAAGATCTCCCATATCTAAAGGTAGGTCCTTATCACACTAACACAGTTGCTGGACTTGACCTAGCTTTTGATATACTTAGAAAGAGAAAAAATAACAATAAACAGATATTTATGATAACTGATGGAAAACCAAGCTGTATGTTTACTAAAGATGGCTTTTACAAGAATAGTGCTGGACTTGACAACTTCATTTTGGATCAATGCTATAATAGGGCCAGGCAAGCAAAAAAGAATAATATTCCAATAACTACTTTTATGATTGCCAGTGATCCATATCTCCAGACATTTGTAAAAAAATTCTCTGAAGTAAATAACGGTAAAGCATTTTACACAGGTCTTGAGGGTTTGAGTGAAATGATTTTTGAAGATTATGACAAAAATAGAAGACAAAAATTGAGATAATGAAAAAACCTAAATACAAAACAATAGGAGAATTAAAAAAGAGTGGTTACCACTCAAAAACTTTGAACCAAGAAATAACTGATAATCTTAGATCAAATTTACTAAATGGTAAAAATGTTTTTTCTGAATTAATTGGGTATGAGGAAACAGTTATACCCAGTGTAGAAAGGGCATTTTTATCCAATCATAGTATCAATCTTCTTGGTCTAAGAGGTCAAGCAAAAACAAAACTTGCTAGAACTTGTATAGAACTATTAGACGAGTGGATTCCTATTGTTAAAGATTCTGATACAAATGATGATCCTTTAAATCCCATCTTCAAAAGTTCTTTAGAAAAAATAAAATCAGATGGAGATAATACAAAGATTGACTGGATTCATAAGAGTGAAAGGTTTTACGAAAAACTTGCAACACCTGACGTAACTGTTTCTGACCTAATAGGTGATATAGATCCAATCAAAGCTACTAATCTCAAGTTATCGTATTCTGATGAAGAGGTAATTCATTTTGGTTTAATACCTAGAGCCCACAGATGTATTTTTGTTTTAAATGAGCTGCCGGATCTTCAACCTAGAATTCAAGTATCTTTATTCTCCATTCTTGAAGAAAAAGAAATTCAAATAAGAGGATTCAAGGTTAGGCTTCCCCTTGATATTCAATTTATTTTTACCTCTAACCCAGAGGATTATACAAACAGAGGAAGTATAGTTACGCCATTAAAAGATAGAATTGGTTCACAGATTTTAACTCATTATCCTGAGTCTGTAGAAATTGCAAAAACAATTACAAGTCAAGAGTCAAAATTGAATTCTGAAACTATTTCAAAGATTCATATACCAGAGATTGCAAGAGATATTATTGAACAAGTATGTTTTGAAGCAAGAGAGAGTGAGTTAGTGGACAAAAAAAGTGGAGTAAGTGCTAGAATGAGTATTACCAGTTTACAAAACCTAGTTAGCTCTGCAGAAAGAAGAATGTTAATCAATAAAGAAGAAATAACAACAATTAGAATGTCTGATTTTAACTCAATTATCTCTTCAATAAATGGTAAAGTTGAGCTTGTTTATGAAGGAGAGGAAGAAGGAGCTGAGCAGGTTTCCTATAATTTAATATCAGAGGCTGTAAAGACATTATTTATAGAATATTTTCCAAAAATTGAGAAACTCACAAAACAGGATGAAATATCAGTTTATGATTCTATTCTAGAATGGTTTACAGTCAATCAAGTAATTCTTAGAGATGATTTAAGTAATAAGGATTACGAATCAATTCTTAATAAAGTTAAAGATGCAGATTCTCTATTAAACAAATTTATTCCAGACATTGATAAAAAGGATAAACCTTTCTTTATTGAATTCTTGTTATGGGGACTTGAAAGTTTTGATAGGTTGACAATAATGAGGACAAATAACGGAGTTGAATTTAAGGATCCATTTAATAACTTCATAAACAAGATCTAATCAATCTTTTTTATTTGTGACTTTTTTGCTTCTTTTTTTGATCCATCAAATCCTTCCACACCACTTACTGTTGTGTACTTGAGAATGTTCTTCTTGCCAGGATTTAATTTAGAATAAGCACTATGACACATCACTGCAGCTTCATGAAAACCAGAGAGTATTAATTTGAGTTTTCCTGGATATGTATTAACATCTCCAATAGCATAAATACCATCAATATTGGTCTGATAATCCAAACTATTATTAACTTTTATTGCATTATTTTCAATATTAAGTCCCCAATCTTTAATTGGACCAAGCTTAGGGATAAGTCCAAACAGGGGGATGAAAAAGTCAACTTTAGAAGTTTTGACTTCTCCGTCCATATCAATCGAAACAGAGTCTAAAGATTTTTCTCCATGAAGTTGTATTACTTGACCTGGAGTTATAACATCAATTTTTCCAGAATTTTTTAATTCCTGAACCCTTGCTACAGATTCATCAGCTCCCCTAAATCCATTTCTTCTATGAACTAAAGTTACTTTTTTAGCAATTTCAGATAAGTGTATTGTCCAATCAAGAGCAGAGTCGCCTCCACCTGCAATCAAAACATTTTTATCACTAAAATCATTAGGGTCCTTGACCATGTAGAGAACACCATTTTCTTCATAATCAGATATATTAGAAATATTAGGTTTTCTAGGAGTAAAGGTTCCAAGGCCTCCAGCTATTGCTATAACACTAGCATTTATTTTAGTCTTTTTGTCCGTTGAAACAATGAATGATCCATCATTAAGCTTTTCAATTCCTTCAGCAGTTTCTCCTAAAGTGTATGTAGGAGAAAAAGGCTCAATCTGTTCTAGAAGATTTTCAATTAAATCACCTGCGATTATCTCTGGATATCCTGGTATATCATAGATAGGTTTTTTGGGATATAATTCAATAAGTTGGCCACCTGGCTGTGTTAGAGAGTCAAGGACGTGGCATTTCATTTTTAATAGGCCAGCTTCAAATACTGCGAATAACCCCGTAGGACCAGCACCAATAATTAGTATATCAGTTTTTATCATTTTGATAGAGGAAGGGCAGATTCAACAACTTCTATCTCGGGTGCATATTTTTTGATCGTAGTCTCTACCCCGTTTTTTAAAGTCATTTGATTTACCGTACAGTCGGCACAAGCTCCATGAAGTTTTACCTTTACTTTCTTGCCATTAATAGAGGAAAGAGAGATATCACCTCCGTCTTTAACCAAATAGGGCCTAATTTCATCTAATGCTTCTAAGATTTTGTTTTCAAGTTTTGACATTATTTTTTAATTGCTGAACACCCTACTAAATTAGTAATTTCTACAATTTTAGTGGGTGGTAATTCTTTATTTCTTATTAATAATTGTTCAACTACATTTTTGGAGATATCATCAAAGATTTTTGAAGCTTCAGTTGATTCTTGCAGTGATGCAGGCCTACCAAAATCAGAGGCTTCTCTTAAACTTTTAATTAAGGGTATCTCTCCTAAAAAATTAATATTTAAATCCTTTGAAAGATATTTAACTCCTGCTTCTCCAAAAATATAATGCTTCTCTTCTGAGTCCTCTGTTTTAAAATATGCCATATTTTCAACCAAGCCAAGAATTGGAACTGATATACTATCCTGCTGGAACATTTTTATTCCTCTTCTAGCATCTGCAAGAGCTACATTCTGAGGAGTACTAACAATAATAGATCCTGTAATAGGAAGTGATTGAACCAGACTTAGATGAATATCCCCAGTGCCTGGAGGAAGATCTAAAAAAAGAAAATCAAGCTCACCCCAATTAGTATCAAAAATCATTTGGTTTAGAGCTTTCGAAGCCATAGGACCTCGCCAGACAACAGCCTGGTCAAGCTTCGTGAAAAACCCAATTGACATAATTTTTACACCATAACTTTCAATTGGATCAATCTTTGACTCTTCATTAACTTTTATTGACTTAGGGACATATCCTTCAACATCCATCATTGTTGGGACTGAAGGACCATAAATATCTGCATCTAATATTCCTACTTTACATCCTTTTTTTGCAAGAGAGGCGGCAAGATTAATTGTTAAAGTAGATTTACCTACTCCACCTTTTGCTGATGAAACTGCAATAATTGAGTCAACACCAGAAATTTTTTTCGATTGTGATGAGATTTTAGCAGGTGCTTTTTCAATTTTAGTATTGATATTTATCTTAGCTTTTTCATAAATCTCATTATGAATAATTTTCATTATATCTACTTCAAGCTTTTTTCTTGCCTGAAGAGTTGGATTACTTAATGAGAGATCAATATCAACTTGATCACCAAAAACTTGAATATTTTTTAGAACTCCAGATGAAACTATATTATCATCTGAGCCTGATATATTAATTTTTTCAAGAGTTTTTGAAATATTTTTTTTTGATAGCTCCATAAAACTTAATACAAATATACTAGTAAGTAATAACTTAAAAAACCCAAGAAAATACTAATTATTTAGGGGTCCAAATCTTTTGTTCAAAATCTAATACTTTATCATCTTCTATTATTATTCCTTCACTCTCTAATAATTGTCGCATTAATTCAAAACCTTTAAAATGATGTTTACCTGTTAGAAGTCCTTTTCTATTCACAACTCTATGGGCAGGTATTGAAGAGTCATTATGACTAGCGTTTAATGCCCAACCAACTGTTCGAGCACTTGAAGAAGATCCTAGGTACTTTGCAATTAAACCATAAGTTGTAACTCTACCGTAAGGTATTCTCTTAACTACATGGTAAACCCTTTGAAAAAAATCATCTTTTTTCATTTTCTACATTTCAAATTATTCAAAATTTGATTTTTGAAGGGTAAAGGAAAATTCAGTACCTACACCAAGCTTACTCTTAACAAATATTTGTTCTTGATGAGCTTCAATTATATGCTTTACAATTGAAAGACCTAAACCAGATCCACCTTTTTTTCTAGAACGATTTTTATCAATTCTATAGAATCTTTCAAATAGTCTAGGAAGATGTTGTTCATCAATCCCTTCACCATTATCAGCGACTTTTACTATTATCTTATCATTATCAAACTCTTCAACAGAAACTTTAGTATAACCATTATTTGTTCCATATTTCAATGAGTTTACAACAAGATTAGTTAGAACTTGCAAAATTCTTTCTTGATCAGCATTAACAAAAATGGGCTCAGAGTAATCTTTATCATATTTTAATGAAGTAGTATTCTTTTCAGATTCAAATTCCATTAATTCAAATGTATTATCAATTAAATCAAAAACATTAAAATCTGTTTTATCAACAGTTTTAATACCTGATTCAAATTGTGTAATGAGATCTAAATCTTTAACAATTGCAATTAATCTTTCAACTCCTTTTGCTGCTCTCTTAAGATATTTTTCTCTAACATTCTTATCTTTCATAGCTCCCTCAATAAGAGTAAGAATATACCCTTGAATGGTAAAAAGGGGTGTTTTTAATTCATGTGAAATATTTCCAAGGAATTCTCTTCTGTAATTTTCTTGATCCTTTAAAACATTTATTTCAGAGGTCCTCTCTCTAGCTTTCTGAATCAAATTAAGAGTTAACTTTTCAAGATCTTTTTCATCATAAGTATCTTTTAGAATTTCTTCATTTAACTCATCTAAAACTTTCTTAACTCCTCTTTCTAAGTAAAGCTTTATGTATATTTCAATTGAATACCGTATAATTAAAAAAAGAATTAAATAGTATAATATAGATAGTACTATAACATTAATTCCCTCAATGTTTGATGGTATAATTAATTGGAAGAATAAAAGGTCTAAGGCAAATGCGGACAATGTTACTACTAGAGAAGTCCTAAAAGCTTGTGGATTATATGTAAGCTTAAAAAAAGAAGACATTATTCAATAACAAACTTATATCCTACACCCTTAATAGTTTTAAAATACTTGTCCCCTACTTTTTCTCTTAATTTTCTTATGTGTACATCAATTGTTCTATCTCCAACAACAACTTCACTTCCCCAGACTGTCTCCATTATTTTTTCTCTCTTAAAAACTTTATCAGGTTTAGAAGCAAGAAGATAAAGTAATTCAAATTCCTTTCTTGGAAGATTTAATACATTATCTGATATATAAACTTTATACTTTTCCCTATCTATTTTAATATCATCAAAAACTATCTCATTAATATCCTTGGCAATAACTTTTTTTAATCTTCTTAAAAGACCTTTAACTTTTGAAACAAGCACTTTAGGCTTCACAGGTTTAGTCACATAATCATCAGCTCCTGCATCATAAGCAGCAACATGGGAGTAGTCTTCTCCTCTTGCGGTAAGAAACATTATTATTGTATCATTAAATTTTTCGTCAGACCTAAGTTTTTCACAGGCCTCAATTCCATCCATGTTAGGCATCATTACATCCATAATTATTAGGCTTGGACTAATATTATAGGCCATTTCAATGGCTGACTTTCCATCAGCTGCAGTTGAAACATTATATCCTTCGTTTGACAAATTATATTTCAGAATTTCTAAAATATCTGGCTCATCATCAACACACAATATTTTTATGTCAGACTTTTTCATAATTACTTCAATGTAGTGAATTAATCAATTTAAACTTAAGTTGAAAAAAAAATTAATTTTTATGAAATGATTACTTAACAATAACTAAATAATAATTTTTTCGTCCCCTTTGAAGAAGTAAGTATTTATTGTTAATTAAATCTTTATTTGAGATTACAGTATTTTCAGATACTTTGATTTTATTTACAGAAATAGAATTTTCTTTTATAGATCTTCTGGCCTCACCCATTGATTTTAAAAAATTAGTATTCTTTGCCAACAAAAAATCAATATTTATTCCTTTAGCAAGTTCTTTAAAATCTATTGATGAACTAGGTACACCATCAAAAATCTCATTAAAAGTATTCTCATCTAATGATTCTAAATCTTCTTTACTTGATTTGCCAAAAAGGACTTTAGATGCTTTAACTGCATTCTTCAAATCATCTTCACTATGAACCATTGATGTGATAGAGTCTGCAATCTTGTTCTGAAGAAGTCTTTTTGATTTATCTTTTTGGTGTTTATCAATTAAATCTTCAACTTCTTGCTTATTAAGAAAAGTAAAAACTTTGATATAATTAACTGCATCTTCATCAGATATATTTAACCAATACTGATAGAACTTATAAACAGATGTTTTTTCTTTATCTAGCCAAATATTACCCCCCTCTGACTTACCAAATTTTGATCCGTCTGATTTTTTAATTAGAGGGCAAGTAATAGCAAAGACCTTCTTATTTTCTTTTCTTCTAATCAACTCGGTTCCCGTAGTTATGTTTCCCCATTGATCGCTTCCTCCCATTTGTAGCATACAGTTCATTTCTTTGTATAAATGGAGAAAATCATATCCTTGAATAAGTTGGTACGTAAACTCAGTAAATGACATTCCCTGAGTTGTATCTTTTGAAATTCTTTTTTTAACCGAATCCTTGGCCATCATGTAATTAACCGTTATATGCTTTCCAATATCTCTAGAAAAATTTATAATTGAGAATTCTTTCATCCAATTATAATTATTAATCAAAACGGCCTTATTAGATTTATCTGATCTAAAATCTAAGAATTTCTGAAATTGTTTAGTTAATTTTTTTTCATTGTGGTCTAAAACCTTTTTATCAAGTAAATTTCTTTCATCAGATTTACCTGATGGATCACCAATCATGCCAGTTGCACCTCCTAATAAAACTATAGGAGTATGACCAGAATTTTGGAAATGTTTTAGTATAAAGATTGGTACTAGGCTGCCAATATGAAGAGAGTCAGAAGTCGGATCAAAACCTATATAACCTATAGTTTTATTTTTAGTTAAATGCTCCTCAGTTCCAGGAATTATATCATGTAACATTCCTCTCCACTTCAATTCATTTATAAACTCTTTCATTTATTTGCGGTTTTAATACTATCCAAAGATTTATTAATCCTTTTTTGTACATTATCATATATCTCGAAGTGAATCTTTGGGTTTTTTGAATAATATAACTCACTTTCATATAATTGAATACTATCTATATTATATTTTTTATATATAATTTCATCACTCAAAAAGTTTTTATCTATTTTAAATTCAAAAGCACCAGATGCATTTAGGAAAATAATATCAAAAATAATATTTTCCATCTTTTCTTTACTAATTAGATTTTCTGGAATATTATCAGAACATCCTATAAATAAAACTATAATTAACAAATATTTTTTCATCTATCAAAAATGAGTTTTTTACCATTTGGAGTCTTGTTAACCTTACCATTAGAAAACACAACTCTTCCATTCAAAATTGTTGTATGTATGGATGAGCTAAAAGTTATACCTTCAAAAGGTGACCAACCACATTTATAAAGTAGTGATTTTTTTGTGACTAAGGTTGGTGAATTTGGATCTATCAGAACTATATCAGCATAATAACCCTCTTTAATAAAACCTCTTTTTTTGATATTAAAGACTTTTGAAGGGTTGTGAGCAATTTTTTCTACAATTTTTTCAATACTTACTCCATGTTTTGGACATTCCTCAAGCAAAGAGATAATTGTATGTTGAACCATCGGGCCACCAGACGGACAATCAAAGTAACTATTTTGTTTTTCAATTTCTGTATGAGGTGCATGATCTGAAGCTATTATATCAATTTTATCTTCTTTAACAGCATTCCAAAGTGAATTTTTATCAATTTGAGATTTTATCGCCGGATTCCATTTAATTTTTGATCCTAATTTTTTATAATCTTTATCCGTAAACCATAAATGATGAGCACAAACTTCAGCAGTTATTTTCTTCTGTTCAACTGGAAGTTTATTTTCAAACAGATCAAGTTCTTTCTGAGTAGAAATATGGAATACATTTAGCTTAGCACCAGTTTTTTTTGCAAGATCGGTTGCATATTTTGAACTTTTGTAACAAGCATCTACACTTCTGATCTCAGGGTGATATTCAATAGGAATATCTTCACCATATATTTCTTTATATTTTTTTGAGTTATTTCTTATTATTTGTTCATCTTCACAATGAACTGATATTGGTAAAGATGTAGATAAGAAAATTTTTTCTATTGAACTAACATTGTCTATCAACATTTTACCTGTAGATGAGCCAAGAAAGAGTTTTATACCTGCTACCTCTGATGGGTTTAATTTTTTAATTTCATCAATATTATCATTAGTACCTCCAAACATAAAAGAGAAGTTAGAGAATGAATCATTTGATGCTATAGTAATCTTTTTATTAAACTCTTCTACTGACGTAGTATTTGGATTTGTATTTGGCATCTCTATATATGATGTTACACCACCTGCAACAGCAGCTTTTGACTCAGAAAAGATATTTCCTTTATGAGTTAGTCCAGGCTCTCTAAAATGAACTTGATCATCAATCATCCCAGGAATAAGTATTAGCCCTTCTGCATTAATAATTTCAGTATTTACGTCAGTTTTAATATTTGATGAGATTGAAATTATTTTTTCACCATCAATAAGCAAATTTTTTCTGAATCTTTTTCCCTCATTAATTATTGTTGGATTTTTTATTAACAGCTTACTCATATCACTTGAAAAAAGAATTAATTTTTAATTTAATAACTCCTAAAATTGCTTCAAATATTATATTTTGATTCATTTTTGATTTACCCAACTTTCTATTTACAAAAATTATTTGATGTTCTTTCAATTTAAATTTTTTTTTCCAAAGCTTAAACTTCATTTCAATTTGAAATGCATATCCATTAAATTTAACTTCACTTAATTTGATGGAACTTAGTGCTTGATTTGTATACCCAACAAAACCAGATGTTGCATCTTTAATAGGCATACCAGTAATAATCCTAACATAAAAGTTTGCAAAATAAGATAGAAATATTCTGGATAAAGGCCAGTTAACTACACTTACTCCATTTAGATATCTTGACCCAATAACAACATCAAACTTATTTTGAATTAGTTCAATTTTTAGATCTTTAATATCACGAGGATTGTGAGACATATCTGCATCCATCTCAAAGATATAGTTATAATTCTTTTCTAATGCCCACTTAAACCCAACTTTATATGCAGAACCTAAGCCAGATTTTGATTCTCTTTTAATTATAAATACTCGTTCATTATTAGAACTCTTTATTTTTTTAACAATTTCATAAGTTCCGTCAGGTGAATTATCATCTACAACAAGAATATCATTGGAGTTATCAAGATCAATAATTTTATTAATTATTAATTCTATATTCTCTGATTCATTGTATGTAGGTATTATAATTAAACTATTGTATTTCATTTATTATAGTAGTTATTCCATAATTTTGTTATTAAAGTCAAAATTAATATGATTCAAAATCAAGATTTAACTGGTTTGTTTTTTCTAATTATATTATTAATCTTTTATATATTACAAAAATTCCAAAGAGTAAAATTAGTTTATTTATTTAGAAGTGTAGGTTATCATTTTCGTAATATTATATTACCATATAATTCTGATGATCTCGGTATTTCAAGCTCAGGAACATCATTAATTAACTATTTTCACTATTTCTACATATTCTTTTTTTTACTTATTTACCTAGTAATTATTAGTTATTTTAATATATGGGGTTCAGGAGATACCATAAACTTAAATTATTTTAACAATGAAACGACTCTTGGTTTATTAAGTTTCAATTCTATAATCTTAATAGCTCTATTCATAAGATTTCTCATTATTAGATATATTTTAGAAATGTTTGTAGATTATAGGCTTAAGTTTATATTTTATAAAAACTTTATAATCAATATTATAATTGGATTATTAATGTTTTTTAACTTAATTATATATAGATTAAATTCCTTCTATAATATCGATTATCTAAAGTATTCCTTTTTAGTTTTTATTTTACTACATTTTATTTTTCAAACAAAAAACTATTTAAGTTATTTTACAAAACTTGATCTAAAGGAGGTAATGTATTTTATTTTGTATCTTTGTGCATTCAAACTAGCCCCTTGGATATGGTTTTATTCTTTTACCTCCTCAAATTAATTAAATATGAGTATTAAAACCATACTTATTTCTCAACCAGAACCTACTTCTGAAAATTCCCCTTACTCCAAGCTAATCAGAAAGTATAAAATAAAAATTGATTACAGGCCATTTATTCACGTAGAAGGTTTAACAGCTAAGGAAGTAAGAACACAAAAAGTAGATTTTTCAAAATTTCAAAATATTATTCTTACCAGTAGAAATGCCGTTGATCATTTTTTTAGAATTACAGAAGATATGAGGTTTAAAGTCCCTGATCAAACCAAGTACTTCTGTCAATCTGAGGCAGTTGCATATTATCTTCAAAAGTATGTAGTTTATAGAAAACGTAAGATTTATGTTGGTAATAATAATTTTAAGGATCTTGAGCCTATATTTACAAAATTTAATAAAGAAAAATTCTTAGTTCCTACTTCTGGTAGTTTAAATCCTGATATTATAAGAACACTGGATTCATTTGAAATTTCTTGGGATAGAGCACAGTTATTCAAAACTTTAGTCTCCGATTTATCTGATTTGCGTAATGTTTACTACGATATACTTGTTTTCTTTAGTCCATTAGGTATAGAATCATTATTTAAAAATTTTCCTGATTTCAAACAGAATAAAACTCTTATTGCTGTTTATGGTAATACAACTGAAGAGGCTGCAATTGCTAAAAGCCTAAGAATTGATATCAAGGCACCTAATGAAGTAGCTCCTTCAATGGCAATGGCAATAGAAAAATATCTTAAAAGTTAATTTCTTCTACCAAATCTCATCCATATGTACACCAAATTAGCTATTGATGCTAAAGCAGCTACAACATATGTTCCTGCAGCCCAATTAAGTGCTTCTTTAGATTGAGATAGCTCTCTTTGATTTACAATTCTTTTTCTTTCAAGCCAATATATTGCTCTTTTGCTAGCATCAAATTCAACGGGTAGTGTTATTAAACTAAATAATGTTCCAGATGCAAAACCAAAAATACCAATACTGATAGCTGTTTGACCTAAGACAGGGGAAGTAGTCATTAAAACAGTTCCTAAAAATAAAATCCAGACTGCAAGATTTGATGTTATACCAACCATTGGAACTAATATAGATCTCATTTTTAGCCACTCATAACCTTTAGCATGCTGGACAGCATGACCACACTCGTGGGCAGCAACAGCAGCAGCAGCAGCATTCCTTTCATTATAAACACTTGTGGAAAGATTAACAGTTTTTTTTTGAGGATTATAATGATCAGTTAATTGGCCTTTAACAGAAATAACTTTAACATCATATATACCATGATCACTTAACATTTTTTCAGCAATTTCTTTTCCAGATAAATTTGCAGACAAAGTTTGTTGAGAGAATTTTTTAAACTTTGATTTAAGCTTGTTTGATACAAATGCGCTTAAAATAAAAAATGGTATTAGAATTAAAAAATAAGCTGAGTCGAAATAATACATATATATTTTTTTGTAAAATTAACTAAACCATTTAATTGAAAAAAAATTTATCAATTTTTTAACTTAAATATAATTACGAGCAATTGAAGCATAGCTGTAACACCATTAGCAATAATTATTGAAAGGCTTCCAATAAGAATACCATACACTAACCAAAGTAAAACACCTATAAATAAAATTATATACATAGTTAGAGAGACACCTTTAGCATTTTTTTCTTTATATATTTTATAAACTTGTGGAACAAATCCGGTAGTTGTTAGAATTGCAGCTATAAAGCCAACTGATTCATATATTGGATCTATCATAATACTATATTTATAATTTTTCCAGGAACAATAATAACTTTCTTCGGTTTGTTGTTGTTCAATATTGATATTGTTTTCTCGTTAGACAAGACAATTTTCTCAATTTCATTAGTATCCAAGTCCAATGACAAGTTAATTGTAAATTTTGTCTTGCCATTAAAAGAAACTGGATAATTCTTTTCAGATTCAATTAAGTATTTTTTATCAAATTCAGGATACTTTTCATCAATTATTGATTTTGTATTCCCAATTTGACTCCAAAGTTCCTCTGCAAAATGTGGAGCAAATGGAGATATTAAAATAAGTAATTGCTCAAGTATTAATTTGTTATTACATTTCAATGAACTAAGTTCATTTATGCAAATCATAAATGAGCTAACACATGTATTCAGACTAAGTTTTTCAATGTCTTCAGAAACCTTTTTGATTGTTTTGTGGAGTGATTTTAAGGATTCTTCAGAAGGTTCATTTTTAGTTATTGTTAATTTACCATCTTCAAAGAAAAGATTCCAAAATCTTTTCAAAAAAGAATAAACTCCAGAAATACCTCTAGTATCCCAGGGTTTGGACTGCTCAATTGGTCCAAGGAACATTTCATACATCCTTAATGTATCTGCTCCAAATTGATCACATATTTCATCAGGATTAACGACATTAAATTTTGATTTGGACATTTTTTCTTGCTCTCTTACACACTCAAATCTCCCATTATCAAAATTGAAAGATCCATTATTAAAATCTTTATCTTCTTTTTTTAAAGTCTCTATGTCAACTTCATTTTCTTGGTTTACATATTTTATATCTATCCTGATTCTATCAACTTGAATATTATTTATTAGATTCTTAGAGAAATATTCTGAAGTACCTGACTTTCGATAAATAAATGCAGAGTTTCCAAGAATCATTCCTTGGTTAACAAGTTTCTTAGCATACTCATCTTTTTGGAGTAGATCTAGATCAAATAAAAATTTTTGATAAAATCTTGAGTAAAGTAAATGGCCAGTTGCATGTTCACTTCCTCCAAAGTATATATCAACATCAGACCAATAAGATTGGGAATCACTTGAAATAAATTTATTATCATTTTTAGGATCCATATATCTATAGAAATACCATGAACTTCCAGCCCAACCTGGCATTGTGTTAAGCTCAATTGGAAAAACATTTAAATTATCAATTTTACTATTATGAGTTACCTGATTATTTTTTTCATCCCATGCCCATTGATTAGAATTACCTAATGGTGAATCACCATTTTTTGTTGGCAAAAAATTATCTACTTCAGGAAGCTTTAATGGGAGAAAAGTTTCTTCAATATTTATTGGTATATCATTTTTATAGTAAATAGGAATTGGTTCACCCCAATACCTTTGTCTACTAAAAATTGCATCTCTGAGTTTAAATTGAATTTTTGATTTTCCAATTTTTTTATTCTCTATTTTACTAATTATTATATCTAACGAACTTTCATAGTCATGACCATTAAGAAATTCTGAATTAATTAATTTAAATCCTGTCTTTTCAGAAAAAGCTGATTTTGAAATATCAATCTGATCAAAAATATTTGGAATATCTAGTTTAAACTTTTTTGCAAAGTCGAAATCTCTCTGATCACCTGCTGGAACTCCCATTACTGCACCTGTTCCATAGCTTGCAAGCACATAATCTGAAATCCATATTGGAATTTTCTTACCAGAAAATGGATGAATTGCATAAGATCCAGTAAATACTCCAGATACAGTTTTAACATCTGATAGTCTGTCTCTTTCAGACTTTGATGATACCTCTTTTATGTAATTTTCAATTTCTTTTCTACTCTTTGATGAAGAGATATCATATAGGTCTAAATACTCAGGTGCAATTGTTAAAAATGAAACTCCAAAGATAGTATCAGGTCTAGTTGTAAAAACTTCAATTTTTTTATCTGAGTTTTCAATATCGAATTTTAATGAAACACCTTTTGATTTACCTATCCAATTTCTTTGCATTTCTTTTAAAGGTTCTGGCCAATCAATTTTATTTAAGCCCTCTAAAAGTCTATCTGAATATTTACTTATTCTTAGACACCAATGTTTAACTTTTCTTTTTGTAACTGGATACCCACCTCTTTCACTTACTCCATTTATAATCTCATCATTAGCTAATACAGTTCCCAATTCCTCACACCAGTTAACTTCTCCGTCAGTAATATAGGCTAATCTGAAATTCATCAAAATATCTGATTTAATTTTATCATTAAAATTTTTCCATTCTTTATTGGTGAATGAATAGCCTATATTTTCTAACTCATTTTTATAAATATTGTCACCATTTTCTTTAAAGGAACTAACCAATTCACTAATGTGCTTCGCCTTATTGTCAATCTTACAAAAAAATGAATTAAACATTAATGTAAAGATCCATTGTGTCCATTTATAGTAATTAGGCTCAGAAGTTCTTATTTCTCTTGACCAATCAAATGAGAAACCAATTCTATCAAGCTGCCTCCTATACATATCAATATTTTCTTGAGTTGTTTTTTTAGGATGCTGACCTGTTTTTATTGCATATTGCTCTGCCGGTAAGCCAAAAGAGTCATATCCCTGTGGGTGAAGAACATTATATCCTCTGTGTCTTTTATATCTGGAAAAAATATCACTGGCAATATATCCAAGTGGATGACCAACATGAAGGCCTGCTCCAGATGGATATGGAAACATATCTAAGACATAATATTTTGGTTTTTTAGAAATTTTTACTTCAAAAGTTCTATTATCTCTCCAAAATTTCTGCCATTTTTTCTCTATTTCTAGAAAATTATATTTCACTTAAATAAAATTTTTACAAAGGAAGAACTTATTTGATTAACTTAAAAATTAATTTATTAATTGTTTAGTACTTTTATATAGATTTGAAGTTAACTGAAAAAACAAATTATAGGAGGAGCAGAATATCGGGTAATCTATTATCCTTATTTTTCATTAATACAATAGCACTATTTTCTTTATCTGTTATGGGCTTTTTATACTTGAAAACTTCAACTGTAGAAAATTATTTTAAGGAAAATATTCTTGTGAATATTTACTTAAAAAATTCCTCTAAAGAAATAGAGTATAGTCAACTTATGAAATTTCTTAATTTAAGTGATGAAGTAAAAGAGATTAACTTTATATCTAAAGAAGATGCTGCAAATGAATTCTCAAAAGAAATCGGTGAAGAGTTTGTTGGATTTATTGGATATAATCCTCTTCTGGATTTAGTTTCAGTTAAACTATATGGTGATATAATTGATGTATTTAACATTGAGAGTTTTATTACAAGTCTTAAGAGATTTAGTTTTATTGAAGAGATAGAGTATGATAAACCATTAGTAGAAATTTTAAATAATAACTTTAAGAAGATTGGACTATGGATAATTTTATTATGCATAGTTTTTTTTGTAGCTAGCTTTATTTTAATAAGTAACTCTATAAGAATATCTATATATTCCAAAAGAGAGGTAATTAAAACCATGCAACTAGTTGGTGCAACTGGAGAATTTATAAGGAAGCCTTTTATTCTTACTCATCTTAGAATAAATATATTTTCTTCAATCTGTTCACTAATAATTTTATTTAGTATTGTATACTTCATGAGTATTGAAATTAAAGAAATTGATTTTTTTTCAAATTTTAAGGATATAATAGTCTTGATAGTTTTTATTATCATATTTGGAATTTTTAGTTCATTTGTCAGTTCTTATTTTATAACTCAGAGATATCTTAAACTAACAATATCCAGATAAAATGAAGAAAAAGAAAGATTTTTTATTTAATAAGAGTAGATATAAACTACTTATTATATCTATTTTAGTTATTAGTATTGGTTTTCTGTTAATGTCGGGAGGAGCATCAGATAATCCTGAAGTATTTAATTTTGAAATTTATAATTTCAGAAGGATAAGACTTGCACCCCTGATTGTAATTTTAGGTTTTACTCTTTGTATTTTTACAATTCTTAAAAAATCTAAAAATTAATTTATAATGTTAAATGACTTCCTAGAGTCTGTAACACAAGATGATCTAAAAAATGGTAAGATAATTTTAATTGACAAACCAATTGAATGGACCTCATTTGATGTTGTTAAATATGTTCGCAAGAGTTTACAAACAAGACTAAAAGTCAAAAAGATTAAGGTTGGACATGCTGGTACACTTGACCCCCTTGCTACTGGCCTATTAATTATATGTATCGGTAAAGAGACAAAAAATATCTCTAAATATCAGTACCTATCAAAGAAATATACTGGTATTATTAAATTGGGGGAAACAACTCCTTCATATGACAGAGAAACAGAAATAGATGGAACTTATGATTATAATCATGTTGATGAAAGTAAAGTTTTAAAAATTTCAAAAACATTTGTAGGCAGACAGAGACAATTCCCTCCAATTTATTCTGCTCTAAAAAAAGATGGTAAAAGAATGTACAAATATGCTAGAGAAAATATTGAAATTGAAATTGAACCAAGAGAGATTGAAATCTATGATTTTGAAATATTAAATTTCTCTGCACCCTATATTGAATTCGTTATTAAATGTTCTAAGGGTACCTATATTAGATCTATTGCTAACGATTATGGACAAAAACTTAACTCAGGATCACATCTTTACGAATTAAAGAGAATTAGTATTGGGGATTTTTCAATTAGTGACGCTCTAAGATTTAAATAAATTTGAAACATTATAATTATATTTGCATAATCCCTAAGTGATGAAATACAATCGAATTTTACTAAAGTTAAGTGGTGAAGCACTATTAGGAAAAAATTCTTACGGAATTGATAATGACAGGCTGATTGTTTATGCAGAGGAAATAAAAGAAATTCATAAGCAAGGAGTTGAGATTGCAATTGTAATCGGTGGCGGTAATATTTTTAGAGGATTAAGTGGTTCAAAAGATGGAATTGATAGAGTTCAAGCAGATTATATGGGAATGCTTGCAACAGTTATTAATGGATTAGCTCTTCAGAATGCTTTGGAGAGCATAGATATTCCAACAAGACTTCAATCTGCAATAAAAATGGAATCTATAGCAGAGCCTTTTATAAAAAGAAAAGCAACTAGACATCTCGAAAAAGGTAGAGTTGTAATTTTTGCATCTGGAACAGGTAATCCATATTTTACAACTGACTCTGCAGCAGTTCTTAGAGCAATTGAAATTAATGCTGATGTCATATTAAAGGGGACTAGAGTAGATGGTATTTATAGTGAAGATCCCGAAAAGAATGAAGAAGCTATTAAATTCGATGATATTTCTTTTGAAGAAACTATTCGTAAAGGACTAAAAATTATGGATACTACTGCTTTTACCCTTAGCAAGGAGAATAAACTTCCAATAATTGTTTTTGATATAAACACAAAAGGCAACTTAACTAAAATAATTATGGGAGAAAAGATAGGAACAAAAGTTTCTAGTTAAATAAAGTATTATGGAAGACAACCAAGAAATAATAGAGAGTGCAGAATTAAATATGATGGCTGCTATTGATCATTTAGAAACCGAACTAGCAAAAATCAGGGCCGGTAAGGCAAATCCTGTAATGTTAAAAGGTATTTCAGTTGAATATTATGGTAATTTAACTCCTTTAAATCAGGTTGCTTCTGTTAGTACACCAAATGCTCAAACGATAAGTATTCAGCCATGGGAAAAATCAATAATTGATGAAATTGAAAAAAGTATAATTGATTCTAATCTTGGATTTAACCCTGTAAATAACGGGGAGTCTATTCTAATTAATATTCCTCCACTAACAGAAGAAAGAAGAATTGAACTAACAAAATTTGCAAAATCTGAATCTGAATCTGCAAAAGTGAGTATTAGAAATGCAAGAAAAGATGCAAATAATAAAATTAAAGCTCTAGAAATTTCTGATGACTTAAAATCCAATCTAGAAGTTGATTCTCAAGATCTTACTGATAAATATATAAAGAAGGTAGAGGAAATGTTCACATCAAAAGAGAAAGATATTCTAACAGTCTGAAAATGAATCTATTGAAAGTTCAAGAAATATATGATTCTCCATTAATTGACAGCGAGATTAACCTAGGTGGATGGGTAAGGGCTTTTAGAGCCAATAAATTTATTGAATTAAATGATGGATCTACAATTAAAAATATTCAATGTGTAATAAATGAGGGTATTATAGATGAAGATATTATCAAAAGAATTAGTGTTGGATGTTCATTAATAATTACTGGTATATTAGTTAATAGCATTGGTAAAGGTCAAAATTTTGAGATTAATGTTTCAAAAATTAAGCTATTGGGTGAATCAGATCCCGAAAAATATCCTATTCAGCCCAAGAAACACAGTTTTGAGTTTTTAAGGGAACAAGCTCATCTTAGGATACGAACTTCGACATTTAGCTCTGTAATGAGAATCAGATCAAAATTAGCTTTTAGTATTCATGACTATTTTAACAAAAATGGTTTCAATTATATACATACTCCAATTATAACATCAAGTGATGCTGAGGGAGCTGGAGAAATGTTTAAGGTAACCACATTAGGAAAAGACGATCTGGAAAAAAAAGATATTGACTATTCAGATGATTTTTTTGGCAAAAAAACTAGCCTTACTGTCTCAGGGCAGCTAGAAGCAGAAACCTATGCTCTTGGCCTAGGGAATGTTTATACATTTGGGCCAACTTTTAGAGCAGAAAATTCCAATACTTCCAGACATGCTTCAGAATTTTGGATGATTGAGCCAGAGATGGCCTTTTATGATCTCAATGATAACATGGATTTAGCTGAATCATTTGTAAAGTATATTCTAAAATATATTTTAAAAAATTGTGAGGAAGATTTAAAATTTCTTGAAGAAAGACTTTTAAAAGAGGAAAGTCAAAAACCAAAAAATGAAAGGAGTGATTTAAGCCTAATCGATAAGATCAAGTTTACTGTGAATAATGAATTTACTCGTGTTTCATACACAGAGGCATTTGAAATACTAAAAAAATCCAATTATAACAAAAAGAAAAAGTTTAAATTCTTATTAGATAATTGGGGTTCCGATCTTCAAAGTGAGCATGAGAGATTTCTGGTTGAAAAGCATTTTAAGTCTCCTGTAATTATTTATGATTATCCCTCAAAAATTAAAGCGTTTTATATGAGATTAAATGATGATGATAAAACTGTTAGAGCAATGGATGTTCTATTTCCAGGTATTGGTGAAATAATAGGAGGTTCCCAAAGAGAAGAAAGACTAGATGTACTCAAAAAAAGAATGTCTGAAATGGGCATTGAAGAGGAGGAATTATGGTGGTATCTAGATCTCAGAAAATATGGGACTGTTCCTCACAGTGGGTTTGGACTAGGTTTTGAAAGAATGGTAATGTTTTGTACTGGTATGTCAAACATTAGAGATGTAATTCCTTATCCAAGAACACCAAAAAACGCATCTTTTTAATTGAAATTAATTCTTTTCTTAATTTTGTTTAAGTATTACTAAATATGCTTAATCAAAAACTACAATTAAAGCTTTCACAAAAGCTATCACCACAACAGATTCAGTTAATGAAACTAATTCAGCTTACAACAGCAGAATTAGAACAAAAAATTAAAAATGAAATTGAGGAGAATCCTGCATTGGAAATAGGTAATGAGAAAACAGAGATTGAGAATGATGAGTTTGAAGTTGATCTGAATGATGATGTAAACGTAGATGATTATCTTACGGATATGTCTGATGATTATGACAATAGTCAAAATTATTATTCAAGTGAGCAAGAAAATACTAATTTTCAAACAAAAGCTTCATACAGCTTTCACCAATATCTAGATAATCAATCTAAAAATTTAATTCTTGATGAAAAACATAAGCCTATTTGTGATTTTTTAATTGGAAGTATTGATGAAAGTGGATATTTAAGAAGAGAGGTAGAAGATATAATTGATGATTTAGCATTTACACAGAACATAGTAACCTCAAAAGAAGAAATATTATCAGTTTTACAGAAAATTCAAGAATTAGATCCTCCAGGAGTTGGTGCAAGATCTTTGAAAGAATGTTTGTTAATTCAACTAAGAAGAAAGAATTCCAAAGAATCAATTGATAATTCTATTAAAATTATAGAAAATGATTTTGATTCGTTTTCAAAGAAAAAGTTCTCCAAACTATCAGAGAGACTAAACCTAACAGAGCAAAAATTAAAAGAAGCTATAGAAGAAATTTCCAAATTGAATCCTAAACCAGGAGGTTCAATAACCAGTGATTTTACCAATAACGCTATTACTCCAGATTTTATATTAACAATTGAGGATGGAGATTTAATTGTAGAATTAAATAAAAGAAACTCTCCAGAATTAAGACTTTCTCATTCTTATAAAAATATATTAGAGGGATATAAAAAAGATCCAAACAAAACAAAATCACAAAATCAAGCAATTCAATTTTTAAAGCAAAAACTTGATTCAGCAAAATGGTTTATTGAAGCAATAGAACAAAGGCATCAAACTCTTTTTCAAACAGTTAATGCAATTGTTAACTTTCAGAAAAATTATTTCCTAACTGGTGAAGAAAGTAATCTTAAACCTATGATTCTAAAAGATGTAGCTGAAATGATAGACATGGATATTTCTACAGTATCTCGAGTTGCAAATAGTAAATATATTGATACCCCTTACGGTATAAAACTTCTTAAAAGTTATTTCTCGGAGGGAATGAAAAATAGTGAGGGAGATGATATTTCAACAATTGAAATAAAAAGAATTTTAAAAGAAATTATAAAGTTTGAGAATAAAGTTAAACCATTGTCAGATATTGAATTATCTAATAAATTATCTAATAAAGGTTTCAAAGTAGCAAGAAGAACAGTTTCAAAATACCGAGAACAACTTGATATACCAGTAGCAAGATTAAGAAAGGAATTATAAAAAATAGAAAATAAGTCCTATCCTAAAAAAACTTATATTTAAATCAGTCTCTTCAGTTGTCTTTTTATTTTTGATTAATGGGTTTAAATCATATTCAAGAGAAATATTCCAAGTATTATATCCGGCATTTAAATATATTGATGAAGTCCAATCCTGAATATCTTTTATTCTTAATTCAGAACCATAGGAAGGATTTGAATACAAAGTAAAATTCTTCTTAATCTTAAATCCCGAATAGATTCTCCAAAACTTATAGTTAGTTATAGTTGATTTCCTCCATCTATATTCAATTGGTATGGAAATTGATGAAAATGAAATTTTATTTTTTGACTCAAGAAATCTACTAACAATTATTTCATAATCTATCTTATCATTTTGCTTTCTTGGTTGAACATTAGATGTAAAATAATTTCTTTCAAAGCCAAGTCCAATACCTATGGCTTTTGAAGAGCTAGAGTTAATAGGTATATCTCTAATAAATCCTAATTGAAAGTTACCTGAAAATCCATTTTGTTTAAAATCTTCAATAGATTCAGTTTGAATAAAATAACTTGAACCAAAATAAAATTGATCCTCTCTATAAAAATCAGAATCTGAATTATCTTGAGAAAATAATACTAAGCTTAAAAAATAAGTAAGTGTAACTAACCTTTTATTAGTTGAAATTTTGTGTATAATCTCCAACTCTAGTTGTATAGTTTAGCTTTAATGCATTTACCTTACGTAACTCTTGTTTAATATCACTTATGATTCCCATCTTAGTATCACTATCAACTTTAAGAGCAGTAGTAAGAACATTCTGAAGTTCCTGACGTTTTGCAGCTCTCTCTGCAAGGACAAAAGCACCAACTTCTTCTATTGTCCCAAACTTGTCATTGAGTTGAATTTTAGCTGAAGTACCATAGGTTTCAATATATCTACTAGATGGCTTTCCTGCGTATATATAAATAACACGATCTTTTTTATCTAGCTTTTGGACTTGATCAGCAGCAGGTAATGTATTTTGAACCATTAGAGTACTATCTCTCATAACTGTTGCAACCATGAAAAAAAACAATAACATAAAAACTATATCAGGAAGGGATGCAGTTGATATAGCAGGCAGGTCTCCACTTTTATTTTTTTTAAATTTTGCCATAATTAATTCACTTTACTTGGTTCTGCCTCAGATAATTTTTGAGGGTACAATGCTTTAATAATATCTAATTTTTCTTTCAAACTAGCTTTATCATCTGAAGAGGTTCTTGGATCACTGTATCTCAAGTCTGCCTCAACATAAGATATAACCTCATTTGGATAGAGCCTGTTAAATTCTCGATTTCTTAAGACATTATAGGCAGCAACTAATTCATTTTGAACTGCAATATAAACTTTATACTCAGTTTCTCTATCGTTTTTTAGGGAAATAATAGCCTTATCAGGATTGTCAGATGATCTAGGATCTTTATTTCCTTGACAGTAATCACATGCTTCTTCACCAGAACCACCTCCGTTGTCAAGAAAATCTACAGCCAAATCTCTTAGATCTTTAATATCGGTTAGTTCTTCCTCAACTAATAATTGATTATTTTTATTTACTACAACTGTAAAAATATTTTTTTGTCTAATTATTGGTGGATCAATTTGCTCTTCCATTGGAGGCAACTTTCTATTAATCCCACTATCAGTCTCAATTGTTGTAGTAACAAGAAAGAAAATCAAAAGCAGGAAGGCAATATCTGCCATTGACCCTGCATTTACTTCTGGGGACTTTCTTCTAGCCATAATTTACTTTTTTATAAATTTTTTACCTCCTGAAAATATCATTAATCCAACTGCAACAATAGCTAAGATGTAGAAGACTCTAATCCCAGTACCAACCAGTCTTGAACCGATAGCTGACAGAACTTTACCATCTCTCATTGGAGTCTCAACACCACTTGAGAGAATAAATGCAATTACTACAACAACTAGAAATAAACCAGCAGAAGTTAATGCACTTTTCATTTTAGCTTTATCTTTTGCTATACCTCTTAATGAAAAAGTAAGAGTAACAATTACGGCAATAAAAAGTATTAATTGACTTAAAAGTATAATTGGAGTAATAACTCCAAAGTCTCCTGATGCAGCAGACATTTTGATAGTATCATCACCAGTTCCAAATACTAGAAAAAGAAATATTATACCTAGCACACCTAGAGTTATACACCCTATTTTTGTAATTTTTTGAAGATTCATATCAAATTATTTTTTTTGAGCTGAAAGAATATCAATTAAAGTTATTGATGCATCTTCCATATCATTTACAATTGAATCAATTTTTGCAACAATATAATTATAGAACACTTGAAGTATAATCGCAACAATAAGACCAAATACTGTCGTTAAAAGTGCAACTTTAATACCCCCTGCAACAAGTGATGGTTGCATATCCCCAGCAGCTTCAATTCTATCAAACGCAGTAATCATACCAATTACAGTCCCCATGAATCCAAGCATAGGTGCAAGTGCAATAAATAATGATATCCATGAAACATTTTTTTCTAGCTGCCCCATCTGAACACCACCATAAGAAATCACAGCTTTCTCTGCGGAATCAACTCCATCTTTAGCTCTATCTAAACCTTGATAAAATATTGATGCCACAGGACCTTTTGTGTTTCTACAAACTTCCTTTGCAGCCTCAACACCACCTGATTTAAGAGCATCTTCAACATCACCAGTTAACTTATCTGTATTGGTTGTTGATAGATTAAGGTATATAATTCTTTCAATTGAGATAGCTAAACCAAGTATGAGACATATAAGTACAATTCCCATAAAGCTTGGACCACCTTCAATAAAACGTTTTTTTAATTCTTGTGTAAAACCAGCTGAAGCTTCATCTGATGTAGCTTCCATCATAGGTTCATCTTGTGAATCCTGAATAGTGATTAGACTATTTACTGTTGTCGATGCATATACAATGTTTGTGAACGTAGAACCAACAAAAACAGATAGGATTAATGCAAATAATATTTTTTTCATTTTTCTAATATTTTCAATAATTGAGAATCGAAAGATATAAAAATTATTATACGATTCAAATTTTTTTTGAGAGTGATTAATTAGGTTTTTTTGGCTTGTATTTTTGAAATGGATATGTTTCTGGAATAACATAAGGTCCAGTTGAAATAGTTAATGGAAATTCAGAATTTGGATCAATAATGAACTCAAGCATAACAGCTTTGTATTTATTTTCTTCTGCTTTAATTTCAACTCTGTAATTACCATCTTTAGATTTTATGATTGGTGATTGAAACCATAATTCACCTTCCATCCATAATCTAAAATCTCTTCCATCAGAATTTTCAGCAACCCATAATGATACACTATAGTCACCATCATAATCAATTGTTGCTTCGAGATAATCTTCATTAAGTTTCCAAATAAGCTCAGGCATTTCAATATCATTAGCTATTCTATTAAAGTATGAAACAAGATCATCATTCAAATATCTACCATCTAGAGAATGATTTCTATTAGGAACATATCTTAATAATTTATCTCCTGGAAGTTCATCATAATAATACTGCCAGGAATCAGTTGAAAAAAACTCGTCAGATCCAGCGTTTATAATATATTTAGGCATTGTGAAACTTTCTTTAAATGAATATGGCTCTACATATTCTAATAAGCTTTTAAATTCATCAGTTTGCATCCAATCCGGTATTTCATAATTTACATATTCTTGAACTGCTAGAGAAAATTCTCCATAACTTCTATAATGATTTTCAAAAGAAGGAATAACATTTAACAAATCTATTACCATAGGCACAACACCTACTATTCTTTTATCTACTGCAGCTGTTGTCCATGCAGTCCATCCTCTTTTAGAAGCTCCTGAAACAACAAAATTATCAAGCTGAATATTATTTTGGATAGCTATTTCCTGAGCTAAATCCATTGATCTTACAACTGCTCTTGTCATTGGTAGTCTTGGTAGCCACTCTAAATCTTTCTTTGAGCCTCCAGATTTTAAAAATTTATTCCAAGAGAAAGCAATTAGATCGTCTTCCAAGAAAGACTCTTGATTAGATTCTAAAAAATTAACTGGTTGGAATGGTATATTACTAACATTTACAATAATAGCACCTAATTTATTAGAATAATTAATCACTTCATCATCCAATCTAAAATAGTTTTCAGAACTCACTCCATTATCAATAAACATTATACCTGAAGAAGTCTTAATTTCTTTAGGAATTATAATATCTACATGATGCCACCAATTAACTTCACTAACTTTTTTGATATCAAGCCATTCCCCTGAAATCATTTTAATATGATAACCAGTCCATTCATCTTTATATATTATTTCTTCAATTTCATAGCTAAATTCATCTTTAGTTGATTCAATATAGTCTTCCATAGATGTATAACCTTCATTAGATAAAAATGTAAAATTGAGCGTGAAGTATATTGCTGCCACTATAAAGACAATGAATATTTTTTTAATTGACATTGTTTATAATTTAAATTTTATTACCATTTAATAATTGTACTACCCCATGTAAAACCACTTCCAAAAGCTGCAAGAACAATTATATCTCCTGATTTTATTTTTCCTTCCTGCCATGCCTCTGTTAATGCAATAGGTATTGATCCAGCAGTAGTGTTACCATATTTTTGAATATTATTATAAACTTGATCATCTGATAAACCAAACTTTTTTTGAACAAATTGAGATATTCTTAGGTTTGCCTGATGAGGGATTAGCATATCTATTTGATCAGGCTTAATATCATTATGATTTAATCCCTCCATTATGACCTCTGAAAATCTAACCACTGCATTTTTAAAAACTAACTGGCCATTCATATATGGGTAGTAAGATATATCATCAGGATCATTTGCTTCTAAAATTTCTGGAACCCACCTATTTGTACTAGGACCTATTAATGAGAGTTCTTCTGCATGCTTTCCTTCTGAATGAAGGTGAGATGAGAGAATTCCTTTTGAAAGATCTTCTTCCCTAGTGACAACAGCAGCGCCTGCACCATCTCCAAAAATTACACTTACACCTCTTCCTCTTGTTGTAAAGTCTAATCCTCCTGAATGATTTTCTGAACCAATTACAAGGATATTTTTATACATACCTGATTTAATAAATTGATCAGCAGTTGAAATGGCATAAATGAATCCTGAACATTGATTTCTTATATCCATAGCAGGACAAGTAGGGATATCAAGCTCTTCCTGGGCAAGAACTCCACTTCCAGGGAAATAATAGTCTGGACTTAAAGTAGCGAATAGAATTAAGTCAATATCATTTTTATCAATGCCTGCTCTTTCTATAGCAATTTTAGCAGCTTTAACACCCATGACAACGGTTGAATTACCATCACCCTTTTTGATATGTCTTCTTTCATGTATACCGGTTCTTTCAATTATCCATTCATTTGACGTATCCATTATTTTTGATAGATCGTCATTTGAGACAATATTTTCTGGAACATACATTCCTAGTCCAGAGATTCTTGAGTTATACATGTGTAAGGTTTTTTGTCAAGTTAATAAATTTTATTTTGTAAAATCTAATATCAAATTATTCAAGACGTATATTACTTATTCCTATATCAACTCCAGAGTTAGCTTTTATTATAATCGAAGATGTTATGCTGGACATATCAATGCCCAGACTTTCAAAATCTTTGAGGCTAATCATGTATTCAGTCCATTCATTATTAATTTCAATTTCAAGCGTTTGATTACAATCTAAGGTAATATCACATTGTCCAATTTGAATTTTTTCATTAGAAGCTGAAAACGATTTTGCATTAAAAGCAAGCTTCATCGCTCCATTAGATTGTCGTATCATATTATCTGGTTGATCTGTAGAAATTCTAAAATAATCACCATCTTCAGAAGGTGAATATCTTGTCTCATCTCCTGATGTCCAATTAATTCTTAATGCATCTTCTTGAGCTAAGTGATCAGTCTTACTTATAATTAAGCCACCAACAGATGTAGGGAAACTCGCAATTTGCTTTTCAAGATCTCCTGAAATCAAAAATAATTTCCAGGGAGGCACTACAGCACCCTTAGTAAAAAATTGTCCTGTTGATACAAGGTCTGAATTTTCAAGTCCAGAATTTTCTGATAAAAGATCAATATATGAGTTACTTTCATAACTTAAACCATAGCCTAATTCAAATAGTTTTTCATTATTATTAGAAACTTTTGCATTAGTAGGCCAACTAAAAGATAATCTACCGGTAAAATTATATGATGGGTCTACTCTAAATAGTAAATCTGAAATTCCGCCACCCTCACTTCCTGGAAGCCATGCTGCTATAAATGAATCTGAGTTATTCATTTCAGGATTAGTCCACATTGGTCGACCTGAAAGAAAAACAGAGACAACTGGAATTTCTTGATTTTTAAAATTTTCTAAAATATTAGTATCAAATACATTTGAAATAAAATCAAGATTTTGTCTATCACCTTGAAACTCTGCATAAGGATCTTCACCATATACAGCTATAACAATATCAACATCTCCATTAAAATTTCCATCTTCACTAAAAAACAACTTTCCACCTGATTTATTAATAGTCTCTTCTATTCCTTCAAAGATTGAAGTAGCATTGGGAAATTCTTCATTTGTATGATTATTACCTTGCCATGAGAGAGTCCACCCGCCGGTTGCCTTTGAAATTCTTTTTGCTCCATCTCCAATTACCAAAATATTTTTTGATGGGTCTATTGGTAAGGTTTGATTATTATTTTTAAGAAGAACCATAGATTCTCGTACAGCTTGTCTTGCAATTTCTCTATTTTCAGGCAGAGCCAATTGATTTTCATCACCTGCATTGAATCTTGAACTTGGAAGTCCTTTTTCAAAAATTCCAGATGCAAGTTTGACTCTTAAAATTCGCCTAACAGCATCATTCAATCTCTCCATGGATATAGTACCGTCTTTCACATGTTGCAAAGTACTTTCATATAATCCTTTCCAGCTATCTGGAGCCATATACATATCTAAACCAGCATTTAAAGACTGTGGACAATCGGTGTTTATACATCCTGGCACTTGGCCATGTCCATTCCAATCTCCAACTATGAAACCATTGAAACCCATCTTTCCTTTTAGGATATCAGTTAAAAGCTCTTTATCTCCATGTAGTTTTCTGCCCTTCCAACTAGAGAAAGAAGCCATTACAGTTTGAACACCGGCAGGAATTGAGCTGTAATAGCCTGCAGCATGAACTTTACTTAATTCTTTTTCACTAATTATTGCGTCACCTTGATCAACACCATTAACAGTTGCTCCATCAGCAAGAAAATGTTTAGCACTAGAAATTACTTTACCGTCTCCCATAAATTTATTAGAGCCAAAAAGACCTTGTAAACCAATTACGATTCTATCTCCATATGACCTCACAATTTCAGGATCTTCGGAAAAACCTTCATAGCTTCTACCCCACCTTATATCTTTTGGAACTGCAAGTGTTGGAGCAAATGTCCAATCATGTCCTGAAACAGTTAGTTCATGAGCAGTTATATTTGCTATTTTTTCTATAAGATCAGGATTATTAGTTGCACCTAGACCAATATTATGAGGAAAAATAATAGCCCCCTTTAAATTTGCATGTCCATGTACAGCATCTATTCCCCAAATAATTGGTATAGCTATTTCAACATCATCATCTTGAATTGAAGCACTAAAATATTTATCAGCCATTTCAAGCCAAGATTTTGTTTCAGCATATGGTAATGACCCTGGAGCAGAATTTCCTCCACTAAGAACAGAACCAAGCCTATACTTTTTAACATCTTCTGGTGAGACATGATCACTATCACCCTGAATTACTTGACCTACTTTTTGCTCTAAGGTGAGCTTAGGAAGTATTTCGTCAATTTTATTTTCAATATCTGGATCGAGAGGTAAAGGCTCAATACTAGTCCATATATTATTGGAATTCATTCTATCGCAGCCTAAAAAAAGGTTTATAACTAATAAAAGGCATACTATTAAGGTACCTTTTAATCTTATATATTGCATTTTAAATTTTTGTCTGTTATAGTAATTTTGTAGAAAGTAAATATAAGAATTTGTTAATACTCAAAAATCGCAAAAATTAAAAAGTATTTCAAAATGTTTGCATAAATTTAGATATGAAAAAATTTGATAGAAGAAAGTTTTTATCAACAACAGCTTTATCTTCTGCTGCAATTTCAATTTCAACTGGGTTTATTGAAAATGAAAATCCTAATAACAATATACCTTCAAACTCATCCTACATGGGTGATTTTGCAGCCCCTAAACTTGAAAAAATTCGTATTGCAATTATAGGTGTTGGAGGTCGAGGTCATGGACACACTGTACAACTTGCTTCAATATATGGAACCGAGATTGTTGCAATATCAGATCTACATGAAGACCTAGTAGATCGGTCAGTTTCATCATGTGTTGAAATAGATGAGGGTAGGCATCAGAATATCGCTAGATATTTTGGAGATGAAAATAAATGGAAAAAAATGCTAAAGGAGGTTAGGCCTGATGTTGTAATTATTGCAACTAATTGGAAAAATCATGCAAAAATGGCTATTGAATCAATGAAACATGGTGCACATTCCTTTGTAGAAGTTCCTATTGCAGTCACTGTTAAAGAAATGTGGGAAATTATTAATACTTCAGAGCAAACTCAAAAGCATTGTATGATGATGGAGAATGTTAATTATGGAAGAGAAGAGCTTCTTTATCTTAATCTATGTAGAAAAGGAGTTATTGGAGATTTATTGCATGGAGAAGCTGCTTACATTCATGATCTTCGTTATCAAATGAAAAATGAAAAAAGTGGTGAGGGTGTATGGCGTCCATATCACCTTGCAAAAAGAAATGGAAACTTATATCCTACTCATGGACTTGGTCCTGTAGCACAGTATATGAATCTATCCCGAACTGATGATCAATTCAATACAATAATATCCTACTCTACACCAGCTATTGGAAGGAATGAATATGCTAAAGAAAATTTTCCAGAGGGAAACACATGGAATAACATAGATTTTAAAGGTGGAGACTTGAATACATCAATCATTAAAACTAATTTAGGAAGGACAATTATGGTTCAGTGGGATGAAACTAGTCCTAGACCATATTCAAGATTAAATCTTATTCAGGGAACAAAAGGTACACTTGCAGGATATCCAACTAGAATTGCATTAAATGATGGAGTTAAAGGAGTAACAAAGAATTCCAATAGTTGGGCTGAAGGAGATCAATTAGAGGAATTCTTCCAAGAACATGAACACCCTTTATATAAAAGATTAGGTGCTATAGCAAAAAAAATGGGAGGTCATGGAGGAATGGATTTTATGATGCGATACAGAATGGTCGAATGTTTAAGAGATGGATTACCATTAGACCAAAATGTTTATGAGGGTTGTTTTTGGAGTGCAGTGTCGCCTTTAAGTGAGGCATCAGTCACCCAAGGAGGGATGCCTCAAAAATTTCCTGATTTTACTAGAGGTAGATGGATAAAAACTAGACCACTTCAAATAGTTAGTTAAAAATCAAAAGTATATGAACATTGACCTATTACAATAAATTTAAAATTGTTTGAATAAAACAAAAAAATAAAGATTAATTTAATTGGGTATTTTGAAATAATATCTTTAGTTCAATGAATGTTTTAGATTTGTTTTCTGGTTGTGGAGGAATGTCATTAGGGTTTGAGTGGGGTGGATTTAATACCGTATTAGCAACAGATATTGATATAAATGCTAAAGAAACATACGTTTTTAATTTTCCAAATGTTCCTTTTATCAATAAAGATTTAAAAGAAGTTCTGAAAAGTGATATTGATAAATTATTACAAAATAAAAAAGTTGATGTTGTTATTGGAGGACCACCTTGTCAGGGTTTTAGTTTAGCAAATAAAAAAAGAAATAAAATAAAAGACGATCCTCGAAACAAGCTATTCTATGAATTTTTAAAAGTGGTCAACTGGTATAAGCCTAAAGCATTCGTAATGGAAAATGTTAAGGGTCTTTTGTCAATGAAAAATGGCAATGTAATCAAAGTTATTTTAAAAAGCTTCGAGGATATTGGATATAATTCTGAATACAAAATTTTAAAAGCTTCTGACTTTGGAGTTCCACAAAATAGAGAGAGGGTTTTTGTAATCGGTTATTTAAAAAAAATTGGTCTTAAAGTCGAGTTTCCCAAGCCTACAGTAAAAACCTATATTTCAGTTGAAGAAGCAATTTCTGATTTACCTATAATTAGTGCTGGTGAAGGAGCCGATAAGGTTAATTATTCTATGGAACCTGTTAACTCGTATCAAGAATTTATGAGGCTGGATTCTAAAAACGTTCATAATCACGTAGCCATGAGGCACACACAAAGATTAGTTGAAAGGTTCAAGGCTATTACTAACGGTAAAAGCTTAGTTGACGTCTGGGAAGAACATGGATCGGTATCAAGAGGTAATCCTAGTCAGAAGTCTAAAATAAAATTTTCACAAAATAATTATAGAGTTCATCCTAACAAACCTGCTCCAACTATAGCAGCATCTTTTCAAAGTAATTTTATTCACCCCTATTTGCACAGAAATTTTACTGCCAGAGAGGGAGCGAGATTACAATCTTTTCCAGATTGCTTTGAATTTAAAGGGATGCGCACTAAAATGAGTTGGGAAAAGGGATTAAGTCAATACCAGCAAATTGGTAATGCTGTGCCCCCATTGTTAGCAAAAGCAATAGCTAAAGAGATATATAAAAAAATTGGCAATGTGTGATATAATTCAAAACTTCAAACAGCAAAACAATAGTTCAAACGGGAATTTAATTCATGGTAAAAATATTTTAGCCAAAATTAATTCGAAAACAAAAATTCATATTCTAGAAAAAGTTATTCCTCATTACAATGAATTTAAGTCTATAAACAATGATTTAATTGGCTATGATGATCAAATAATTAAGGATAGAGTTGAATGTTTGAATTCATATTATGAAAAGCTAGAGTCCAATAATTATGATAGTGAATTTACTTCTCAATCTAAGTTTAGACCAACTATTTTAGAAGAATTTATGTTTTACCTTTTCCGAGATTATTTGGAGGAGAAAAAAAATGAAATTGGCAATGAAGCTAATCAAGTCTTAAAATTAGGAAGTCCAAAAGCATATTCAAATTTGTATTTCAAAGCAAAAAATATTGCAGATTTTATTAATTCACCGCAAATTGGAATCAATCAAAAAGACCAAGACTTTGCAATTTACAGAACATTAGAATTAAAAATAGATAACAAGGTCTTTCAAACAAATATCCCAATAATTTCAATTGAAAATAAAACCTATATAGACAAAACTATGTTAGAGGGAAGTATTGCTACAGCTGAAAAAATTAAATCTGGAAATCCATATTCATTTTTTTGTATAGTTACTGAAAGTTATGATGTATCATTTGATGTCGACCCTGCATATTCACGTATTGACCAAATCTATGTTTTAAGAAAGTCAAAAAGAAGTGAAAGTAGAAATCAACCAATACATCCTGATGTAGTTATTAAATTGTTCAAAGACTCAAAGGAGCATTTTGAAAAAGATTGGAGTGATATAGAAAATAAAATGAGAAATTTTGGACAAATAATTTAGATAAATGAAAATCATCAAAATTTAGTTATCTATTAATTTCAGTTTAGCACACACTAATTATTTAGATATATAGTATTGGTTTTTTTATTTATTTCTACATGTTTTAAAAAAAAATCTTTAATACATTTTTCTTCTTCTTTAGTGGGATATTTAGGATCTTTTATCTGGTGATAGGGAGGTTTAGATTCAAACCACTGAAAAAACTCTTTAGACATTGAATTAAGATCATGTCCTTTAGCATCACCGAATTTATAACTTATTTTTTTACCATTATTTAACTCATAGTTAGTGTAATAAAAATCAAACTCATCATCGATAAATTTATTTTTTTTTAAGTTTTGTGTGTAATGGAGGTTTATGATATTCCCATTACTTAACTCATAAAAAGACCAATAAAAATTATTTTCCCAATCACTCTTGCTGTCGTCAGGACCTGTCATCGTGCATCCATAATTTTTATATCTAATAACTCTTAATGTCATGTTTTTATTATGGTTTTCTTAATTCAAAAACTAATCTATTAATTATAATTATGAATTTAATTTTGCAGAGAGGATGGGATTCGAACCCACGATTCCATTTCTAGAATACACGCTTTCCAAGCGTGCGCCTTAAACCACTCGGCCACCTCTCTATTTCATAATTTATTTAAATAATTAATTGCCAAAAATGTCTAAAGAGTTTTTTTGTGTAATCTTTGAAACCTCATCTAGATCAATCTTATACAAATCAGCAATTTTCTCTGCAATAATTTTTAAATACGAACTTTCATTTCTTTTACCTCTATATGGAGAAGGAGCCAAATATGGTGAATCCGTCTCTAATACAATTCTCTCAATAGGAATAGAATTTAAAAATTCAGAAATTTTTCCATTTTTAAAAGTCACTACACCTCCAATACCCAAATAAAAATTAAGATCAATGATTTTTTTTGCTTGTTCTTTGTCTCCAGTAAAACAATGAAAAATTCCTCTCAAGTTTTCAGATTTATATTTTTTCAAAATTTTATATATCTCATCAAAAGAATCTCTTGAATGAATTACAATTGGAAGATTATTTTCTAGAGCTATATTAATTTGTTCTTCAAAAACATATACTTGCTGCTCAAAATATTTTTTTTCATGGTAAAGATCAATACCTATTTCTCCTACAGCTCTATAATTATATTCAAGAATATTATCTTTAATAAATTCTAGTTCAGAATCATAATTCTCATTTACATAACATGGATGTAAGCCAATCATTGAGTAGAAAAAACCTGGAAATTTTTTTTCTAATTCAAGCATACTGTGATTATGTTTTGAACTGATTGAGGGTAGATAACATCTACTAACACCTACATCTATTGCTCTTTTAACCACATCGGTGATATCTTCACTAAATTGTTCTAAGTATAAATGAGTGTGAGTATCAATCAAATTATGTAAGTCCTAGTGATTTTTTTATTTTACCTCCCATTATAATATTTTCAGGATCTTCAACGCCTTCTTTAACAGCAATTAAAAAACCAACAGATTGATTACCATCAATAATTCTATGATCATATGATAATGCTAAATACATCATTGGTCGGATTTCAACTTTACCATCTACAGCAACTGGTCTTTGAATTATATTATGCATACCAAGGATTCCTGATTGTGGAGGGTTTATAATAGGTGTTGAAAGCATTGACCCAAAAACACCTCCATTTGAAATGGTAAATGTTCCACCTGTTAAATCATCAACTGTTATATTTTTATTTCTAACACTATCAGCTAATCTTTTGATTTCCTGTTCTACAGATGAGAATGCTAATTTTTCTGCATTTCTAAGTACAGGGGTCATTAGTCCCTTTGGTCCTGAGACTGCTATGCTAATATCACAATAATTATATGATATTTTCTCGTCACCATCTATCATTGAATTAACATCAGGGTAAAGCTCCAGTGCTCTTGTAACAGCAAGAGTGAAAAAGCTCATAAATCCAAGACTGACTCCATATCTCTGTGAAAAAGCTTCTTTATATTTTTTTCTGATTTCAAATATATTTGAAAGGTCTGCTTCATTAAATGTAGTTAACATAGCAGTTTCGTTTTTTACTGAAACCAGTCTTTCAGAAACCTTTCTCCTGAGCATAGAAAGTTTTTCTCTTGTTTCAGTTCTTGAATCATCACTAAATGCACCCATTGCAGGTACGGCCTTTAGAACATCATCTTTAGTAATTTTTTGACCCTCAGCTTTAATCTCATTAAGATCTATTCCCTTCTCAGAGGCAATATTTCTAGCAAGTGGAGTAACACTTATATTTTCACTTTGAGTTATTTGAGTCTTATCTTCTTTAATAGGCTCTATATTTGATTCAATTTCATCGGTTTCTATTTGTGTTACAGACTCTGATGTATCAATTAAGCAAACCACATCACCTACAGACATTGACTCTCCCTCCTGTGCTTTTAGAGTAATTTTTCCTGATGCTTCTGCAGGAAGATCAAGTGTAGCTTTATCAGAATCCAACTCAGCAATAGTCTGATCTTTTCTCACAACATCTCCGTCTTTTACAAGCCATTGGGAAATCTCTACTTCAGTAATTGACTCTCCTGGGGAAGGAATTTTCATTTCTAGAACCATCTCAAATATATAGCTAGTTAATCAATCAAAATTAATGATAAAAAATTACTATTTAAATTTTATTCAAACTAAATGTTGGAGATAAATTAGAACTTTAAATCAGCTATATTTTCATTTATCCAATCTTCATTAATATCGCTATCATCTATTACTGTATACCATAGTCTATCTTTAGTTTTAACATAGTTCTTTAGTGCAAGGAGAGATTCTTTTAAATCATATCTTTTAATATTCATAGAATTTGGATGATAAATTAAGCCTGATTCATCCATAATTTCAGTAATGAATTTAGAATCGTTTTCTTGAAGTCTACTCAATAAGTATATTCCAAGACCGATTATATTTCCGTGAATAAATGGACGTTTAAGTCTTTCTTCTAGTTCATAAAAAAGATAGTGTTCTGACCCTTCTTCAATTCTAAAATGGTTAATAGGAAGACAGATTGTGTTTAATGAAATATATGCCTCAACAATAGACCTTAAACCATTGTCATTATTTGCTTTAATATTTCCTATGTTATTATAAATGAAATCAAGGATTTTTTTTCCGTTATCAATAGCATCTTGACTAAATGGATACTCAGATTTTCCCTTTGAATTGGCATATTGCCAATCAAATGACGCAGTATGAATCGAGAATAAATCTCCGACACCAGCAATATTAAGTTCTTTTGGAGCAGACCTTAATATATCATAATCAATTATTAGCGGATTTGGAGATGCAATTCCAAGATATTCCACATCATGATTTACTCTAACACCAGCAGCAGGAGTAGTGAAAGCATCTACACTAAGTATTGTTGGAATTGAAACTAAATTCTTATTTAATTTCCATGAAATATATTTAGCTACATCAATAGCCATTCCTCCACCAATACCAACAATTGTATCAAATTCAGGAAGATTTGTGATCTGATCTTCAATCCATTGTTTCTCTACAGAAGTTACATCAATAACTTTTTCAGGCGATTTGCCCATTTCATTTTTAATGATATTCCATGGAATTTCCATTGTAGCAACAACATATTTTCCAAGCTCTTTTCCTATTCCCTTAGAGACACCTCTCCCAATCCTTAATTGTTTGACATTTGTATTTAAGCTAAAGTATTGCATTTTTATTCTTGTTATTTATTAAAAAGATTATTAGTCCTAATATTATAAATATTCCAGTAGAAATAGCAGGAATATATTCAGTATCGAAGCCATCAATAGATTGTCCTGGTATAATTAAGCATAATACAACAAAAACACACCAAAGGAGGGTAAAAAACTTAACATATTTGGGAGTTCTAATTCCATCTTTATTATCATAATTAAGATAAAATGATGAAAAGATAATTCCACAATACCCAATATAGCCAGCAATAGCAGACACACTTGTTATTACCTCAATTTTATTAAAGATGATTATAAAAAGTGTTGCTAATACTCCGATAAGAATTAGTGAATTACTAGGAGATTTATTTTTATCAATTGACTTGAGCCAAGCTGAATTTGGAAGAACAGAATCTCTAGACATTGAGAAAATTAGCCTTGAAGCAGTAGCCATACAAGCAACTCCGCATGCAAAAATTGCAGCGATTACAAATAAAAGAATTACGGAGTATAACAACACCCCAAATTCATTTCTAAGTAAATCTGTCAAAAAATTTTCAGAACCACCCATATAAATATCTTTTTGTAATAAAATGATAGAAAATATTATGATAACTATTCCAAAAAAACCAGATGTTAATAGAGAATTAATTATTGACTTAGGAACAATCTTTGTTGGGTTCTTTGTTTCTTCAGACATATCTGCAGCTGCCTCAAAACCAGTTAGACACCATGCTCCTAACAAAATTGATAAGGCAAAGGATTCAAATCCTATATCTGAAATTTTAAAATCATTTGTCATTTTTGAAATTGAAAAATCCTCAATCCCTTTAGTTACAAATAACCCAAGTGCCAGTATCAAAAGAATTACTCCTATAATTTCTGTTATAACTCCTATATTATTGATATAAGAAACCATTTTAATTCCATTTTTATGGATTAGAGTAATTATCCAAATTATAATTATTGAAATGATAATATCATTAATCTCAAGAGAAAATACTTGAGATAAAAAATCACTTAAAACTATACCTAAAGTTTTACAGATTCCAGGAAATCCAGTCAGAAACTGCATTAATAATAACCATCCCGTTGCAAATCCTAATCTAGAGTTTACAAGCCTTGATGACCACTGATACCCATACCCAGAAATTGGGAATCTAACTGATAATTCAGACATAATCAAGGCAACAAAAAATTGTCCTACAAAAACTATTAACCATGATAAAGATATCCATGGACCAACTTCAGAATATCCAAAATGAAAGTTTGCAAAGATTCCTGTTAAAATAGATATTAAAGAAAATGATATTGCAAAAGATGAAAAGCCTTTCATCGATCTACTTAGATCTTGTTTATATCCAAATTTTGCAAGAAGTTTAGAATCCTTATCAACTTTAGACTGGGACATGACTTAATATTCCTTTATAAATTCCAGGGTCAGATCCGTCTATTACTTTTGCATCAAATGTTTTTTCATAGAATTCAGCAGGTCCAACACCACCTATTATTGCATAGGCATAACCCATTTCTTTCATTGAATTTAAAGCTAAAAAAAGCAATGCTTTTCCCAATCCCTTTTTTCTATTACTTTTTTTGACTCCCATTGGACCAAGAAAATTTAAATAAGCTGCGTCGTAGGTAGCAAAGCCTAGTATCTTACCATCTTGAATTGCTATAAAAGTTGTTATAGGTTTTCTAGAAAATGAAACATCTACTTCACTTTCCCATCCATCACCAAATTCATTTTTAACCCATTGGTTAACTAAAGACTTTTCAGCAGCAAGTGGACGTCTAAATGAGATTCTTTTCGAAAGCTCTTGGAGTTCCTCACAATTGTTTGGAAGATCATAAAGCTTAACTAACATATCTTTCATAGCTTAAATAAAAGATTGAATATAAAAATTATTTCTTAAAATTATTTTTAGTCTTATCAAAAACATACTCAATAACTTGATTATGCCTTCTCTCAAATCTAACATAACTTCCAGAAGCAGTTGATCCATAAAATCTTCTTGTAGCCGGCCTCATATTCTTGGCAATTGGATGATATGTTTGGATATGGTTCCAAGCTCCCATATTTCTTGGTTCTTCTTGAGCCCAAACTATATCCTTTGCATTTGAGAATTTTTTAATTTCAGAAATAATCAATTTAACAGGTAGTGGAAAGAGCTGCTCTATCCTAACAATTGCAACATTTTTAATATTATTCTTTTCTCTATAATCGATTAAATCAAAATAGAATTTTCCAGAACAAAAGATTAATGAATCTACTTTAGCTGGATCAATTTCAGGGTCGGAAATTACAGGCATAAACTTAGATGAAGTTAATTCTTCAATATCAGAGATAACCTTAGGATGTCTTAAGAGACTTTTAGGTGTAAATAATATTAATGGTTTCCTGAAGTTTGTAATCATTTGCCTTCTTAAAAGATGAAAAAGATTTGCTGGGGTTGTACAATTTGCAGCATACATATTATCCTTTGCACACAATTGAAGATATCTTTCCATTCTAGCTGAAGAGTGCTCTGCTCCTTGTCCTTCATATCCATGAGGAAGGTATAATACAATACCGTTTTGTAGTTTCCATTTATCCTCAGCAGATGATATGTACTGGTCAATTATTATTTGAGCTCCATTAGAAAAATCACCAAATTGAGCTTCCCAAATTGTTAGACTGTTGGGGCTTGCTAATGCATATCCATAGTCAAAACCCAGGACACCATATTCTGAAAGAAGAGAGTTGTAAATTTTTAATACTCCTTTTTTATTAGAATCAATACTATTAAGAGGCAAGTATTCCTCTTCAGAATCTTCAGACTTTAAAACTGCATGGCGGTGAGAGAATGTACCCCTTTCTACATCTTGACCAGATATTCTAACATTGAATCCTTCAAGCATTAGTGTACCATAAGCAAGTTGTTCAGCTAATGCCCAATCAACTTTTTTTGATTCAAAAAGCATTTTTTCTCTAGAATTAAATAGCTTAATTACTTTTCTTAAAAATTGTTTATTGGGAAGTTTTGTGATAGATCTACCTACGATTAAAATAGCTTCTTCATTAGAATTAGTATCATATTCTTTAAGCATTTTATTTTCGTCTACACGTTTAAATCCTTCCCAGACTTTTTGCATAAAAGGAGTAATTTTTGTTTTATCCTTTTTCTTTGAGTCATCTAGTTCCTCTTCTAAAGATTCAAAATAATCAGATTCAATTTTAGAGATATAATCCTTATTTATTAATCCCTGTTCTATTAATTTCTCTGCATATATATCTCTAGGATTTGGATGTGAAGAAATAAACTTATACAGCTTTGGCTGAGTAAATCTTGGTTCATCTCCTTCATTGTGTCCATATTTTCTGTAACCAAGTAGGTCAATAAAAACATCTCTATTAAACTGATTTCTAAATTCAAAAGCAAAAGTAACTGCATGAATAACAGCCTCAACATCATCAGAGTTTACATGAAGAACTGGAGAAAGGGTTACTTTACCAACATCTGAACAATAAGTGCTGGACCTTGCATCTAAATAATTTGTAGTAAATCCAACTTGATTATTTACAACTAAATGAATAGTCCCGCCAGTACTATAACCTTTTAGCCTAGACATTTGAATTACTTCATAAACTACTCCCTGTCCAGCAATTGCTGCATCACCATGAACTAAAATGGGTAAAATTTTATTTGTCTTATTATTTAGATCATTTTCCAATTTAGCTCTAGCTATTCCCTGAACAACTGGATCAACTGACTCAAGGTGAGATGGGTTTGGGGCTAAATTCATGGTAATTTTATTTCCAGACTTGGTTAACCTTTCAGATGTCCAACCTAAATGATACTTAACATCTCCATCAAAAATATCCTCTTCGTAGTCTTTACCGTCAAATTCACCAAAGATATCCTTACTAGATTTGCCAAGAATATTCACCAATGTATTTAGTCTTCCTCTATGAGACATTCCAATAACAACATCCTCAACTCCTTTATCTGCAGCTATATTAATTAGAAAATCTATCGCTGGAATTAAAGATTCTCCACCTTCAAGCGAAAATCTTTTTTGTCCAACATATTTTTTTTGAAGAAAATTTTCAAAAGTATATGCTTTATTCAGGCTGTCTAATATTTTTAATTTATCATCTTTAGTAAAATTAGGATGATTACCATTAACATTGATGTGATTTTGAATCCATTTAACCTTATTAGGATCTCTAATATACATATACTCAATACCTATTGAATCACAGTAGATTCTCTTTAAATGATCAATTATATTTTTTAATTTATCAGGTCCTATTCCGACAACCTCACCTGCACTAAAAACTAACTCAAGATCTGCAGCTTCTAGACCAAAGTTTTCAATATCTAGAGTTGGTAAGTATTTTCTTCTCTCCCTAACCGGGTTTGTAACTGTAAATAGATGTCCTCTTTTTCTGTAAGCATCTATTAGATTAATTACCTGAAATTCCTTTTTAATATTTTCTGGAACTTCAAATTTTCTCTCCTCAACTGTGATATTTGCACTCTCCATTCCAAAGTCAAAACCTTGAAAAAATGCTTTCCAACTTGGCTCCAGAGTATCTGGTGATTGCAAGTATTGATCATACATTTCTGCAAATAAACTTGTGTGAGCTGAGTTAAGAAATGAAAATTTATCCATCAAGTTTTATATAGTTAATAAAATTACAACTTGTTTTTTATGTTTCTTAATAATTTTTAGATTTTTGTATCATGTTTGCCCTAATAGATTGTAATAATTTTTATGCTTCATGTGAAAGAGTTTTTCAACCACACTTAAATGAAAAACCAATTGTCATTCTTTCAAATAATGATGGTTGTGTAATTGCTAGAAGTAATGAGGCTAAAGATCTTGGGATTCCTATGGGAGCACCTGCATTTAAATTCAAAGAAGTCTTTCAAAAAAATAAAGTTGAGATATTCTCATCAAATTTTACACTGTATGGGGATATGAGCAATAGGGTTATGTCTATAATATCCCGTTTTGTTCCGGATGTAGAGGTTTATAGTGTTGATGAAGCATTTTTAAGATTCAATGGTTTTACTGAGGATGAAGCTGATAAGAAATGTAAAGAGATTATAAGTACTGTATGGAAGTGGACTGGTATTCCTGTCTCAATCGGATTAGCTCCGACTAAATCGCTTGCTAAAATTGCAAATAGAATTGCGAAAAAAAGCCCTGATATTACTAAGGGGTTTTATTCAATTAATAGTAATAAAAAACGTCTAGAAGCTTTGGGAAAAATATCTACTGGTGATATTTGGGGTATTGGATTACAAAATAAAAAGAAGCTATCAAACATAAATGTCAAGTCTGGAATTGACTTTATAAATCTTCCTGATCAATGGGTTAAAAAAAATATGAGTATAATCGGCCTAAAACTAAAAAAAGAGCTTGAAGGTTCTCCTACACTTGATATTGAAGAAACAAAAATTGAGAAAAAATCTATCGCAACAACTAGAAGCTTTGAGTCTGATATTTCATCACTTGAAGATTTAATTGAAAGAATCACAACATATTCAGTTGTTGCTTCTAAAAAACTAAGAAATCAAAAGAGTGAATGTAATATGATTTGTGTTTTTATTAGGAGCAATCCATTTAAAAATAATAATGAAAGATATCATTATAGCCTGACAGGATCACTACCATTTTCTACTAGTTCAAGTATCGAGATTAGTAAATTTGCAGTAAAACTTCTAAAAAAGATTTACTTTAAAAACAAATCATATAAAAAAGCAGGTATAATATTGATGGGGTTATCTCCAGAATCAAATCATCAGTTTAGTTTATTTGATAGAGATATTGAAAAACAGAAAAAACTCATGAAAAGTATCGATACAATTGATACCAAATATGGACTGTATAAGGTAAGGCTTGCAAGTCAAGATCAAAAAAGAATTTGGAAAATGAAAAGGCAAAAGCTTTCTAAAAACTATACTACCGAAATTGACGAAATATTAATTGTAAAGTAGAATGAAGAAAGAGAACAATATTAGAATATTTAAACCTACTCATAAAGAGTCTATTAAAAATATATTTATTGAAGATGGTATTTCAGCTGGTTTTCCGTCGCCTGCTAGTGATTTTGAGGAATCAAGAATTAGTATTGAAAAAGTTGTAGTAAAAAATAAAGAGTCAACTTTTTATGCTAAAGTTTCAGGTGAATCAATGAAAAATGCAGGGCTTGATGATGGAGATATTCTTGTAATCGATAGAAGCGAAGAGTTAAAAAATAATAAAATTGCTGTCTGTTATCTTAATGGAGAATTCACGGTAAAGAGAGTAAAGATTGAGAAGGATCATATATATTTAGTACCAGAAAATGATAAGTATGAGCCGATAAAGGTTACAGACGAAAATGAATTTATAGTATGGGGAATAGTAACTTACGTTATTAAAAAAATTTAGAGTCTCTCGTAAATACCTGCAATTCCTTGACCTCCTCCAACACAAGCAGTAACCATTCCATACTTTTGATTTCTTCTTTTCATCTCATTAAGTAATTGTATTGAAAGTTTAGCACCAGTACAACCTAAAGGATGACCAAGAGCAATTGCTCCACCATTAACATTTACAGTATCAGGATTTAAACCACTTTCCTTGATTACAGCTAGAGCTTGACAAGCGAAAGCTTCATTTAATTCTGTCTGTTCTATATCAGATAATTTTAACCCTGCCTGACTTAAAGCTTTAGGGATTGCTTCAACAGGTCCTATTCCCATGTATAAAGGATCTACTCCTCCTGAAGTACAAGTTACCATCCTTGCAATTGGTTTAACTCCTAGCTGTTTAACCATCTCTTCAGACATAACTAAAACAAAAGCAGCACCATCAGACATTTGAGATGAGCTACCGGCAGTAACTATACCTCCAAGTTTGAAAGCAGATCTTAATTTAGCTAAAGCTTCAACTGTTGTTTCCCTTCTAACTCCCTCATCCATATCAACCGTATGAGATTTAGATACTTTCTTTCCATCCTGGACAAATACTTCTTCAACAGTAACTGGAACAATCTCATCCTTAAACAATCCCTTTTCAATTGCATTTGCTGCTTTTTGATGAGACTCATATGAAAATTGATCTGAAGCTTCTCTTGATATTTTATATTTTTCAGCAACAGCTTCAGCTGTGTGTCCCATTCCAATATGATAATTCATATTATCAAGATTTGCCTTGTAACTTGGTGACAATTTGTATCCAGTCATTGGAATTAGACTCATACTTTCAATCCCTCCGGCAACAAAAATATGTCCAAATCCAGCTCTTACTTTACTAACAGCCATGGATATAGCCTCAAGACCTGAAGCACAATACCTATTAATTGTTACACCTGGGACTTCTTTTCCAAGAGCTCTAGCAGATATTAGTCTTGCTACTTGAAGACCTTGTTCACCCTCTGGATTAGCACATCCTACTATAACATCATCAACTTTTGTTGTATCAAGTTCTGGGACTTGAGATGCAAGATGTTTTATAACATCAACCGCAAGATCATCGGTTCTATAATTTTTAAAGCCACCTTTTTTTGCTTTTCCAACTGCTGATCTATAACCAGCTACTATATATGCTTCCATAATTAATTTCTTAATGGTTTTTTTGTCATCAGCATATGCTGAATTCTGTCTAATGTTTTTTGATTTCCAAGAAGACTCATGAAGTTTTCTCTTTCAAGATCAAGAAGGTATTCTTCACTTACATTTTGAGAATACGTTAAATCTCCTCCACACATAACATAAGCTATTTTTCTGGATACTTCTACATCATAGTCAGACATGTAATTACCAAGTCTAAATTCATTTATAGCAGAGTATAATGTTGATAATCCTGATCTTCCTAAAACTTCAATGTCTTGTCTTGATGAAGGAGGTATATAGCCTGTTTTTAGACTTAATACTTTTTCTTTCGCCATACTAATATTTCTCATACGATTCATACAAATGAAATCTCTCTCTGGGAGAAGATAGTGAAGATCATAAGCCTCGTGAGCTGACATGGATACTGATCCCATTGCGATTGATTTAAAATGATCAATTAATGAAGGCATTTTTACATCTCCTGAATTAAATGAATCAGATGCCCTCATTGCCATTTCTTTTGTTCCACCTCCACCAGGTATAAGACCAACTCCAGCCTCAACAAGACCAATATATGACTCTGAAGCATGAATACCAGCATCACAATGTATTGAAACTTCAAGTCCTCCACCCATAACAAATCCATGAGTTGCAGAAACAACAGGTATATTACATGTCCTCATCCTCATCAATATCTTTTGGAATCCTACAAGAAACTTTTCTATTTCATCAAAGTTCTTCTGCATAGCCATCATACCCATATTCATAAGGTTAGCTCCAACAGAGAACTGTTTGTCATTATTACCAATTACTATTCCATTCCAGCCATCTCTTTCAGCAATATCAATTGCCTCATTTATCCCTTTAGCTATTCCTTCCCCTATAGAATTTCCTTTTGTCTGAAATTCAATACACATAACACCATCTCCTATGTCATGCACGGTACACTCTGGATTTCTTAAAATCTGTTTATTTTCTCTAAATGCATCGAGTATGTAATGATTCTCAGAGCTTGGAACATTTATATATTTCTTAGAATTAACATCATAAAATTTCTTTTTTCCATCTTCAAATTTGTAGAATGATTCTGCTCCAGAGGCAGACATATCTGTGATCCAATTTGGAACTTCTTCACCACAGCTTTTTATCATTTCAATTCCAGTTTCAATTCCAATATTATCCCATATTTCAAATGGACCATAGCTCCATGCATAGCCAGTTCTTATTGCGTCATCTATTTGATAATAATCATCTGCAATCTCTGGAACACTCATAGCAGAATATGACAGTATACATGAAAAATATTCTTTATAAAATTTATTAACGTTTGAATCACCATCGACTAAAAACTTTAATCTTCTATCAAATAGCTCTATAGATTTTGCTTCTTTAATTTCAGGTAAATTAGGTTTAATTGATTCTCTATATTCATTTGTTTCAAGGTCAAGAGCTTTAATAACAGACCTACCATTTTCGTCTTTTTCTTTAGTTTTTTCATAGTATCCTTTACCAGATTTGTTTCCGAAAAACTTATTTTCAATTAAAAATTTGAAAGATTTATTTTCAGGTTGATCTTTTAGTTTGCTGTAGAATGTGTCATGATTTACATTGTTTACTAAAAAGTTAGTTACATTGTCACTTGTATCTAGTCCAACCAAATCTTGTAATCTGAATGTTCCAGAATTAGGAAGACCTATAACACTACCTGTCATCAAATCAACTTCTTCAATTTTAAAATTATATTTTTCTGTTAACTGAGATGATTTTATACCACACATTACACCAATTCTGTTTCCAATGAATCCAGGAGTATCTTTACAAAGTACTGTTTGCTTTCCAAGTATTACATCTCCAAATTCCATCAAAAATGAAACTAACTTAGGATCAGTTTTAGTTTGAGGAATAACTTCGAATAGTCTTAAATATCTAGGAGGATTGAAAAAATGCGTTCCACAAAATAATGATTTAAAGCTATCTGATCTTCCCTCGCACAAAAGAGATATTGGAATACTTGAAGTATTAGAAGTTACAAAAGCGCCATCAGACTTATATTTTTCAACCTTTTCAAAAATTGTTTTTTTAATTTCTAAATTTTCAATAACAACTTCAATAATCCAATCTGCATCTTTTATTTTTTCAAAATCATCATCGAAATTACCTGTTGTTATTCTTGATGCATATTCTTTTTTGTAAAGTGGATTAGGCTTGGACTTAATTGCGTTATTTAATGCATCATCGGCAATTATATTCCTGTTTTTTATTGATTTGTCTTTAGGCTGAATGTCGAGCATTAAAACATCTATCCCAACATTTGCAAGATGACAAGCAATTCCTGAACCCATTACACCAGAACCAAGAACTGCGGCTTTTTTAACTTTAAAATTCATTTTTTTATAATATTTGCTAATCTAAATAAATTATTTTAATTACTAACTTTACAACTTTAAGATATAACTATGGACAAAGAAAACATACTTTCAAATTTTCAATCAAAAGCAAAAAATGCAGCTCCAATAGGAGGTGTTATAAAGTTTGAGATTGACGGTAACTCTATTTGTATCGATGGGACCGGATCTGAAAATAAAATTTTATTAGAAGATATGGAGGCTGATTGTACTATTACTATGGCAGGTTCTTTAATGGAGGATCTCAAAAATGGTAAGGTGAACCCAATGATGGCGGTTATGAGTGGAAAACTAAAAATTAAGGGTGATCAGGGACTTGCAATGAAGCTTCAGGCTTTTATGTAACAACATATCTTTTTTAGGATTTTGTAAACTGATTTGATTTTTTTCATACATTTAGATGACTATTAAACCAGTTATCGAAAATATTAACCTAAAAATAAACCGATCCAAAGTTAGCTATGCTATTACTTTGGCTAAATCCTTAACTTCAAAGGACACAACCTCTATAAACAAAATCTGGGCGTTATGTGGTTTTAAATCAAAACAAGAATTTGATAATAATTTTAAGCGCATACATGGTGTTTCGTTTAAAGAATATGTCGATAAGCTTTAGTATTTATTATCTCAAATTATAATCTTTAAGTAAATTTGCAAACTAGTGAAACGTAATATAGACATACTAGTTATTTCCGATTTACACCTTGGGACCTATGGTTCTGAAGCTGATGAAGTTTTGTCATATTTAAAAACAATTGATGCAAAAAAAATTGTAATTAATGGAGACTTTGTAGATATTTTATTATTCAATAAAAAGTATTGGCCTAGCTCTCATATGAAGGTTGTAAAATACTTTCTAGACCTAATATCTCAGGGTAAAGAAATCCATTATGTAGTTGGTAATCATGACGAACTATTAAGAAAGTTTTTAAATTATAAAATTCAAAACTTTCAAATTGTTAATCAAGTAGTATTAGATACTGATGAAGGAAAAGTCTGGATTTTTCATGGTGATGTTTTTGATTTTTCTATTCAGACACAATGGATAACTAAATTTGCAGGATTTGTTTATGACTATATGATAATGTTCAATAGTTGGCTAAATAAAAAAATAATGAAACCTCTAGGAGGTCCAAGGTTAAATTTCTCAAAAGCTATTAAAGCTAACGTAAAAACTGCTGTCCAGTACTTTAGCAATTTTGAGAGAGTAGCTGCTGAAACAGCTCATAAAAATGGATATAAATATGTTGTCTTGGGACATATTCATACTCCAAAAATTGAATCCTTTGACGTAGATGGTGATGAAATTATTTACATGAATTCAGGAGACTGGTTAGAGAGTTTATCATCTTTAGAATATTTAGATAATAAATGGTCAATATATAATCACACTCGAACTGAATCTGATTTCAATAATGATGAAGGATCTAGAGTTGAGATGACAAATAAGGAGCTTTATAAAGACATGATAGAAGAGTTTAAAATCCTTAAGGATAAATGAAAATTCTATATGCAATACAGACTACAGGTAATGGCCATTTAGCAAGAGCTCAAAACATTATTCCAAAAATAAAAGAAGTAGCTGAACTTGAAATCATTACAAGTGGCCCTAAAAATGATTTTTTACTAGAAGAAAAACCTATCAAACATTTTAAAGGTGTTACTTTTTTCTATACCGATAATGGATCAGTTAATTGGCTAAAAACTGTTTTTCTAAATAATTATTTTAGATTATTAAGAGAGATTTTATCATGTCCTGTAAAGAAATATGATTTGATAATAAATGATTTTGAACCAGTTTCTGCATGGTCTGCAAAATTTAATAATGTGAAGTGTTTTGAATTAACAAACCAATATTCCATGAGTCTAAAGAATACTCCTAGACCAAAGACTTACAACAGGATTGTATTATGGGCAATAAATTATATAATTCCTACTAAACTTGGATATGGATACCATTATAAAAAATATACAGATAAAATTTTTTTTCCAATAATTAGAAATAAAATTAGGGATCTGAAAGTAACAACTAGTGATGAAATAATTGTTTATTTACCTACCTATTCTCCTTCAAATTTGATTGAGATTATTAATCAATTACCACTTAAGAAAAAGTGGACTATTTTTTCTCTTGATGCTGACAAACAAGAAATAATATCTGGTGTAAATGTTGAACCTCTTTCTGAAGATTTATTTTTAAATAAATTTGCTTCTTGTTATGGAATTGTTTGTGCTGGTGGTTTCGCTACAACCTCGGAGGCAATATTTCTAGGTAAGCCTATGATTGTTGTTCCTGTTGAAGGTCAAATAGAACAGCAGTTTAATGCTGCAGCACTAAAAAAAGAAGGAGTAACGGTAATTGATAGGTTCTCAAAAAAAAATATAGACATTATCTCTAATTGGATTGAGTCCCCAAAAGTGTTAGAAATAAAATACAAAGATGAATCCAAAAAAATAATTGAAACAATTATAAACGACTACTCAAACTTAAACTAAACCTACTATGGAAAATGAACTAAATAATTTAAAGTTTCCTATTGGAAAATATAAAGCCATACTTGATTTTAACTTTTCAAGAACAGTTGAAGATATAAAAACACTAGAGTCATTTGCCAGTGATCTTAGAGAGTCCGTAAAAGGTCTTGACAAGACAGATTTTAAAAAAACTTATAGAGATGGAGGAATGAATATAGCTCAAATTATTCACCATTTTTGTGATACACATACATATGCATTCTTAAGAACAAAACATACATTACTAGAGGAAAATCCTAGCGTTAAAATGTATGAAGTAGCTGAATTTTTAACAACCCCTGACTCTAATGTTTTAGATGTAAAAGATAGCTTAAATGTAATTGAAGGAATACACGCTAAATGGGTTAGCCTTCTAAAGACGTTATCAGAGAAAGATTTCAAAAAAACATACTATCACTCATCAAGAGATAAAAATATAATTCTTCACGAGCATGTTGGGATGTATGCATGGCACACTAAACATCATATTGAACATATTAAAATGGCTAAGAAGAATATTAAGCAAAAGGGAAAGAGAAATAAATAAAAAGCCTCCATCTTGGAGGCTTTTCTGTACTCGAGGCGGGACTTGAACCCGCACGAGCATTACTGCTCATTGGATTTTAAGTCCAACGTGTCTACCAATTCCACCACTCGAGCGTTGAGCGAAAGACGGGATTCGAACCCGCGACCCTCACCTTGGCAAGGTGATGCTCTACCAACTGAGCTACTTTCGCAGAGAATGCAAATTTATAATAATTTAACTATTTATAGATAGATAAATCTAAATTTAACGAGTCGAAATATTTAAATCTATTAAGGGAAACAGATAGAATTGTATCCCTTAATGAACTTGTTATTCTTTTAGGGAAATATTTAACTGCAATATAAGCTTGAAAAGTTTCTGCAACATCTTCTGAATCTGGATTATCTTTTGCATAATTTGACAGATAATTTCCATCTAAGTTAACAGCATCAGCCCAACCTTGTTGACCATAAACATAGGGGTCAATCGATAAATGTGTCGATTCATGGATAAATAGCTCTTCAGTTCTATCTCCACCTGGTCTTGTCTGTACAATATTGTTTAACCAATCAACATGAAATGTGATATTCGCATAAGAAAGATCATCTGATCTTTGAGCAGAGGCAACTTCCTCACCTTTTAAAAATTCAATTGATTTAATATTTTTTCTTAATTCTTTTCCAAGTTGACCCATTAATGGGGCATATTTTTGTTTAATCGCAAGTGCTTCCTCTTGAGAAAATTCAGTATAAATTTCAAAATCTACAGATAACCCATCACCAAAATTGACTTTAAATATATGAGCAGGGTAATCAATAAAATCAGGGATAGCTTTGTCATAAAACATTCTAGTTTCAATTCCTTGGTATGATGATGTTGAGTAAACTGTATAATCAGAGGAAGTTATTAAGTCTGGCAAGTCCCACATTGTTCCAGAAAAGGGGGGGACAGATATCTCAATTTGATCAAAAATATAAACTCCATCTTCTGCCCCTTGAGCTTGAATCAGGTTAAGCTGATCTTGAAGCTCAGAAAGTTGAACTGTTAGATTATTATTTTCAGAATCAAGAATTAAATTTTCCTCAGCTAGCACTTCTATTTGAATTATATAATTTTCAATTTGATCCTGAAAACCACTTAGCTGATTATTTAAATCTTCAATTTGATTTGACAAAATATTATTTTTAGAGGTAAGTTGATTTATTTGAACAGCATAATCATTTATTTGGGAATTTAGCTGAGATATATTAGCTTGAAGATCAAGAATAGTTTGATTTAACTGATTAATCTCATCTTCTTTTGAACATGAGTTAATAATTATGAAGAATATGAAAAGTATCTGTTTATAGTTTTTCATATTGTATTATCATTTCTCCTGGATTATGCGAAGGAATATAATAAGAGAACCCGTACTTATTACATATTTGATCAATTATTTTTTTTTGCATAACTGGAGAGTTTCCTGTTATAACTTTAAGACTCACACTACCCTTAGTTGAATTTAAAAGCATGTATTCTTCAATTAATTTCAGTCCCTCTGGATGAGTTTTTCCGTGTAAATCAATCTCCATCTTTTATTTCCTTTTTTATCTGGTTTAATTTTAATAGTGCCTCAACAGGACTTAAATTATCAATATCTAAGTCTTCAATAATTTTTCTTATTTCTTGCATTTTGGGATCTTCTATATCAAAAAAACTAAGCTGAAGATTATCGTCGCTTTTATTTACTTTTAAATTGTTAGGCCTACTAGTCTCCATAAGCTTTAATTTATTCTCTGCCGAACTAAGCACAAGTTTTGGCATTCCAGCCATCTTAGCAACATGTATTCCAAAACTATGATTACTTCCTCCCTTAACTAGTTTTCTTAAAAAAATTACATCATCTTTTGTCTCTTTTACACTAACATTAAAATTTCTTATTCCCTTGTAAATAGATTCCATCTCATTTAAATCATGGTAATGAGTTGCAAAAAGGACATAAGGTTTTAATTTATTTTCATGTAAAAACTCAGCTATTGCCCAAGCAATCGAAATACCGTCATAGGTACTTGTTCCTCTTCCAATTTCATCAAGTAGAATTAAACTATTAGCTGTTAGATTATTTAAAATTGATGCTGTTTCATTCATTTCAACCATGAAAGTTGACTCACCCATAGAAATATTATCACTAGCACCTACTCTTGTGAATATCCTATCAACAATAGAAAAATTCATCTCTTTAGCAGGGACAAGACTACCTATTTGAGCTAAAATAGTAATTAATGCAGTTTGTCTTAAAATAGCAGATTTACCAGACATATTTGGACCGGTAATCATTATAATTTGCTGATCAGTATCAAGAAATATATCGTTAGGAATATATCTTTCTCCAGGGGGAAGATTTGCTTCAATTACTGGATGTCTTCCTTCAATTATTTCGATTTTTTTTGTACTTGTTATCTTAGGGCAACAATATTTATATCTGACTGCTCTTTTTGAGAAAGAGTTTAAAATATCAATTACAGAAATTTTATCTGAAACCAATTTTAGTATTAAAAGGCTATCTTGAAGTTTATCTAACAATTTTAAAAATAACTTAAGCTCAAGATTTTTTATTTTATCATCTGCATTTATTATTTTTTCCTCATATTCTTTTAATTCCTGTGTAATATATCTTTCCGCATTAACAAGAGTTTGCTTTCTTATCCAGTCCTCTGGAACTTTTTCTTTATGGGTATTTCTTACCTCAATGTAATATCCAAAAACATTATTAAATGAGATCTTTAACGACGGAATATTAGTTTTTTCAGTCTCTCTTTCCAGGATTTGATTAAGATATTCCTTACCTGACGATCTTATCTTCCTAAGACCATCAAGTTCTTTTGAGAAACCATCTTTAATAAAATCTCCTTTCAATATTGAAACTGGAGAATCATCCTTTAAGGTCTTAGATATTTCTCTTATTATACTTTTAGAATTGGGTAATGATTTACCATAATTTTTTAAAACACCACTGTAAACTAATAGAGAGTCTTTAATTAGATCAACATTTTCCAATGAACATTTTAAATTAACTAGTTCTCTAGGTGAAATTTTATATGTAGCAATTTTTGACATTAACCTTTCTATATCTGAAATATTATTTAGATTAATATCAAGTAATCTACTTATTTCATCATTACTCATTATTGATTGAACAATTTCTTGTCTTTTCTTTATCTCTTTTTTATCAATCAATGGAAATGCAATCCAGCTTTTAAGTTTTCTTGATCCCATACTAGTTATTGTCTCATCAATAGTATCAGAAAGATTAAAACCATTTATAGAGTTTGAATTAAACAACTCAAGATTTTTCATAGTGAATCTATCCATCCATACATAAGACTCCGGGAATATTCTTTGAAGGCTTGATATATGAGTAAGATTATTATGCTCTGTATCATCTAAATAATGAATAATGGATCCAGCAGCTACAGTACCTAAATTTATATCCTCGACACCAAAACCCTTCAAACTCTTTATATTAAAATGATCAAGCAACTTATTTTCTGAATAAGAGTTGTCATAAACCCAATCATCTAATGGATAAACGTTGTATGAGTTTCCTAACAACTCAAAAAATTTATTTTTTGATGGTTTTGAAACCAATATTTCATTAGGAGAAAAGTTTGAAATAAGTTGATCAACTAATTTTAAGTCACCTTGAGATACATAAAAATCTCCAGTTGATACATCTAGAAATGAAATTCCAAATTCATTTTTTTCAATGTGTAAAGATGCTAAGTAATTATTTTTTTTCTGATCAAGCACTCCATCATTAATTGCTATTCCTGGAGTAACTATTTCCGTAACTCCTCTTTTGACAATTTTTTTTGTAAGCTTTGGATCTTCCAATTGGTCACAGACTGCAACTCTATTTCCTGCCTTAACCAGTTTAGGAAGATAGTTTTCAATTGAGTGGTGAGGAAATCCAGCTAGCTCAACTTCACTACTTGAACCAGCTCCTCTTTTTGTTAAGACTATACCTAAAATCTTTGATGCTAGTATTGCGTCTTCACCAAAAGTTTCATAAAAATCACCTACTCTAAACAAAAGTATAGTGTCAGGATATTTAGACTTAATATCATTATACTGCTTCATCAAAGGTGTGATTTTACTCGTTTTAGTCACTGTTTTGTATTTATGCTAATGTAAATATTTTTATTTTTACTCTAATGCGAAAATTAAGAAATGCTCAATTAAATAGAAAGACCATAGAGGAGTTTAAAAAATCCAAGAAAACATCAGCAATTGTGATTTTAGATAATATCAGAAGTATTTATAATGTTGGTTCAATCTTTAGGACTTCTGATTCTTTTTTGATTGAAAAAATTATTATTTCAGGATATACTGCTACTCCTGAAAATACTAAGATGGAAAAAACAGCACTTGGGTCATCTGATTCTGTTGATTGGGAATATACAGAGGATGTAATAGATACAATCAAAAATCTAAAGAATAAGGGCATTAAAGTTATTTCAGTTGAGCAAGCTGATAAATCATTAAAAATTGAAAAATTTATTCCTGAACAAGGTATAAAATATGCCTTTGTATTTGGCAATGAAGTAGACGGTGTTTCAGATGAAATAATTTTAGCATCTGATCAAGTTCTTGAAATACCTCAAGTTGGTACTAAACATTCTTTAAATGTTTCAGTAGCAGCAGGAATTATTCTGTGGGACTTTTATCAAAAAACCGAAATCTAAATTATTTTTAAAGGAGTATCCTGATCATCACAGTCATTGTCTAATTCATTAATTGTTTTATTCAAAATTGGATGCATATAATCATCTGCTATTTCTAACATTGGGACTAAAACAAATTTTCTGATTTCAATTTTTGGATGAGGGATTTTTAAGTCTTCAGAATCTATTATTAGATTATCATAGAAGAGAATATCAATATCTATGAACCTATCAGAATAACTACCGTCAATATCTTCTCTTCCCATTGATTTTTCAATCTTTTTTAAGTTTATTAATAAAGATTTTGGCTCAATATCTGTATCAATAAGTAAACATATATTATAAAAATCATTGGAATTAAAACCCCAAGACTTTGATTGATACATACTTGATCTAGAAATTATTATTCCAATTTTTTTCTCAATTTCATATGTCGCTTTATTTATTAATACAGAACGATTACCTTTGTTTGAACCTAATGATAAATAAACTTTACTCATAATTTTTATATGAATTCCAAAAAAATTACTCTAGCAAATAATATATATTTAATTCTTGCAGGATTATTTATTACTTCACTAGTTGCATCAAATTTAATATTTACTAAAATATTTTATTGGTATCCATTTGATATTAATTTATTAGGTGTAAAACTTTTTGAGTTATCAGTTGGTATTTTACCGTATCCTCTAACATTTTTAATTACAGACTTAATATCTGAGATTTATGGAAGAAAGAAAGCAGATCAAGTTGTAATAACTGGGATATTTGCATCAATTTTTTCAATTATCTTAATATTTATATCAAGCCAAGTTCCCGCCATAGATGCATCACCAATTGATGATGAAACGTTTAACAGTGTTTTTCTCAATGCTCCATTAGCAGTATTGGCATCTATGTTGACATACTTGTTTGCTCAATTTATAGATATCAGAATTTACCATTTTTGGAAAAAGCTTACTAATGGAAAATATCTTTGGTTAAGAAACAATTTTTCAACTTTTACATCACAATTTTTAGACACATTTACAATTGTATCATTACTTATTGTTTTTGGAATTCTTCCAGAGGATAAATTTTTAGTTCTAATTATTTCTGGATTTTTATTTAAGGTAATTGTTGCCTTATTAGATACACCCCTTTTATATCTTTTTGTATGGATTTTTAGAAAAAAATTCAATTTAAAAGTTGGAGAAGAAATTAAACTTAGTTAGTTGGAATTAAAAAGAATTAATAAGTACTTAAGTGAAGTTGGATTCTGCTCAAGAAGAAAAGCTGATGAGTATATTTCTAATGGCAGAGTATATATTAATGGTAAAGTTGCTGAGTTAGGATCTAAGGTAAATATAGATGATGAGATTAAAGTTGATGGTGAAATAATTCAAAATATTAATAGAAACATAGTCTATATAGCATTCAATAAGCCTGTTGGAATTGAATGTACAGGAAACCCAAAAGTAAAAGATAATATTATTGGTTTTATTAATCACAAAGAGAGGCTTTTTACAATTGGAAGAATAGATAAACAAAGTGAAGGTCTAATACTACTTACAAATAACGGAGACATTGTAAATAATGTTTTAAGGGCAGAAAATAAGAAGGAGAAAGAATATATGGTATGGGTTAATAAAAATATAACACAAGATTTTATTGAAAGAATGAGAAGGGGTGTCAGAATTATGGGTAAAATGACTAAAAGGTGTTATGTAAAGAGGATTAATGATAATAGATTTAAAATTATTTTAACCCAGGGAATGAATAGGCAGATAAGAAGAATGTGTGAAGTATTAGGTTACAGAGTAACTAAATTAAAAAGGACTAGAATTATGGATATTCATTTAGATATTAATATAGGTGAGTATAGAGATTTGAGTGAAGAAGAGGTAAAACAGTTATTTAATCAATAGTTAGATCAATTAGAAACCCTTCATTAGATCGAACATTAAATACACTTGAATCTTCAAAAATTAAATATTGTCCCTTAATTCCAATTAACTTTCCATTTATTTCATCAGACTTTTTAAGGCTTACTGATTTAACTGAGTCAATTGGATTATCTAATCGATAGTTAAATTTAATTACCTCAGTATCTATCAAAAAGTAATCTTTAAAATCATTAGCCAGGAATTCAAGAGCTACTTCTTTATCATTTTTTAAATTTGAATCATTAATTTGACTTGTAAGCATTTTACGCCAATTTGTTTTGTCAGAAAATTTCTGTTTTAATTTTACTTCAGCTATCCCAGCCAAATATCGATTAGGAACTTTAATTAATTCAATAGCTTCAATAGCTCCTTGATCAATCCACCTTGTAATTTTATTATTTGATCTCGTAACACCAACTTTTGTTTCACTTGTTTTTGAGAGGTAAACAATATGATCTTGAATTTGAATTTTTTTTTCATATTCAAGGTCTCTATCTTCAATTTCCATGTGAGCTTTACTTAACTCAGGTTTCATTACCCAATCACCAGACATTGGAGACTCAAAAAAGCATTTTTTACAAAAACCATTTGCAAAAATTTCAATATTTTCAGAGCATGATAGACAACAATAACCTGTCTTTTTTAATTTGATATTTTTACCTATAAACTGATTAAGAAATAAAAGATCATTTTCAAAATCTAGCATATATCGAATAGGATCATGATGTATTGAAATCATTTTTTTTATTACTCCTGAAAACATAATTTTTTGTTTACTATTTTTATGTTAAATATATATAATCCATGCCAATTCCAATTTTTAATTCTGTTGCATCCTTTTTTTTAAAAAGAAGGATTAGTCAAATAGAATTATTTAAAGACTATCCTATAGAAGTACAACAAGAGGTTCTTAGAAAACTTGTTGTTTATTCTATTGATACTGAAATTGGAAAAAAGAATGATTTTAAAACAATAGCATCTTATGATGATTTTAAAGAAAGGGTTCCAATTGTATCATATGAAGATATATACACCGATATTGAAAGGAATAGAAGAGGTGAGCAAAACATATTTTGGAGAACTTCCATAAAATGGTTTGCAAAATCAAGTGGAACCACTAATGCTAAAAGTAAATTTATCCCAATAAGTTTTGAGTCTTTGGAAGATTGTCATTACAAGGCTGGAAAAGATATGTTATCATTATACTTTAATAATAATATAAATTCACAATTACTAGCAGGAAAATGTTTAAGACTAGGAGGGTCTAAGGATATCTATGAAAATAATAGCAGCTATTATGGTGATTTATCTGCTATTATAATTGACAATTTACCTTTTTGGGCTGAACTAAGCAGTACGCCAAGTTCAAAAGTTTCATTAATTCCAGAGTGGGAAGAAAAAGTTGAGGCAATAATAAATGAATCTTTAAGTCAAAAAGTGACAAGCTTTGCAGGTGTTCCTTCTTGGATGTTATCGTTACTTCAAAAAGTAATTGAAAAAACTGGCAGAAACAATGTTATTGATATTTGGAATGATTGTGAAGTTTATTTTCATGGAGGAGTAAGTTTCGAGCCCTACAAAAATCTCTACAAAAAATTATTTCCATCAAAAGATTTCAAATATTTTGAAATTTATAATGCCTCTGAAGGATTTTTTGCAATTCAAGATCAGAACGAATCAAGTGAGCTACTACTTATGTTAGATTACGGTATATTCTATGAATTTTATCCAGCTAACGGATCAGAACAGGAAATTGTTTCATTAGCTGATGTTAAACTAAATGTAAATTATGCAATGGTAATAACAACAAATTCTGGTCTGTGGAGATATAAAATTGGTGATACAGTTAAGTTCACTTGCTTAAATCCATTCAGAATTAAGATAACTGGAAGGACAAAACATTTTATAAATGTTTTTGGTGAGGAGCTGGTAATTGAAAATGCAGAAAAGGCATTATCCTTAACTTCTGAGTTAACAAAGTCTTCAATATCTGACTTCACTGTAGGCCCAATTTTTATGGGTAGTAAAACAAAAGGCTCTCATGAGTGGTTAATTGAGTTTGATAAACAACCTGATGATCTAAATAAATTTATGGAAATACTTGATCTAAATCTTCAAAGCCTTAATTCTGATTATGAGGCAAAGAGGTATAAAAGCTCAACACTAAAGCTACCAAAACTAATTGTTGCAAGAAAGAATCTTTTTTATGATTGGCTATCTTCTAAGAATAAGCTTGGAGGACAGAATAAAATTCCAAGATTATCAAATTCAAGACAGTTTATTGAAGAATTAATTTCAATGAATTAGGAAACTGCTTTTAAGTAGGATAGATCAATTTTTTGAAGCTTTTCGTCCGCATAGAGCTTTGTGATTTTTAATTCGTTCTCTCCAGAACTTGGCAAATTAAACATAGCATCATTTAAAATTGCTTCACATAAAGTTCTTAATCCTCTAGCACCTAACTTAAACTCATATGCCTTGTCCACGATATAGTCAATCGCACCTGGAGTGATTAAGAAGTTAATATCGTCCATTTCAAAAAGCCTAGTATATTGTTTAATCAATGCATTTTTTGGAATTGTCATAATATCTCTTAAAGCATCTTTAGTTAACGGATTTAAATGACACATAACAGGTAATCTTCCAATAATTTCAGGAATTAGTCCATATGATCTTATATCATGTGGGTTTATATATCTTAAAACATTTTCTTCATATTCATTAATTACTTTCTCATTTGCAGGTTTAAATCCAATAGATTGAAGATTTAATCTGGTTCTAATTATTTTTTCTATTCCATCAAAAGCTCCCCCTGCAATAAAAAGAATATTAGATGTATCAATCTCTATGAATTTTTGATCTGGATGTTTTCTTCCTCCTTTGGGAGGAACATTTACAATAGTTCCTTCAAGTAGTTTAAGTAATGCTTGTTGAACTCCTTCACCTGAAACATCTCTTGTGATAGATGGATTATCGCTTTTTCTTGCAATTTTATCAATTTCGTCGATAAAAACAATTCCATTTTGAGTTTTATCTATATCATAATCAGCAGCCTGAAGAAGTTTACTTAAAATACTTTCAACATCTTCACCAACATAGCCAGCTTCAGTAAGAACTGTGGCATCAACAATTGCAATAGGTACATTCAAAAATTTTGATATAGTTTGAGCTAAAAGAGTTTTACCTGTACCTGTAGGTCCAACTAGAATTAAATTACTTTTTTGTATTTCAATTTCTTCTTGTAAATGTTTCTGGTTAATTCTTTTATAATGGTTATAAACGGCTACTGATAAAGTTTTTTTGGCATCTTCTTGACCAATAACATGAAGATCTAGGAAGCTTTTAATTTCCCTGGGAGGTTTTAGCTCAACAGCAAAATCAGCTAGATCTTTACTAGATTCATCATCTTTAAGAATCATATCTGCTTGAGATATACATATATCACATATATGAGCATCTAAACCAGCTATTAATAATTTTGTCTGAGATTTTGCTCTACCACAAAAAGAACACAAGATTTCTTCTTCACTCATATTATTTGTTTAATACTTCGTCAACCATACCATATTTATGAGCTTCATCGGCCTTCATCCAATAGTCTCTATCACTATCAGCATTTACCTTTTTGAAAGTTTGCCCAGTATGTTTTGAAATAATTTTATATAATTCGTCTTTAAGCTTAAGAATTTCTCTTGCTGTAATTTCAATATCAGCTGCTTGACCAGAAACTCCACCTAAAGGCTGGTGTATCATAACTCTTGAGTGTTTTAGTGCAGATCTTTTTCCCTTCTTTCCTGCACATAGAAGAACTGCAGCCATTGATGCAGCACATCCAGTACAAATTGTAGAAACATCTGGCTTTATGTATTGCATTGTATCATATATTCCAAGACCCGCGTATACTCCACCACCAGGAGAATTTATATACATTTGGATATCTCTTGATGAATCTGTACTCTGCAAGAAAAGTAATTGAGCCTGAATGACATTTGCAACACTATCCGTAATAGCAGTTCCTAAAAACATAATTCTATCCATCATTAATCTTGAGAAAACATCCATCTGAGCTACATTTAATTGTCTCTCTTCAATAATATAAGGAGTCATGCTGCTTATAATCTTATCATAATAAGTAGAGCTTACACCATGATGTTTTGTAGCATATTTTTTAAATTCTTTTGAATAATCCATCTGATAAATTTTAAACTCAAAATTAATCAAATACATATCTAAATAAAAAAATATACCAATTATTTACCTTATTATTAATCGATAAATACTTATAGAACTTTATTAAAGATTATTGGGTATAATATATTTTGTTAAATTTGCTTTCAAAAATTAGTAACCTGGGTCGTGAACCCAAAACATTAAAATTATGGCAGTAAAAATTAGATTACAAAGACACGGAAAAAAGGGTAAACCTTTTTATTGGATAGTAGCAGCAGATGCTAGATCTAAAAGAGATGGTAAATACCTGGAAAAAATTGGTACTTATGACCCTAATACATCCCCAGCAACAATTGACTTGAATTTTGATTCTGCAGTTTCTTGGATAGGAAAAGGTGCACAACCTACAAATACTGCTAAGGCGATATTATCTTACTCTGGTGTTCTTCTTAAAAAACATCTCGATGGAGGTGTAAAGAAAGGTGCTTTCACAGAAGCTGAAGCAAAGAAAAGATTTGATAAGTGGATGAAAGAAAAGAGTGCAAAAATTCAAAAGAAAATTGAAGATGTTAATGCCTCGCTTGAATCAAATAAAAAAGAAGCAAGAGAAAGAGAAGAGGAATATAGAAAGAAAAAATTAGAAGCATCTAAGGCAAAAGAGGAAGCTAAGGCTGAGGAAGCTCCTGC
>CACGZJ010000003.1 GCA_902577515.1 uncultured Bacteroidota bacterium | reverse complement strand
TCTAAAATTTCCATAGTCAATTGTTATAAGAGATGAAATTAGTGGTAAATATACCCTTTGTTGTTGGAGCTGAAAAGATTCAGGATTAATGAAAACCGTATTTTGAATTCCTGATTTTGATTGAAGAACATAATAATTTGAGTTTTCTATTCTATCCCAATCTCCTTTGTTAATTTCTGATAACGGTCTACCAAAAAGTAAATTTTGGAGTAACTCAACTGGTCTCTTTATACCCGCAGGTCGAATTATTTTATCAATCTCTTGATTAATGTAAGTTTTTTGAAATTTTTCATAAAAAACTATCCTATCATTAGTTATAAAAACTTTTGCAATAGGCACAATCATAGATGCACTGATCCATAGATTTTCATCTTCACTGGCTCTTAAACTTAGGATTACTGTCTGAATAGATTTTCCATCATTATATTCAACCTTAACCCTGTTTCGTAGATTATCAAATTTTACTTCTGACCTTTTTGTGTTTTTAATTATTTCACTAGTTTCAACAGTATCTAGGGGAACGCTACTTGTAATCTGTTTGTTTGTTGAACAGGCTTGAATAAACAAAAAAACAAAAACTATAAATAGTCGGATTCCCTTACACTTCATTATTTATTGATTTTGAATTATCTCCCAAAAATATTTCTGAACCAGAACCTTCAAATTTAGAGTTTGAACCTATGATAGAATTGTCTATATCAGAATTATCGATTTCCACACTGTTAAAAATTATAGAATTATTGATGTTGGTGTTTTCAATCTTACTATTATCCCCAATGCTTACATAAGGTCCAATAGTTGAATTTTGAATTTTCACATTTTTACCAATAAATACAGGGGGCTTGATTATTACTTCTTTATCAAATATTCTATTCTCATCAACATTATCATGGTATGTATCCATGATTATCTTGGTTGAATTAAGCAATAGCTCAGGAGTTCCACAGTCCATCCATATATCAATCTCTTTTGGAACGAAACTATCCCCATTTTTTATCATTTTTTCAATTCCATAATTAAGGAGGTACTCTTTTCCTGGGCTTAACTTTTCTGATAAATGTTTTCTTAAATATCCTCTTAGATTTGCAGCTTCCTTAAAATAATAAATCCCTACTACTGCTAAATCTGAAATAAATTCAGCTGGTTTTTCTATTAGCTCTGTAATTTTATTTTCATTGTCAAGATTGACAACGCCATATGCTGAGGGATTATCAACTTTCTTAACCCACATTATTCCATCAACCTGTGTATCAATTTCTATATTACCTTGAATCATAGTATCAGCATATGCAATTATTGATGGACCTGATAAAGATTCTTCTGCACACATTATTGCATGGCCTGTTCCTAGCTGTTCAAGTTGCCTATAAATTTTAGTTTTTGCGTTATATTTCTCTGAAATTATATTGAGAGAATTTACCACTTCAGCATTAAAATATGATTCATCACCAAGTATATAAACTATCTCGTCAATATTACTTTTAACTTTAGAAGTAATCTGATCAATTAAGTGTTCAACAATAGGTTTATCTAGAACATTTATAAGAGGCTTAGGGCATGTTAGTGTAAAAGGTCTTAGCCTTGTCCCCTTTCCAGCCATCGGAATAAATATTTTCATTAACTTAATTTATTCTCAAAAATACAAAAGTTTATACTGTTGGATTAACTTAAGAGTTTAGCGCTTCTGCACCTCCTACAATTTCGAGGATTTCATTTGTAATTGCTGTCTGCCTTGCTTTATTATAAGTTAGCTTAAGCTGATCTCTTAACTCAGATGCATTATCAGTAGCTTTGTGCATCGCAGTCATTCTTGCTCCATGCTCTCCTGCAATAGAATCTGAGATTGCCTTGAAAAGCTGGATAGATAACGATTTGGGAATTAATTCATTTAAGATTTTAGGCCTATTTGGTTCAAATATATAATCTCCCGATACAGAATTATTTTCATCAGCACTCTCTTCAATTGGAAGATACTGTTCTTTAGTTACTATTTGAGTTGCTGCATTTTTAAAATGATTGTAAACAAGTGTAACTTCATCATATTCCTTATCAGAAAATTTCTGCATTACCGTTTCAGCAATTTCCTTGATTTTATTATAATTAAAATTATCATAAACATCATTATGTGAACTTATAACCTCAAACTTCTTTGAAAGAATGTCATCGCCTTTTTTTCCAATAGTTAATAAATCGACTCTTTTAGATGCACTTGTTGTATTAATATTATTAACTTCTTTTATAATATTAGAATTAAATCCTCCACACAAACCTTTATTGGATGTTATGGCAATGATTAGAACATTCTTTGACTCTCTTTTCTCAAATAGTGGATTAGTATCATCGGATTCTGTAGAGGCAGAAATATTTTTTATAAGCTCGGATAGCTTATTAGAGTATGGTAGAGTAGCAGAAATTGAGTCTTGAGCCTTCTTCAATTTAGCTGCAGAAACCATTTTCATAGCATTGGTAATCTGCATCGTTGAAGATACAGAGCTAATTCTATTTCTTATCTCTTTTAATCCAGACATTATTTAAAAAGATTTTGCAATTTTCTCAGCTACTTTTTTAATCTCATCAGTTTCTTTATCTGAAATTTTTCCAGCTTTTAATTCACTTAAAAGTTTCTTATGATTTTTTCTAAGTTCCTGTAGGAATGTCTCTTCAAAAGCCTTGACTTTTTCAACTGGCACATCTTTAAGAAGGTTTTGAGATCCTGCATATATTATTGCTACTTGGTCTTCCACTTGGAATGGATCATTCTGATTTTGTTTAAGGATTTCAACATTTCTTCTACCTTTTTCAATAACGTTTAGAGTTGCTGCATCTAGATCTGAACCAAACTTAGAAAATGCTTCAAGTTCTCTATATTGTGCTTGGTCTAATTTTAATGTACCTGCAACCTTTTTCATTGATTTAATTTGAGCAGAACCTCCAACTCTTGATACAGATATTCCAACATTAATTGCAGGTCTTACACCTGAGTTAAATAAGTCTGACTCCAAAAATATTTGACCATCAGTTATTGAAATTACATTTGTTGGAATATAGGCTGACACATCTCCGGCTTGTGTTTCAATTATTGGTAATGCCGTTAATGATCCTCCACCTTTTACTTTTGATTTCAATGAATCTGGTAAATCGTTCATTCCACTTGCTACCTTATCATCGTTTACAACTTTAGCTGACCTCTCTAATAATCTTGAATGAAGGTAAAAAACGTCTCCAGGATAAGCCTCTCTTCCAGGAGGTCTTCTAAGAAGTAATGAAACCTCTCTATATGCCACTGCCTGTTTAGATAAATCATCGTAAATAATTAAAGCAGGTCTTCCCGTGTCTCTAAAATATTCCCCTATACAAGCTCCTGAAAATGGAGCAAAAACTTGCATTGGAGCAGGATCTGATGCGTTAGCTGCAACAATTACTGTATAAGCAAGTGCTCCTTTATCTTCTAGTGTTTTAGCAATTGATGCTACAGTTGATGCTTTTTGCCCAATCGCAACATAAATACAAAAAACAGGCTCTCCTGCATCATAAAACTCTTTTTGATTTAAAATTGTATCAATACAAACAGTTGTTTTACCTGTCTGTCTGTCACCGATAACTAATTCTCTTTGACCTCTTCCAATTGGGATCATAGCATCAATTGATTTTATTCCCGTTTGTAAAGGCTCGTTTACTGGCTGACGATATATAACACCCGGAGCTTTTCTTTCAATTGGCATATCAAATAATTCTCCTTCAATAGGGCCTTTACCATCTATAGGATTTCCAAGTGTATCAACAACTCTTCCTAATATTCCTTCCCCGACCTTAATTGATGCAATTTGATTCGTACGCTTAACATTATCTCCCTCCTTAATTTCTTTTGAAGGTCCAAACAATACAACACCAACATGATCCTCCTCAAGATTTAATACCATCCCTTGTAGACCATTTTCAAAAGCAACAAGTTCTCCATATTGGGCATTTGTTAGACCATATACCCTAGCTATTCCATCTCCTACCTCAAGTACAGTTCCAATTTCATCAAAGGAAGATTGAATGTCTGCTGAATCTAATTGTTTTTTTAATAATGCTGATACTTCAGCTGGTTTAAATTTTTGCATTTTTTATAATTTTAATTTTTTTTCTTTGAAATGGTTTTTTTAACTGTTCCGATCTCTACTTTCATATCAAATTTATTTTTTGCTTGACTTCTAAGAGTATCAACTATTATTTCAAGTTTTTCAATATCAAAGTCCTCTGGAACATTAATATTTATTTCCATTTTGTCTGGGAACTTTAATGCTACACATGAGTAAAAGATTGAGGATACTAATAAAAGCATAATTATTTTTTTCATTTTTAATTTGTTTTGAGTTGTTTTTTCATCATACTTAGTCTCTTTTTAATACTAGCGTCTAGTCTAATATTATCGAAGTCAAGAGTAAAACCGGCAATCAAACTTTTATCTTTCTTTTTTGTCAATTTAATTTCACCGTTTTTGATTGATGAGACATACTTCTTAATTGTTGATTCAACTTCATCTGAAATTTCGATTGGAGTTGTTACTGTAACCTCAATTATGTTTTTGTGATCATAGTAAAGCTTGACAAAGGCAGAACATACACTAAGAATTATATCTATTCTATTATTTGCTGATAGTAGATTAAATAAAATTGAAATATTAGGCAATGAATTGCCAGTAATATCATCCAGTAAAGATTTTTTAAGATCCTTTGAAATTGTAGGATTTGATATAAAATCTTTTAATTCCTCAGACTCCTCTAAAATGTTAGCTAAGGATAATATTTCTTCAAACAACATGTCAAGTTTACCTTGATCATTTGCATGAAGGATCAAAGCTTTAGCATATCTTTTAGATGTTGTTCCGATAGTCATATTATTTAATTAAACTTTTTTTCATTTAAGAGCTTATCTATGTATTCTTGATGATTTTTATCTTTATTAAGCTCTTGCTCTAGAACTTTAGAGGCAATGTCAATCGAAAGATCGGCAACTTGATTTTTAATTTCATTCATCGCTGCTCTTTTCTCATTTTCAATCGAAGATCTAGCCTGCGCTAAAATGTTTTCTGCTTCAGACCTAGCATCAGATTTTGCCTTTTCAACAAGTTCTTTACCTGACTGTTTTGCCTGATTTATCATCGCATCACTTTCAGCCCTTGCTTCTTGAAGAATTTTTTTGTTCTCTGCTTGAAGATTCTCCATTTCTTTTTTAGCCTCCTTAGCAGAGTTTAGAGAGTCTCTTATAGATTTTTCTCTCTCGTTAACAGTATCCAATATAGGTTTCCACGCATATTTTCTTAATAAGAAAATTAGTGTGACAAATATTATAGTCTGCCAGAAAAAAAGACCAGAAGAAAATTCGCTTATTAACTTTTCCATAAGTTGGTTTTATTAGTTAACAGCAAACAATGCAGCAAAGGCAATTCCCTCAACAAGAGCCGCAATTACAATAGCAGCTACAAGAATTTTATTTGATGCATCAGGTTGTCTACCTATTGCATCCATTGCGCCACGACCGATAAGACCGATCCCGATTCCTGTTCCGATAATTACTAGTCCTGCTCCGACTATTTTTGGTATTTCCATTTTTATAAATTTAAGTTATACATTTAGTTTAATTAATGATCGTCCTCTTGAACTGCAAAACCAAAATACAAGGCAGATAGAAGGGTAAAAATATACGCCTGCAATAATGCAACCAGTACTTCGATAATTGAAATGAAGAACACTAGGACAAGTGATAGACTTGATCCAACCAGATTTTTAAAAATAAATATTAGTCCGATTAAGCTATATAATACAATATGACCTGCAAGTATATTTGCATATAACCTTATCATCAGAGAAAAAGGTTTTATAAATACACCTAAAAGTTCAATAGGAGCCAAAAGTGGTTTTAACCATACTGGTACACCTGGCATCCAAAAAATATGTTTCCAATAAGTTTTATTTGCAGTAAGGTTTGTAATTAGAAAAGTTACAAGAGCTAGTCCAAATGTTACTGCTATATTTCCTGTAGCATTAACTCCAAGTGGACTTAATCCTAAAAGATTTAAAAACCAGATAAAAAAGAAAAGGGTAAGCAAAAAAGACATATACTTTTTATGTTTTTCTTCTCCTATACTAGGTATTGCAATTTCATCCCTAATGTAAATAACAATTGGCTCAAAAAATCTTCCAACACCTTTAGCAATTTGGTTATTATCATTATATGACCTTGCAAGTGATCTAAATAGATAGAACATAAGTATTGATACTAATAGTATTGAAAAAACACTTTTAGTAATTGAAAGATCTAGCGGTCTTACATTAGTAACCTTACCATTCTCATCATAAGAAATATATCCCTCCGAATCAGTTTCATATATCTTTCCATGATAAAGCTTATAATATTTTCCCGAAGACTCAACAACTTTTTTTCCATGGTCAAGTTTGGATGACATAAAAAATTTAACCCCATCATCTATAAGGATTACTGGTAAAGGAAATCCATAATACTTCTTTTCTCCAGTTTTTTTATCTTTTGTAGAAAAAAGTGAAAAGTCATGTGAATCTTGAACATGGTGGTAGATATACTCGGTGATTTCTTCTTGCAGAGTTTGTTCTTTTTCTTCTTCTAAAGCGTAACCAAAAGACGCATAAACTAGCATTAATGATAGAAAAAAAGATCTGCTTATTTTGTATATCATGCTTAAACTAAGTAGATTACGTTTTGCGCGACAAATGTAAGATATAAATACATATTTATAAAATCATTTGAGGTCAAAATTTAAAAAGTTATTTTAAATTTTTTGTCTGTGAAAGAATTAAAAAAATTATAAGAATAACACCTAAGAGTGATAGCCCCAAAGTGTAGTGATTAGATTGATTTTGAAAATATGAATCTGCCCATGTTCCAAGTCTAATTAGAAGGTACATTACGGCTGCTATTTGAAAAACTAAACCTGAAAGAATTATCCAGGGTTTAGGCTGTTTGTTCACGAGCTTCGTTGAAATTTGTGATCTTTTTTATAGAAGTATCTGCTGTTTCACCTTTCATTGAAGATTTAGCATTGAAAATAGCTCCTGACTCTACAACTAGTTTAGACATAACAACATCTCCTTTAACTAATCCTGTTGATCTTATTGATAATAAGTCTTCTACATGAATAGTTCCATTTATTGCTCCTTCAATATCAGCAGATGAGCATACTACAGTTCCCTCAATACTCCCGTTTTTGCCTATTACTACTTTTCCATTTGTTTCAATAGTTCCTTCAAAGTCTCCATCCACTCGAAAATCACATTCAGACTTAAATTCTCCTTTAAAAGAACTGTTTTTTTCTAGAATACAACAGCTTGCCGAATTATTATAATTTTTCATTTTTAAAAATTGGGATGTTAAATTACAATATTTATTTGAAATAAATAGCGAATTTATTATTATTATTGCGATAGCAGAAATTAGTATATGTCAAAAAAAATTAAAATTATCTGTGATGATATTGAGTATAATCTTGAGATGCAAGATGACAAAACAATATTAGAGCTTGCTCTTGAAAATGATATAGATGCGCCTTACTCATGTCAAGGAGGTATATGTAGTACTTGTCTTGCAAAGCTTAATAAAGGCTCTGTAAAAATGGATAATAACCAGATTTTGACTGATGACGAAGTTGAAGATGGATATATACTTTCTTGTCAAGCTCGTCCTACATCAGAAGAAGTTGAGATTAACTATGACGAAGTGTAGTAGATAAAATGTCTAATGCCTTTTCAATAACTATTTTTGGATCAATTGTTCTAAAGGCATTTTCATAACCTTTTGGTACTTTATTACCAAAAATTGAAGTGGGAATATAAGGAAAGTGATTTCTGTCTACGGTAATTGAATTTTCTAGTGGTTGATCAAATGGTGTAAATCCACAAAATGGATGAGTCATCCCCCATAATGTTAACACTGGAATATTATAATTTGCTGCAAGATGCCCATTAGCAGAGTCCATAGAGATCATAAGGTCTAAATAATTAATGATATTGATTTGTTGTTCTAGATTAAGTTTATTTGATAGGTCAATTACATTATCATACACATTTTCCCAGATATTCAATTGTTTTAAGTTATCATTTCCTCCCCCGAACAAATAGATCATATAATCTTTTTGAAGATATGCGATTACCTTTTGCATCAAATCTAGAGGATAATTTTTTCCTTGATGAGCTGCAAAAGGAGCAATGCCAATTATTTTTTTATTAGGATTTTTGGCCAATATTTCTTGTTCTATACTCTCTTGGCTTATAAAGGGTTTTATTGGATATTCGTGATTGCTCAAATCAATTGGAAAGCCAATTCCTCTAAAAACATCAGAGTATTTATAGTGAACCTGAGTCAAGGGTTTAAAAATTTTATTTTTTTTTCTGATCAATTTCTTTCTCTCAATTCTACCCTTTTCTATTGACTTTACTTTTGTAAATGTTAATCTAAAAAGTAGATTTAAAATTTTTGACCTTAAAACACCATGAAGATCAACCACTGCTTTTACTCTTTTTCCATAGAGTCTACTAAAAAGACTAAATAGTCCTCCAAGTCCTTTATAATTATTATCTAAATCAACAGATATAAATTCTAAGTTTTCAAATTCTTCAAACATCGCTGAAGCATATGGTCTTGAGACAAAAACAATTTTTTGATTCGGATATGAATTGAAAAATGATCTTAACACAGGCACAGTCATTGCTATATCGCCTAGTGAAGAAAATCTATAAACCAAAATTGGTCTATCACTTTTTTTATTCATCTTTATTATACAGAACTGGGTTTAAAGTTTCGTCATTATACATTTTCATTTGCTTATAAACCTTCATTTTCTTTTCACCTCTTGACAAATCTTCGAGCAATTGATCTATAGATTCTGACAAATCTTTTTGTTGTTCAAGAAGAATCTGTAGTTTTTCATCACATGTATTTCTATGTTGCTCACTTACATCTTCTCTTAGAGATTCTTCTTTCATATGATAAATCTTTAAAATTAATATCGAAAGTCTATCAAGGGCCCATGCAGGGCTTTCTGTATTTACCTTAGCATCAGTTTTTGGACTAACATTAGAATATAATTTTAAAAAATAAGAATCGATATATTCTACCATCTCTGTTCTGTTTTGGTTGGAACTATCGATAAGTCTTTTAAGGCTCATACCTTCGTTTGGGTCTATATCAGGATCTCTTATAATATCTTCATAATGCCACTGGACAGTATCAATCCAATTTTTTTCATATAGCAAGTGCTCAAAATCTTTTTTGTCATATGGATTAGAAGCCGACCTATTTATGTCATCGTAAACATGATAATCATATACAGATTTTTCAAATACTTTTATAGCAAGAGAGCTTATTGCGGTTTTTGTCATACTAAGAATTTAAAAGTTACTATTGATACAATTAAAGCTATAAAGATAAAGTTTACATATGAACTCTTAATTTTTTTTGCAAAAATTTGCGATATAAAATATACTAGTATGAGAGATAGATAATGAAACTCTGAACCGCTGAGTTGTTGAATCATGGAAAAAAAGTAGGAAGTTAATATAAAGAAAACAATACCTACAAAGTCTAGAATTCTTCTTGTTGTGCCAATAGTTCTATTGAATTTAATTATAATTGAGATCATATATAATACAAATACAATAGATATAGGTATGTAAGCAGCGGGTAGATAAAATTTAAACTCATCTAACATTTGAAGTTGATCTCCAAAGAAGTATGAACTAAACAGGTAGCTGTCTACAGATAAAAAAGATAGAATCACATAACCTGATGGCAAAATAATAATTGGTGTCATAAAAATTATTATGTAATGTTTAAGATCTGTACTAATATTTGAAGTGATTAAAGCTAGTAATGGATATATAAAAATTATAAGGTTTTCAATAATTAAAAAAGAAGAGAAGCTAAGAAGAATACAGGCATCAAGTAATCTTTTATTTTTTTTTGTAGTCTTTGTAAGTTCAAAAAATATTCTCATATTTCTCCATGCCGCCCATATGGCTGCTGAAGACAATATAAATCTCATGTCAACAAACTCAACTGGATAAGATATAATAATCAAAGGATACAATAATAAATGGTATGCGTTTCTATTTGACCTTTCTATTGTTAGTTGTCTAGTGACGGTATCTATAGCATAATTTGATAACATTAAAGATCCAAAAATTAATATTCCATTAATAATTTTTGATTCAAATAATGACCAAGTTATATCCAGAGTTATATAGTAATATGAAATTCCTAATAGAAGAATTGTAGATATGCCAGCTGAAGTGTAAGAAAATTTTTCAAATGTCTTTGCAAACATATTTCAATGTATTAATTTTGAGTAATTATTTAATTATGATCAAAGACTTTTTTTATTCCTTAGCTTGGCTTTTTGAAGAAATTCTTTTCTTACCTTTTGATTTATTGAGAACTATTCAATATGATAGTTGGTACATAGCAAATATTGTGACTTGGACATTTATATTAATTGGTATAATTGGAGCTGCATACTGGATTAAAAAGTTAAAAGAGTTCGATGACAATGGAGAAGAAGACAAGGATGTTACTTCTCATTCTTTTCTATAAATCAAAACCTATGTCTTTCCTGAAGTAAGCTTGTTCAAAGTTTATTTTTTTTATTTGATCATAAGATGATTTTACTGCGTCCTTATAGTTTTCCGAAAGAGATGTTACAGCGATAACCCTTCCTCCGTTAGTTAAAAAATTATCGTCAACTTTTTTTGTTCCAGCGTGATAAATTATGGAGTCTGTTTCTTCAGTTAAACCTGAAATTATTTTATTTTTTTCATAATTCAGAGGGTATCCACCTGAGACCATAATTATTGTAGCAGCATGTCTATCATCAATTTGTAATTTTATATTCTCAAAATCAGTTGTACCCATTGAACTGAAAAGATCCAAAAGATCATTTTTGATTCTTGGAAAAACAACTTCAGTTTCAGGGTCACCCATTCTGACATTATATTCTATTACATAAGGATCTTCGCCAACTTTAATTAACCCAATAAAAACAACTCCCATATATTCCATGTTTTCTTTTTTTATTCCATGAATTGTAGGTTTTATAATTCTTTCTTCAATTTTTTCTAAAAAATTATTGTCTAAAAAAGGAACAGGTGATATTGCACCCATTCCACCAGTGTTTAAACCCGTGTCTCCCTCTCCAATTTTTTTATAATCTTTAGCAAATGGAAGTGTCTTATAATTCTTACCATCGCTAAGAACAAAACATGACAACTCTATTCCGTCTAAAAACTCCTCTATAACAACTTTTGATGATGAATCACCAAATTTTTTATCTAAAATCATACTTCTTAGTTCATCTTTTGCATTCTGGAGATTATTAATAATTAAAACTCCTTTACCAGCTGCAAGACCATCAGCTTTTAGAACATATGGCGGGGTCATATTTTCCAAAAAAGCATCAGATTGATCAATATTCTCTTTGGTAAAAGTTCCATATTTAGCTGTGGGTATATTGTACCTCTGCATAAATTTTTTTGCAAATTCTTTACTCCCCTCAAGTTGTCCTGCAAGTTTGCTTGGTGCAATAATTTTAATATCTTTTAAAGAATTATCTGATTTAAAAAAATCATATATACCATTTACAATTGGGTCCTCTGGTCCTACAAAGAGCAAAGAGATATTGTTTTTAATTACTTCTTCTTTAATTTTTTTAAAGTCATTTACATCACCTTGGATATTTGTAGCAATTGTACTGGTTCCTCCATTACCTGGAAGAGCATAAATTTTATTTACTAATTTGCTGTTTGTAAAACTTGTGATTATCGCGTGCTCTCTACCTCCTGAGCCTAAAACCAAAACATTCATTCATTTATAAATTTAGTTATTGTTTCTTTGATTTTCTTGAAGTATACTTCATGGTCAGTCCTTTTTTGTATGGTCTCTAAATTAGTTATAAAAAATTCTTTTAAACTGACAGTTATAAAAAATTTATTTACATCTACTGTTCTTGTTTTATGATTCATCTGACTTAATCCTTCATTAATAAATATCACCCTTAGGCCCATGGCTAAAGCAGGTAAAGCAGCATGAATTCTGGAAGTAATTATGATTTCGCTTTTAGCAATTTCTTTTAACATATCGTTAGCAAGCTTAAGTCCTTGTTTATGAGATGAAATTTTTCTTTTTGTTATTTGGTTATGTTTCTTAACTAATATATTTTGATTACGTAAGTGGTTTTCAAAAGATTGTTTCTTTATTAAATATTTAAGTTTATTTATTGGATACTTAAGTAGTGTTAATAGTAACCTATATATTGAGCTAAAGTCAATAGAAGGGTTAAGTCTATCGAATGCTCCTATTACAATAACGCCCTCAGGTTGAGTTTTATTAGTAATATATTTATCTCTGTTAAAAGTTGTTGTTATACAAGATGAATGGTATGATTTAATTCCATTTTTTTGAAGAACGTTTTGAGTATAAGTGTCTCTACATCCAATAGGCTCATATTGTTTTAGATAGTTTAATGATTCTGGTTTTAGTAGCTCTTTCTCTGCAGAAGGATTAATATGAAAAGAAATAAATAATGGAGATATATTATTGTTTGGTGGCCAATTTTTAGGATTTTCCATAAACCAGCCATTGATGATTGTCTTTATCTTAGATCCTTTGAATTTATGCAGACCCTCTCTATCAATAACCTTATGATTGATTGGGTGAATCATGTCAATTACTGCCTTGGTTTGAATATAATCCCCAATATTTCTTGAACCAATATATCCTAATACACCTATCTCCAAATCAAATGTTTTCTTTTATTTTTTCAATTCTTGAAGCAATACTGAATTTTTTCTTTATTCTTTTTCTAGCATTTTTGAATTCTTTTATTCCAATATTAGAATTAATGAAATCTGCTACTTTATCAAGGTCCTTTTCGAGATCAAATAAAATTCCTGTTGAACCAATAGCATCAGGTATCCCAAATACTTGAGATCCAATTGGCACACATCCACACAACATTGCTTCACATAATGAGTTAGGCAAACCCTCTAATCTTGAACCCTGAAAATAAAACTTTGACTTTTGATATAAGCTCTTAATTTGAAATTTATTTTGAACTCCTATAACCTTAACGTTTGGTTCTAACTTAATGTAGTCTGATATATTTATCCCAGATTCTCCTACAATCAAAAATTCTTTATTGGGGAGTAAAGAAGCCAATCTGTTAAAGTTATTTAAGCCTTTAATATTGATGACTCTTTTGTCAGAAAAAAATGCAACAGTTAAAATCCCTGATTTTTTTGTTGTTTCGTCATAATTCCAAAATCTTGAATCATATCCTGTGTTTATCTCTTTTATTTTAAGTGGTTTATTTTGAATGAAATTTTCAACCCCTGAAATAACATTAAATTTACTAGATGCTTTTTCACAACCCTTGATAAGTGATTTGTGAACTACCCATATTTCAGAAGCCAAGTTATAATTAAGTCTTGCTATTTTAGATCGTATGTTATGTTTGTAAAATACTCCGTGTTTGTTTTCATCGTCAACAATCGCATCATAACCTCCTACAATAATAACTGATTTTTTTAAAAAAATCTTGGATACTATAATTGGTATCAGGGCATGATAATCATTAAACCAAGAAATAACTATTTTTGAACTAGGTATATACAACAAAGATTTTAGCAGTTCTTTAGTTCTATTCCATAAAAAATATATGGTACTTTTATTTGGCCTTGACAAGATTCTTTGAACATTATACCCTAGTGCCTCAAAAATATAGATGTCTGATTTAACAAAACTTCTGTTTATTGAATAACTAAGTGTAATGTTCTGTTTCAAGAGTTTAATGTTTTTAATTTATCAACAATTTTTCTATCATTAGATAGCCTAGGTACTTTGTTTTGCCCTCCTAGTTTTCCAACAGATTTCATATATTTATTAAACCCCCCTATTTCAACAGAAATCACCTCAAGGCTTTTAAGTATTTTGCCATCAATTAAATCTTTATAATATATGTTTTGATTTATCATTTCATTATCGAGCGATTTGGTAAATGCCGACATATCCTCAGGTAAATTCTCAAATTCTACATACCATTCATGATGCGGAAGCATGTTTTTAGGATTAATATTTGGTGCAACAGTAAATTCTCTAATTGCAATATTATGAAGTTTTGTTGCTACCTCCATTGCCTTCTCAACCTCTTCAGAAATTACATGTTCCCCAAAAGCTGATAAAAAATGTTTTATTCTTCCTGAAACTATAATTCTGTATGGGTCTATTGAAGTAAACTTGATTGTATCTCCAATATTGTAGGACCATAATCCTGCTGATGTTGATATTATCAATAGATAATTTACATTCAGTTCTACATCTGTAATAGATATTCTGTCATACTTACCACTAAGAAAATCTTCTGCTTTTATAAACTCATAGAAAATATAATTGTTTAGAAGTAGGAGAAGATCTGTTTGATCTTTATTGAACTGGTCCTGATAGCCAAAAAACCCTTCGGAAGCAGGAAAAGTGGCCAACGTGTCTATACTCTTTCCAAATAGTTTGTCAAAAATTTGTCGATAGGGCTCGTAGCTTACCCCCCCGTATACATATAATGAAAGATCAGGAAAAACTTGAGAAATTGTTTTGCCTTCTTTTAAAACAATTTTTTCAAAATACATTTGCACCCAAGATGGGATTCCCGCAATTATTGTCATTTTCTCTCCGACTGTCTCTTTGATTACAGCTTCTACTTTATCTTCCCAATCTTCAATACAGTTGGTAGTCCATGATGGTTTTCTGTTACTAAGAAAAAGCTTTGGTACATAATGAGCACTAATTCCGGAAAGTCTTCCGTGATATATTCCTTGTTTCTTTTCCAATTCCGGACTCCCTTGCAGAAACATATGTTTACCATTTAGGGGTTTGAAGTTTTTTGTTTTAAGGAAATAATTTAATAACGCATCTCGCGCAGATCTAATATGTGTTTTTATAGACTCTTTAGTAATAGGAATATATTTTGCTCCTGAAGTAGTTCCACTTGTTTTTGCAAAGTATAATGGCTTACCCGGCCATAAAATATCTTTTTCACCATTAACTACTTTCTCAATATAAGGCCTTAAATCTTCATAGTCTCTTACAGGAACCTTTTCTTTATACTGTTCATAAGATTGAATATTTTCAAAGTCATGGTTTTTTCCAAACTCAGTTTTTACTCCATTTTTTATTAGTTTTTTAAATGTGATTGTTTGCCATTTTATTGGACTAGAAATCCATTTTTTGTTTCGTCTTTTTACAAGATGGGCATATAAAATTGCAATTATTGTTTTCATCTAGAATTCAATATAACTCTGTGGATCAACTGGCTCCCCTTGATACCAAAGTTCAAAATGTAAGTGTGGTCCTGTAGTTAGCTCTCCCGTATTTCCTGTAAATGCAATAATTTCTCCAGTTTCTACTCTTTCTCCCTGAGACTTGACCAAGGATGAGTTGTGTTTATATATTGAGGTAAGACCATTTAAGTGTTCAATGATAATTACATATCCTGTTTCAGATGTCCATTCAGAAAAAACTACAATTCCTTCGCTAATTGAGTGAACAGGTGAGTTCTGAGGCATAACAATATCGACACCGTAGTGTTTGTTTTCTGGGTCGAAGCTAGAAGAAAGTCCTCCACTTACAGGTGGAAATAAAACTGTCGTAAATCTTTCTCCTAGAATATCGAAGGCATTGTACTTGTCTTCTTCTTCAACTATTGCTCTTAGTAAAGAATCTTCTTCATTTGGTTTTATAAGCTCAAGTTCAATTGCATTGTTTTGAATTCTGATACTGTCTTGATTAAGATCTTCAAAGGAAATATTTCCTGCAAGCAGATCCTTCAATGAGTTTATATATCTAGACTGAATTATGTACAGGGTTTCAAGAGAATCCAATTTTAAAGCATTTTCTATTGAATTTTCTCTTAATTCAACACTTGTATAACCTCTAAAGTATTCTTTCAGAGGGGTAAAATATATTACCAAAAAAGATGTTGAAAGCAAAAGGATAAACACAAATAATAATGAAACAATTAAACTTGAAGTTGAAGAAGAAAAAAGTTTTTTCTTTTCAAGAGTTTTTTCATTAACTAAAAGTATATGAAACCTTGAAGAAAGCTTTTCAAATAAGGTGTTTTTTTTCTTTTTTGGCATTAATGCAAATATATGTATAGTTAGTTAGAAGTTATTATCTGTTTAATAAATTCATATTACAAAAAATAATTCTTTAAATTTGTTCTTGGAACATAGTTCAATAAATATTCAAATATGATAGGTGGACCTCAAATTATTCTAATTATTATTGTCGTTCTTCTACTTTTTGGTGGTAGAAAAATTCCTGAACTTATGAGAGGGCTTGGAAGTGGAATTAAGGAGTTTAAAAAAGCTACAAAAGAGGAAGAAGAAGAAACTAAAGAATAGTATTCTAATTTACTAGCTTCATAGTCGTTATTATAGTGTTTAGTTCAAACATATAATCTCTTTTGCTCTCAGAAGGTGCAAAGGAAAACCCTTCAACCACGATGTTTCTTTCATTTAAAGTGTCTTTAATTATAAAGTTTACATAAGGGCCTGCCATAAAGTCGTTTTGTACCTCCCATGTTCCTTTAGTTAGTATAGCCTCAAGATTATTGACTCTAGTTTTATAATAATATGGCAAATACGCTCTTTCTGTTATCATATAAGAACCTGGAACTCTTCCGGGAACATAAATTTTTCCAATTGAATCTCTTATTGCAGGTATTCTTTCCTCGATTTTCTTTAGATCTATGTCTAAGGGCAAAGTGTAAGCTATGATGTTTAGATGTCCTTTGTAAATTTCCTTTTCAATCCATACAAAATTAGTTGTGTCTTTTACAGTTTTATATGCATCTGGAAAGGTCATAGATATTCCAAACCTATCTTCTAGCTCTTTGTCTTTATTTAATGCTTTTGACATTCTTCTGATCTTTTCTAATCTTTCATTCTCATTTATTGATCTTAAAAGAAGGTCTTTATTCTCATCAAAATAAAACTTCATAATTTCTTCATCTTCTCCTGTAATAAGTCCTGCTATCTGAGGTCTTGCCCACAAATTTTTAATCAATCTAAAACCTTGATTGGATGTGTCTTTTTTGAAAAAAACTATATTTCTTCCACTTCTAGCAAATCCTGTAAAAATAGATGGGTCAAGATGATATAAGTCATATTTTGGTTCATCAAAAGGGAGGCCTTCATAGGGCTCCATTAATATGTTTCTTACATCCGTTCCTAATGATTTGCTCCATAAAGCTTGAGGCATAACTACGGTTAATGCATTAATATTTCCACTTGATTCTGGAACGTAAGCATTTGAACCATTAGAATTACAACCCCCTAATAGGCCAAAAATCAAAAGAATCAATATGGTTTTATAAAAAGCTTTAATTCTCATTAAGCAATGCATTAACTCCAGGAAGAGTTTTACCTTCTAGGCTTTCCAAAAGAGCACCTCCTCCTGTTGAAATATAGCTAACCCAATCTTCTTTTCCAAGTTTTTTAAGTGCTGCGATTGAATCACCGCCCCCCACAATTACGTTCGCACCTAGGGTTTTGGCTTCTTTTAATGAATTACAAATTGATTTAGTCCCTTCTAAAAAAGCTTCTTTTTCAAAAACACCTACAGGACCATTCCAAAAGATTGTTTTACTTGATAAAATTGCTTGATTAAATTTTTCAATAGTTTTTGGCCCAATATCTAAGCCCATCCACCCGTTTTCTATCTTATTTGAATCAAATGTTTTAATCAAATCGTTCTGGTCAAAATCTGTTGACGCTTTTATATCGTCAGGTGTAATAATTTCTTTGTCTAAACTGTTTGCAATCTCTAGAATTTCTTTAGCATTTTCTATCAAATCCTCTTCAATCAAAGACTCTCCTATTTTTCCTCCCTGTGCAGCTATAAACGTGTAGGCCATTCCTCCACCAATAATTATTTTATCTACTTTTTTAATCAGATTATATAAAATATTTAGTTTGCTTGAGACCTTGGCACCTCCTAAAATTGCAAGAACTGGTTTTTCTCCATGTTCTGCAATTTGACTGATTGCTTCAAGTTCTTTTTGTAATAATTTCCCAACATATTTATCATTAGGAAAGTATTTTGCAATTACAGCAGTAGAAGCGTGCTCTCTATGACAAGTTCCAAATGCATCATTTATATACAGATCTCCAAGTCTTGATAGTTTTTCTGCAAATAAATTATCTCCATCCGTCTCTTCTTTATAAAATCGTAAGTTTTCCATTAATATAATTTCTCCTGGTTGTAGTTTTTTTGTTGCTTGTTCAGCTTCTTCTCCAATACAGTCTTGAAAAAAAACAACAGGTTTATCTAAAGTCTTTGAAACAGGACCTAAAATATTTTTAAGTGACAAGTTCTCATCTTTTCCTTTAGGCCTTCCTAGATGAGAAAGTAAAATACATGAACCTCCATTATCAATAACAAAATTGACCGTCTCCTTTACAGCCTCAATTCTGGTATAATCAGTAACCTCTTTTTTTTCGTTTAAAGGAACATTTAAGTCGACTCTAATTATAGCTTTCTTATTGTTAAGTTTTAGATTTTGTAAGAGATTCATGTTAATATTATTTTGTCGACAAAGATATAATATGATATATATTTGAGTATGAATTTAGATAGAATTTTAGGACAACATCATATAAAAGAAAAAATCTATAATTCTATCACAAACAAATCTTTTCCACAGTCAAAAATTTTAGTTGACAGAGATGGTTATGGTGGTTTGAATTTAGCTATTGAAATTGCAAAATCTCTTCTAGAAAATGACTCTTCTTTTCAAGGTGATATTTATGATCATCCTGATCTTCATTTTTCTTTTCCTTCTTTTGCTTCAATAAAAGATGATGAAAATGTTTATTCCGAATGGTTATCGTTTTTAAAAGAAAACACTTTTGGTGATTATCAAAAATGGTCAAGTTATATAGGAAATACAGTGTCTCAAGGCTCAATAAAAGTCTCTGAAGTTGAAAAGGTGCAAAAAAAATCTTCACTAAAATCATACTTAGGGGGGAACAAAGTTTTTGTTTTTTGGGGAGCTGAAACTATGATGCCACAAACATCAAATAAGCTCTTAAAAATTCTAGAGGAACCCCCTGTTAATACTTACTTTATTTTAATTACATCAAGCATTCAGGCTATTCTCCCAACTATAATTTCTCGTTGTCAAATTTCAAACTTAAGTCCAATAAATAAAGTAGATCACACAAATTATATTAAAGAAAATTTTACTGGTGTTGACTACAATTTAGTTGTAAATACATCAAGAGGAAGTGTTGCGAGATCAATAAGTTATTTGGATGAGGAGTCTGATTCTATATCTCATGAAAAAAACTTTGTTGAATGCTTAAGGTTCGCCTTTTTAGCTAAAAAAAGTAAAGCTGCAGTTCTTGATCTTACAAAATGGTCTGAAAAACTAGCCTCTATTTCTAGAGATCAGCAAAAAGATTTTTTAAGCTATTGCTCATATCTTATTAGAGAAGCCATGTTGATAAGCTATAGTTCCAAGAATTTGGGATCCTTTTCTTCAAATACAGATTTTAAAATTGATAAACTTTCCCCTTTTGTACACAGCTCCAATCTTATTGAGATAATATCATTAATAGAAGATTGTAATTATTCAATTTCAAGAAATGTAAATTCTAAAATAGTATTCACCAATTTTGCTATTACCCTTACTAAACTTATAAATAAAGAAGAGATTTAGTCTTTCGTAAAGACGTAGAATGACGAGGAATAGTTAGTAGAAAAAAGTGCGAAAAAGTTTGATATTAACCCTATAGTCAATCCAATCAATATGCTAAATGGACTATTCCTGTTTTTTTCTGATAAAATAGAAACATAAAAAGAATCAAAAATTAATGGTTTCCTATAATTATAAACAAAACCTTGCTTTTCTATAAAGTTAATTAAGCTTTCATGATTAAAATGATAGAGATGACGAGGGACATCGAAGCCTGCCCAGCACTCTTTGTAATGCTTTGAGTCAAAGCTGTCGATGTTTGGTACAGCAATTACCAAAGATCCTTTGTTTTTTATAGAATTATATATTGGTTTAATCGATGATTCTAGATCTGGTATATGCTCAAGTACGTGCCACATCATTAGTGTATCTACCTGATTTTCAAGTGTTTGATAACCATGTGGCTCTGATTCATCTAATTTCTTTACAAGGGGGTCGTAGGTCATTGTTTTAATATGTAGTTGGTTTAAATATTCTGCAAACCTACCATCTCCTGAACCATAATCTAAAACTGTCTTGTTTTTGTTAATGTGATTTTTTAGATTATTTAATTTGTATCTAAACATGATCTTTTGAACAAATAAATATAAAAAGCCAAAAAAACCCTTTTTTTCTTTATGAGGAATATATTTTTCAGACAAGTAATAATACTCATGATTATGATTCTTATCTAAAGAGGTCCAAACTATTCCAGAATTATTGTCTTTATATAGTTGAAAAAGATCACCTGACTTTATATAGTCTTTTACTTTAAAGTGTTTATGGTCTTTTTTAAAGATCTGTTTCACGTGGAACAATTATCTACCCATCTTAACCAAAAGAACGCTAATATCACTTGGATTAATTCCGCTAATTCTCGAGGCTTGGGATAAGGTGCTTGGTTTAATAGAGTTTAATTTTTCTTTTGCCTCAAAAGATAATGAAGCAAGAGAGTCATAATCAAAGTGTTTTGGGATTTTAATGTCTTCTAACCTCTGAAGCTTGTCAGCATTATTTTTTTCTTTTTCAATGTATCCCCTGTATTTTATCTGAATTTCTGCCTGCTCGATAATTTCAACATCTAGAGAATTCTTTTCAATGTAATCTTTAACAGAAGCTAAAGAGACCATATGATCTTTTTTAATATTAGGCCTAGCATACATTTTAGCCAGTTTGGCTTTTTGAGGAACAGCCTCGTAGCCTACAGATTTTAATATCGGGTTAACTTCATCTAATTCATAGCTTGTTTTTTCAAAGAATTCTACATAGTCTTTGACTTTGTCTTGTTTATTCTGTATTCTATCAAATCTTTTTTTAGATGCAAGGCCAATATTGAAAGACTTTTCTGTTAGTCTTATATCAGCATTATCTTGTCTTAAAAGAGTTCTATACTCAGCTCGAGAGGTAAACATCCTATATGGTTCTTCTGTTCCTTTCGTAATTAGATCATCAATTAATACTCCTATATAAGCTTCGCTCCTTGTAAGAACCAATGAATCTTTTGAAAAAACTTTTGCTGCGGCATTAATCCCTGCCATCAATCCTTGTGCTGCAGCCTCTTCATAACCTGTTGTTCCGTTAATTTGTCCAGCAAAAAACAAATTCTCTATGATTTTTGTTTCAAGTGTTAAGGTTAACTGAGTTGGGGGGAAGTAATCATACTCAATTGCATAACCTGGTCTGAAAAATTTTACATTTTCAAAACCTGGTATTTTTTTTATTGCTGAATATTGAACGTCCTCAGGCATTGATGTAGAAAAACCGTTTACATATACCTCAACAGTATTAAGACCCTCAGGCTCAACAAAAATTTGATGACGATCTTTATCTGAAAACCTATGAATCTTATCTTCAATTGATGGACAGTATCTTGGGCCTGTGCTGTTAATTTTTCCATTAAACATTGGCGATCTATCAAAAGAATCTGCCATAATATCGTGGACATGTGAATTTGTATAGGTTATATAACAACTCGTTTGATCTTTAAGAGGCTTAATCTCCTCAAGAAAACTAAATTTTGCCGGCACTTCATCCCCTGGCTGTTCTTCCATAACGGAATAATCTAGAGATCGTCCATCTACTCTGGGTGGGGTACCTGTTTTCATCCTTCCTGAAACAAAACCATATGACTCAAGGTCAGACGTTATTCCTGTAGAAGACTTCTCTCCAACCCTTCCGCCTCCAAAGTTTTTTTCTCCAACATGAATTAATCCATTTAAAAAAGTACCGTTGGTTAAAATAACCGATTTAGAAAAAACATTATTACCAAGACCTGTTTTAACCCCCTTAATTTTATTGTTTTTAACTATCAACCCAACAACCATGTCCTGATAAAAATCTAAATTTGGAGTCTTCTCTAGCATCTCCCTCCATTTTAAGGCAAATTGAGCTCTATCCGACTGAACTCTTGGGCTCCACATAGCTGGACCTTTAGATTTATTAAGCATCTTGAATTGAATCGCAGTTAAATCAGAAACAACTCCACTGTATCCTCCAAGCGCATCAATTTCTCTCACAATCTGACCTTTGGCAATACCCCCCATAGCAGGATTACATGACATTTGGCCAATGGTTTGAAGGTTCATTGTTACAAGAAGTGTCTTTGCTCCAAGATTTGCTGATGCCGCAGCAGCTTCTGCTCCCGCATGGCCACCTCCTACAACTATAACATCATATTTAGATTCAAACATAATTTATGTTTCACGTGAAACAGCAAAGATAAACTCTTCTTCTTTTTTTCTCATTATCGCCTTCTCTTCAAGCGTATTATCTTTATAACCCATGCAATGTAACAAGCCATGGGAAAGAAGTCTAAAAAACTCATTTTCAATGCTTTGCGTGTTTTCAGATGCATTTTTTATCATCATTTCACTTGAAATGAAAACCTCTGCTATTATTGTTTTTGATTTAGAGTAATCAAAAGTAATTATATCAGTATCGGTGTCATGATTTAAAAAATCTTTGTTTAGAGCGTACATCTTCTCTGAATCGACAAAATTATATTCAAGTCTGTCAATTTTAAACCCCTCTTCTGTTGCAAAATCAATTAGCTTTTGTGATACACGCTTAGTATCAAAAAGCTTATTTTTTGCTCCATTTATTTTAATATCATGCATAATTTGACAAATATAAATCAATTATAGGGTATAATTTCTAAAACGTTGAATATGGTGTTATATTTGAACTATGAGAGAAAGAGCAAGGTTTGCACCAAGCCCAACCGGCCCCCTACATATTGGGGGAGTAAGGACAGCTCTTTTTAATTATTTGATAGCAAAAAAAAGCGGAGGCAAATTCATATTAAGAATTGAAGATACTGACAGCAAGAGAACTGTCGATGGTGCTGAGAAACATATAATTGATTCTCTTGAATGGCTGGGACTTCAAGTTGACGAAGGTCCTATTAGACAAAGCAAGAGATCCAAGCTTTATAAAAAACAGGTAGACAAATTATTAAAGCAAGGAAATGCTTACTACGCATTTGACTCTCAAGAAGATCTTGATAGCGCTAGAGAAGCTGGGGGAATAGATTTTAAATACAATGTAAAAACAAGAATGAGGCTTAACAACTCTTTTACAGTGTCTGAAGAAGAAAGAAAAAAAAGAGTAGAAGAGGGTAGGTATGTGGTAAGGCTAGCTATTCCAGAAAATAAAAAAATATCTGCTTTCGATGAGATACGCGGAGAATTAACATTTGATTCCAATGAACTAGAAGACAAAGTTATTCTTAAGTCTGATGGAATGCCAACCTATCATTTAGCAAATGTTGTTGACGATAATGATATGAAAATAACATCAGTGGTTAGAGGTGAAGAGTGGCTCTCGTCGCTTCCTGTTCATTATCTCCTTTATGAGTTTTTTGGATGGAAGCCTCCTAAATTTTATCACCTCCCTTTAATTTTAAAAACTAGTGGAGCGGGGAAGCTTTCAAAAAGAGATGCAGACGAACAAGGACACCCTATTTTTGCTGTTAAATGGGAAGACTCTAATGGATTTAAAGAACACGGTTTCATTCCTGAAGGTCTTAATAATTACCTGGCACTTTTGGGTTGGAGCAACAAAGAAGAAAAGGAGAGGTATACAATGGAAGAGCTGGTTGAGTCTTTTAGTTATGAGGAAATAAACAAATCAGGAGCTCGATTTGATTTTAAAAAAGCGCTATGGATTAATCACCTGCATTTAAAAGATCTTGAATCTAAAAGAATATTAGACCTCTCTGGGCAAACAAAAAAATTGCTGGTTGAAAAATATAGCGAGACGGAAGCTATAGAGATTATTGAGTTAGTTAAAGAGAGATTAAACACCACCAAAGACATTGATAAAGAGCTTTCAGTTTTTATTAAGCAGCCTAAGGAGATTGATGTGTCAGCAATTGAAAAAATTAACAGAGAGGTAATATTTAGTGTTTTAAATTTTTGTAAATTCAACAGTGAGTTTGTTGGCAGTCCTTTTGAACTTAAAAATGAGCTTATGAAGTTTGGAGCAGAAAACAATATTTCTTTTGGAAATATCATGAAAACACTAAGACTTTCTTTGGTTGGAAGTCTTTCTGGACCTGATTTATTTAAGATTATAGATTTTATTGGACCAGAGGAAACACTTCAAAGAATTGAAAACTTAATTAACAAAATTTAACTATGAGCATATTTACAACACCCTTAATAATATTATTTCTTTTTTTCGTCCTTATCTCAACCATCTTTATTGTAAGACAACAATCAGCGGCAATCGTTGAGAGATTTGGTAAATTTCAATCTGTTAGAAAACCTGGAATTCAGGTTAAGATTCCTTTGGTTGATAGAATCGCCGGAAGATTAAGTTTGAAGGTTTTACAACTTGACGTAGTTGTAGAAACAAAAACTAGTGATGATGTGTTTGTTAAGCTTAAAGTTTCTGTTCAATACAGAGTGGTAGAATCAAAAGTTTTTGATGCCTTTTATAAATTAGATTTTCCACAAGATCAAATCACATCATATGTATTTGATTTAATTCGTTCACAGGTTCCAAAAATGAAGCTTGATGATGTTTTTTCAAAACAAGACGACATAGCTGTTGCTGTGAAACAATCATTAGGAGACGCTATGGAAGAATATGGGTACTTTATTGTTAAAGCACTTGTTACAGATATTGAGCCGGACGCTGAGGTTAAAAGAGCAATGAACAGAATTAATGCAGCTGATAGAGAAAAAACAGCTGCTCAATATGAAGGAGATGCTGCAAGAATTTTAATTGTAGAAAAGGCAAAAGCTGAAGCTGAAAGTAAAAGACTTCAAGGACAAGGTATTGCAGACCAGAGAAGGGAAATAGCTAAAGGTATTGAGGACTCAGTTGGAACTTTAGGATCGGTTGGGATAAACTCGCAAGAAGCTTCAGCATTAATAGTTGTTACACAACACTATGACACACTACAGTCAATTGGTGGGGAAACTAACTCTAATTTAATCCTTCTTCCTAATTCACCACAAGCTGGAAGCACAATGCTAAATGATATGGTTGCTGCTTTTACAGCTAGTAGCAAAATAGGGGAGGCTATGCAAAAAGAAAACATAAAGTCTGCTAAGAGTGATGCGGAGGAAGCTAAGCAAGAACCCCCTCAGTTTGATGATCCTCCTGTTGACAATTTTGAAGGTGAGGATGAGGTAGTTTAACTATTTCTTCCAACCGTCTCTTAACCCTACTGTTTTGTTAAACTCTAGGGTTTTTTTATTGTTAGTTCTAACGAAATATCCTGATCTTTGAAACTGGAAGTGGTCTCCGTCTTCTGAGCCAGCAAGATAAGGCTCTACTTTTGCACTTTTTATTTCTAAGGAGTTTTCGTTAACCTCGCTTAAAAAATCTTGAGACTTTCCTGGCTCCGGAACTTTAAAAAGTCTATCGTAAACATTTATAGTTGCTTCTACTGCTGTTTCTGCAGAAACCCAATGAATTGTAGCCTTTACCTTTCTGTTGCTCTCTTCTGTATTTGATCCGCTTTTACTTTTTTCATCATACTCACACTCGACTTCTGTAATTTGACCTTCTTCGTTTTTAATGATGTTTTTTGCTTTAATTATATATGCATTTTTAAGCCTTACTTCCTCTCCTGGTGAGAGCCTAAAAAACCCTTCTTCTGGGTTTTCTTGAAAATCTTCTCTTTCGATGTAAATGTTCTTTGAAAACAAAATCTCTCTTTTTCCTTGACCAGGCTTTTGGGGGTTTATATCGAAGTTTACACTCTCCTCATTATTTTCTTTGTAGTTTATAATTGAGATTTTTAAAGGGTCTAAAACAGCCATAGCTCTTGGAGCCTCTTCATTCAGGTGTGTCCTTACACAATACTCTAATAAAGAAACATCAATTACGTTTTCTCTTTTTGAAACTCCAACTGTTAAGGCAAATGATTTTAAAGATTCTGGGGTATAACCCCTGTTTCTTAAGCCAGAAATTGTTGGCATTCTTGGATCGTCCCAACCTTCAACAACCCCTTCTTCTACTAGTTTTGCAAGGTTCCGTTTGCTGGTTATGGTATAAGAAAGGTTAAGCCTTGAAAACTCTCTTTGCTTTGGCCTAATTCCCTTTAGAGGGCTAATGGAGTCTAGAAACCAATCGTAGAGCTCGCGGTGAGGCTCAAACTCAAGAGTACATAGTGAGTGTGACACTTGTTCTATGTAGTCAGACTCTCCATGTGTCCAATCATACATAGGGTATATCTTCCAGGCGTCTCCTGTTCTGTGGTGTTTTGCCTCCATTGCTCTGTAAACAACCGGGTCTCTCATTAACATGTTTGGTGAAGACATGTTAATTTTTGCTCTTAATACGTGTTCTCCTTGTTTGTGGTCTCCATTGTGCATTTCTTTAAAGATCTTAAGGCTTTCTTCTTTGTCCCTGTCTCTATAGGGGCTTGCTTTACCATCTTTTGTGGGAGTACCTTTTTGGTTTGCTATTTCCTCTGATGACTGCGAGTCAATGTAGGCAAGATCTTTTTCTATAAGCACAATTGCCCAATTATAAAGCTGTTCAAAATAATCAGAAGCATAGCACTCTTTATTCCACTTATATCCTAGCCAAAGAATATCGTTTTTGATAGCGTCAACATACTCTTTCGCTTCTTTTTCTGGGTTTGTATCATCAAACCTTAGGTTTACTGGGGCTCCATATTTTTCTCCAAGATTAAAATTTAAACAGATTGCTTTAAGGTGGCCGATGTGCAGATAGCCGTTTGGCTCTGGAGGAAACCTAAATCTTAGGTCCTCTTTTTTAAACCCCCTAGAAATATCTCCGTCTATAATTTGCTCTATAAAGTTTGGGCCCTTTTTCTTCACTTTTTCAAAGATATTGAAAAGGTTGATAGATTGTTTGCTTGGTTTTATATCTTTGGAAATATTTTGTCAAAAATATCTGTAAATAACGCTTGGTTTTATTCCTTCCATGGATGTCTTAGTGAAGAAACGATTATTGGTGGGGAATATTTGGTTAATGCGTCTGTAGAGTTTGACACCTCGATGGCAGAAATAAATGATAGTCTTGAAAACACGGTTGACTATGTTGATGTTTACAATGCTATAAAGAAAGAAATGGACACTCCTTCAAAATTATTAGAGGTTGTTATGGAAAGGATTATTTCTTCCATAAATCAGCTTGACAAAAACATTGTTTCTGTTGATGTAAGTATTAAAAAAATCAACCCTCCTATTGGTGGTTGTGCAGATTCTGTAGAATTAAGAAAAAAAGTTTAATCTTTTTTCTATTTTTGCACCCTAAAGGCATTGTGGCCGAGTGGCTAGGCGGAGCTCTGCAAAAGCTTTTACAGCGGTTCGAATCCGCTCGATGCCTCAACTCAGTATTTGGAAGTCTATTCTTCTTTTTACTTGATCAGCTTTTATTAACATTACCCTTGTTTTGTCACCAAGCTGATATTTTTTTTCTGTCTTTTCTCCTACAAACTGGTGGTTTTTTTCATCATGAATATAAAAGTCACCCGGTAAGTCTTTTGCTTTAACCAACCCCTCACATTTATTCTCTACAACCTCAACGAACACCCCCCTTGCTGTTACTCCAGAAATAACTGCTTCAAAAATTTTTCCTTCTTTATCTAGCATATATTTAATCTGCATTAGCTTTATAGAGTCCCTCTCCGCTTTGGTGGCAAGTATTTCCATGTGAGTTGAATGATTACAAAGGGCTTCCAGTTCCTCTGTTTTTATTTTATCATTTTTCAATTCTGCCTCTATAAGCCTATGAACCAGAACGTCTGGATATCTTCTAATTGGTGAAGTGAAGTGTGTATAGTTGTCAAACGCTAATCCATAATGACCAATGTTTTTTGTTGTGTACTCTGCCTTGCTCATGCTTCTTATCATTAGTGTGTCTATCAGGTTTTGTTCGTTTTTTCCAAATGTGTTTTCAAGGAGTGTGTTTAGGGAATCATTAAGGTTGTTCTTTTTTAGATCAAGATTATATCCCAGCCTTTTCACAACCGTTTGCAAGTTTTTTAGCTTTTCTTCGTCTGGTTGATCGTGTACTCTAAAAACAAACCTTTCTTTCCCTTTTTTCATTTTTTCTGCCACCTTCCTATTAGCAAGAAGCATAAACTCTTCTATTAATTTGTTTGCGCTTTTAGCTGTTTTAAAAACCACTTCTTTCGGGTTGTTTTTTTCGTCTAGCTTAAATTTTATTTCAGACTTATCAAAAATAATTGCTCCGTTGTTTATTCTTTTTTTTCTTATTGTTTTCGCTACCTGGTTTAGGGTTGTAACCGCATCAACCAGGTTGTTTGTTACCTTTTTTTCTTTATTTAAAATTGTTTTTTCTTTAGGAATTATTTTCTCTTCTGTTTCTATGATGTGTTGAGCTTCTTCATAGGAAAGCCTGTGGTTTGATTCTGTTATTGTTTTACCAAACCACTCTTCTAAAACTTGTCCGTTTTTTTTCATTATAAAAACTGCTGAGAAAGTTAATTTTTCTTCATTAGGCCTTAGCGAACAGAGATTGTTTGAAAGTGTTTCTGGCAACATGGGTATAACTCTATCAACCAAATAAACAGAGGTCGCTCTTTTTTGTGCTTCTTCGTCTATTACGCTGCCTGGTGTAACATAGTGTGAAACGTCTGCTATATGAACCCCTATTTCAAACCTTTCCTTGTCAATTTTTTTAAAAGAAATTGCATCATCAAAATCCTTTGCGTCTAAAGGGTCAATAGTAAAAGTCATCTCTTCTCTCATGTCCCTTCTTTTCTTTTCCTCTTCTTTTGATATTTTTTTATCAATTTTTTTTGCCTCTTTTTCTACTTTTTCTTCAAACTCGGGAGACAAACCATACTCATATAAAATAGAATAAGCGTCCAGAGAGTCGCTTTCAAATCCAAATGTTTTTACTATTCTTCCCTCTGGTGAGTTGTTTGATTTTTCCCATTTTTTTATTTCTACCGCAACTGTTTCTCCTGTTTTATATCCTTTCATTTCCTCTTTTTCAATAAAGATGTCTGTGTACATTCTAGCATTCCTTGTGTTTACAAATCCGTAGTCCTTGTTTTTTTCAAACACTCCCACAAACACTTTTTTGTTTCTTTTTAAAACATTTATAACTTTTCCTTCGTATCTGTTTTTATATTTTTTTTCTCCTACCAAAACCTCTACTATGTCTCCGTGTAGCCCTTTGTTTAGGTGCTTGTTTTCTACCATTACATCTTCATCTAGTTCTTCACAAACAACATATCCTCTTCCTGTAGTTGTTATCTCCAGAACTCCTTCTGCAATTTCTCCTTGAACTGCTGGGGCTATAAACTTTCCTCTTCCTACTTTAATTATTTTTTCTTTTTTTAATAGTATATTTAAAATTTTTATAATGTCATTTCTTCCTTTGGTATCACTAACTCCTAAAGCGAAAGCTATTTGTTTATAGTTGAATTCTTTTAAAGTTGGTGACGAAATAAGTGAAGTAATTTTCCTTTCTAATACCTTTAATTCTTTCTTCTTTTTACTCATTATAAGTTTTATTCAAATATAGTTTTATTAAAACCTATATCTTTTTATTACCAATAAACATTTAAACATAATTATTATAGTTTTATCTAAAAATTTAATTATCTATATATAGTATGTTAATTTCTTAATAAATCTTTAAAGGAAAAAAGCAATGAACACAAATAAAACAAAGTGAACAATTAATTAACAACCTAAACTATTGATAAACAAAAAATAAAGTGAAAAACAAACATGTGTTAACAACCGAAACAAACAAAATTAAGTTAAAAAAAAAATAAAAAATAAAAATGAAGACCGGTTAAAAAAGAATGAAAAAAGTAAATAAATAAAAAAGAAAAATAGTTATCAAGAATAAGAAATCAACTATTAACAACATATGAAAAAATAATAAAGGAATTATTAATTTAACATAAATGAAAATTGTAATAGGGAACGATCACGCAGGAGTAGAGGTTAAAGAAAAAATTAAAGAACATCTCACGAAAAAAGGACACGCTGTTATCAACAAAGGTTATGATGGAAAAGAAAGCGTAGACTATCCAGATTATATTCACCCAGTATCAAAAGAAGTAAAGGAAGGTAAGGCAGAAATTGGGATTATAGTTTGTGGAAGTGGAAACGGAGCAGCAATGACAGCAAACAAACATAAAGGGATAAGGGCAGCAATTTGCTGGAGTGAAGAAATAGCATCCCTAGCCAAAAAGCACAACAAAGCGAACATAATAAGCATACCATCAAGATTTTTAAGTAGTGACAAAATATTAAACATAGTAGATGTTTTTATTAAAGAGGAGTTTGAGGGTGGAAGACACGAGAGAAGAATAAAAAAAATAGATAAAAATGATTGAGTGGAAAGAAAAAAAATTCCAGGAGCTTACTACAAAAGAATTATATGAAATATCAAGAGTAAGGTCAGAGGTTTTTGTGGTAGAACAAGAAATACTATACAACGATTTTGACAGAAAAGACTATGAAGCTATTCATCTGTGCGGGTTAATAAAAGAAGAACTGGTTGCTTATGCAAGAGTCTTTGATAAAGGAGATTATTATGAAAACAATCCGGGGTTTGGAAGGTTGGTAGTGGTTAAAAAAGAGAGAGGAAAAGGAATAGGAAAAGAACTTGTTAAAAAATCTATAGAGGTTTGTAAAACTAAGTTTAGCAAACAAGAGATTAAAATTTCAGCCCAAGCTTATTTGGAAAAATTTTATGTTGAATTAGGCTTTGAAAGAAGAGGCGAGGGGTATATGGAAGACGGAATTCCTCACTGCGCAATGTTCATTATACCATAATTTAAAAAAGAGAACAAACATCTTTGTTTAGAGCTTCAAAGTCCATAAAAGAAGAGTGGTTGTATATAATCATATACCAACCAAAACCGTTCTTTTTAAACAACACCTCATTTTTTCTTAAAATTTCTCTAAGCTGTCTTTTTATTTTATTTCTGTCAACAGCACTGGGAAAAGACTTTTTAGGAACAGAGACAACATAAAACAATTCATCTGTTTCCCGCTTCAAAAAAACACAACGTACAAACTTAGATGAAAACCACAGCCCTTTATCAAAAAGCAAACCAACCTTTTTATTTCCTTTTAATGGTCTCATTTTAAAAAAGTTCTTTAAGCGCACAAGACCTGTCAAACCTTACACCTTTCTCTGTTTTCTTTAAAAACGCAACCTCATTTAAGGGGTCGTGTTGAAGAAAAACTAAAGAATTGTTTTCCACTAAGCTGTTTAAAATTCTTGTTTTTTCTTCCATTGTAATAAGAGGCCTCACGTCATACCCCATAAGATAAGGGATGGGAATGTGACCAGCTGTGGGCACAAGATCTGAGGCAAAAAGAATTGTCTTTCCTTTATATTGAACTTTCGGCAAAGCCATTTTTTCAGTGTGGCCATCAACTAACAAAATATCAAAACCAAGCTCAGAACAAAAACCATCTTCAGTGCCGTCAAAAAGATTTAACTGTCCGGACCCTTTTAATGGCAAAAGGTTTTCCTCTAAAAAAGAGGCTTTTTCCCTTGGGTTTGGGCTAACGTTTGCCCACTCCCAATGGCTTTTAGAGCACCAAATCTTTGCGTTTTTAAAAACAGGAACAATTTTATCACCCTCTCTTTTGGTTGCACCACCACAATGGTCAAAATGAAGGTGTGTGAGAAATACGTCAGTAACATCATCAACACTAAACCCGCAAGAAGCTAGAGAACTTTCAAGGGTCATGTCTCCAGACCTAGCGTAGTGAGAGAAAAACTTTTCGCTTTGTTTGTTTCCAAGACCAGTGTCTATAAGTGTAAGTTTTTCACCATCCTCAATTAATAGACAGCGAGCGCTCATCTCTATTCTGTTTTTATAATCAGCGGGGTTAGTTTTTTCCCAAAGAACTTTAGGAACAACACCAAACATTGCACCCCCATCAAGTTTAAAATTACCAGTCTCTATTGAGTGCAGCTTCATTAGTCGTTAATTTTTAAAACAGCCATAAATGCTTGTTGGGGAATTTCTACACTCCCAACCATTCTCATTTTTTTCTTTCCCCTTTTTTGTTTCTCAAGAAGCTTTCTTTTTCTTGTTACATCACCTCCATAAAGCTTTGCAGTTACATCTTTTCTATAAGCCTTTATTGTTTCTCTAGAAATAATTTTAGCACCTATAGCCGCCTGAACAGGAATATCAAACTGCTGTCTTGGTATCAACTCTCTTAGTTTTTCGCACATTTTTCTTCCAACTCTTTGTGCATTATCTGCGTGGATCAGAGAAGAAAGCGCATCAACAGATTTTCCGTTCAACAAGATGTCAAGACGAACAAGCTTTGAAGCAACAAAACCAGAGGGAGAGTAGTCAAAAGATGCGTATCCTTTGGAAACAGATTTTAAGCGATCATAAAAGTCAAAAACAATTTCTGCTAAAGGAAGCTTAAAGCTTAACTCAACTCTTTCGGGCGTCAGGTATCGCTGGTTTTTTATTTCTCCTCTTTTTTCAACACACAGAGTCAACACATTACCAACAAACTCTGATTTTGTTATAATGGTTGCATCAATATAAGGCTCTTCAACCCTATCAAGGCGAGAAGGGTCAGGAAGATCAGAGGGGTTGTTAACAAGTATAGCGTCGTTGGGATCTTTTTTAATGTAGGCGTTGTAAGAAACGTTTGGCACTGTCGTTATAACAGACATGTTAAATTCTCTCTGAAGCCTTTCTTGAATAATTTCCAGATGAAGCATGCCCAAAAAACCACACCTAAAACCAAAACCAAGGGCAGCAGAGCTCTCGGGCACAAAAACCAGCGAAGCATCATTAAGCTGAAGTTTTTCCATACTAGACCTTAAGTCTTCATAATCGTCAGTATCAACAGGATAAATTCCTGCAAAAACCATAGGCTTTACCTCTTCAAACCCTTCAATAGCTGAAACACCACCCTCCTCAGCCAATGTTATAGTGTCACCAACCTTAACATCTTTTGCCTCTTTTATTCCTGTTATAAGATAGCCAACATCACCGGTTAAAACTTCTTGTTTTGGTACCTGGGTTAATTTAAGAGTGCCGACCTCTTCAGCACCATAGTTTTTTCCTGTTGACATAAATTTTACTTTGTTTCCTTTTGAAATTTTTCCGTTTACAACCTTAAAATAAGTTTCGATTCCTCTATATGGATTAAAGACAGAGTCAAAAATAAGCGCCTGTAATGGAGCGCCGGGATCACCACCAGGAGAAGGAATTCTTTCTACAATTGCATTTAGTATTCCCTCAACACCTTCGCCTGTTTTTGCAGAAGCAAGGACAACCTCACCAGGTTTACAACCAATAAGCGAAACAATTTCGTCAACTACAACCTCTGTGTTTGCTGATGGAAGGTCAATTTTGTTTACAACAGGAATTATTTCCAAATCATTATCAACAGCGAGATAAAGGTTTGAAATGGTTTGTGCTTGAATACTTTGGGCAGCATCCACAACCAATAAAGCACCCTCACAAGCAGCAATTGCTCTTGAAACCTCATATGAAAAATCAACATGACCAGGGGTGTCAATAAGGTTTAAAATAAAAGCCTCATCACCCCTTTTATAATCCATTTGAACAGCATGAGACTTTATAGTTATCCCCCTTTCTCTTTCAAGATCCATGTCATCAAGAAGCTGATCCTGTTTTTCTCTATCAGTAACAGAGCCGGTAAAATCCAAAAGACGGTCAGCGAGAGTACTTTTCCCGTGATCAATATGAGCTATAATACAGAAGTTTCTTATGTTTTGTGACAATGCCAGTGTTTTCGACAAAGATACTTACTTTGTATAATCTTTAATTGCCAGAGCTAAATAAATTCAAGAATTGTTAATTTTGCCACATGATTAAAATAGGTAACATAGAACTTCCTAAATTTCCCCTTCTTCTTGCACCGATGGAAGATGTGAGCGACCCACCTTTTAGGGCGCTTTGTAAAGAGGAGGGGGCAGATGTTGTATACACGGAGTTTATATCAAGCGAGGGGCTTATTAGAAACGCATCAAAGAGTACAAAAAAACTAGACATATATACAAAAGAAAGACCTGTAGGAATTCAAATATTTGGATCAAACCTTGATTCAATGCTTGGGGCGGTAGACATAGTTGAAAAAACAAACCCAGACATTATTGACATTAATTATGGGTGTCCTGTTAAAAAAGTAGTGTGTAAAGGTGCAGGTGCAGGAATTTTGAAAGATATTCCGTTAATGGTTAGCCTTACAAAAGAAATAGTAAAAAGAACAAGCCTACCTGTTACCGTAAAAACCAGACTGGGGTGGGATGAAAAATCCATTAAAATATTAGAAGTAGCAGAGAGACTGCAAGATGTAGGTATAAAAGCAATTTCTATTCATGGAAGAACAAGAGCTCAAATGTATAAAGGTGATGCTGACTGGACCCAAATAGCTGCGATAAAAAACAACCCAAGAATGCATATACCAGTTTTTGGGAATGGTGATGTAAACTCACCTGAGAAGGCTAAAGAAATGAGAGACGACTACGGGCTAGATGGAGCTATGATAGGAAGAGCGTCCATAGGAAATCCATGGTTTTTTGACCAAGTAAAACACTATCTAAGTACAGGCAACAAAAAAGAAGAACCAGGAATATCAGACAAAGCAAGAATGGCAAAAAGACATTTAGAGATGGCGGTGAAGTGGAAAGGCGAGGTCTTAGGGGTTCTAGAAACAAGAAGACACTATGGTAATTACTTTAAAGGAGTTGCAAACTTTAAAGAAACAAAAAGCAGGATACTTAATGAAAAAGATCCAATCAAAATCTTTCATGAGCTAGATGAAATAATTCACACTTTTTCCCAAAAGGAACTGGTTTAATCTTCTTTTAAACTAATTGTAGACCAAAATGAAGTAACCACACCCAACGTAATAATTGTAGTTAAAACAATAAAGACGTTAGAAACAGTAAAAGAAATGGGGTATGGTATAGATGTTCCAGGAACCAATATCAATGAATATGAGTTTTGAAAAAATATAATCAGCCACGCTAAAAACACACCAACAACCCCACCAATAAAAGAAGTTACTATACCCAACAAAAAGAACACTTGATTAATATCATTTTTTTCTCCTCCTAGAGATTTAAGAATTCTTAAATCACGCCTTTTTTCAACAATCATAATTGTTAGAGAGCCAACAAGATTAAACATGGCGACCAAAGCAACTAGAGAAAAAATAAGATATACGGCAAAATTCTCAGTATTTAACATCTTATACAACGCGGGGTTCAAATCCTGTTTTGTTAATACTTCAGCGTTTTCGCCAAGCTCATTCGTAATAAAGGCTATAATATCTTTATCAGCAAGAGACTTGTTGGAAAAAATCTCAACAGACGTAAAAGCATTTTCTTGGGCCCCTGTTAAACCACCCATAGAGGCCATTGAGGTAAACGCATACTTTTTCTCTATATCACTACTTATTTGATATATACCCTCAATATCAAACTTCATAGAAGAAAAAGGAGAAAAATCGAAAAGACTATTTGCGTTACTTTTAGGTGCTGTAACAAGAAGAGAAAACTCTTTACTAAGAACAACCTCTAGAGAGGAAGCCAAATCAGCACCAATATAAATTGTGTTTTCCTTTAGTGGAGAAAAAACACCTACAAGAGAAAGAGAGTCTAGTGTAGATGTAAGATGATAGTCAGGAAACACTCCTTTAAGCATAGTTGCGCCAGAATTTAGCTCATTTGAAAAAACCACCTTTTCTTCTAGTACTTCAGAAACACCTAGAACACCATCCAACCCCCTAATATTGTTAAGGCTCTCTTGATCTAAAAAAAGGTATTTACCCTTTTTAGGTACCACTTTATAATCCGGGTCAAAAGAGCTGGTGTAAAAAAGCCCAAAATCTTTAAGACCCTCAAAAGCACTTAGGACAACCAATAAAACACATGCTGCGGTAACAATCATTAAAAAAGCAAAACCATTAATTCTGTTTACAATTGTTTTAGAGTCTTTTGAAAAAAAATATCGAAAAGCAATCTTATATATGTAGGGCTTAAACATTTTATTTTATTGGGATGTCAGGGTTGTTTATGGAGTCTTCAACTGAATCGATATAGTCAAGAGAGTCGTCAAGGAAAAAAGCAAGCTCAGGAACTTTTCTTAGATCCTTTTTTAATAAAACAGATAAATCATATTTTATTTTTGCAGAATTTTTTTGTAAAAGATTAATTTGAGCAACAGAGTTATCGCTTGGAAAAATACTCAAATAAACCTTACATAAAGAAAGATCAGGAGAAACACGTGTTTTTGTTACAGAGATGATAAGATTTTTAACACCACCCCTTCTAAGGTCTTGATTAATAAGTCCAGCAAGCTCCTTTTGTATTAAAGAAGAAATCTTTTTCTGTCTCTGACTTTCCATTTCTCAAAAGTAGTTTAAATAAAAAACAAAAATTTAATTTATGCTTTATAAAAAGATAGTGAAATTGTATATTTGCGCCAATACCGGTCCTATAGCTCAGTTGGTTAGAGTAGATGACTCATAATCATTTGGTCCCTGGTTCGAGTCCAGGTGGGACCACCCTTAAACCCTCTAAGTCCTTGACTATGAGGGTTTTTTGTTTTAGAAAATTAAACAAAATTATCAGCCATTTGATAAGCTTTTATAACCTTTAATTCTCCCTCTTTACCCTCAACAGAGTTACCGTGTTCCATACCAAGAATTCCTTTAAAACCATTACTATAAATGTGTTTGAAAATGTTTTTATAGTTAATTTCTCCTGAATATGGTTCATTACGACCAGGATTGTCACCAATTTGAAAATAAGCTATCTCATCCCAACAATTTTCAATATTAGTTATAAGGTTGCCCTCCTGAATTTGTTGATGATAGATGTCAAATAATATCTTACAAGAAGATGATCCTACTGCCTTACAAATTGAGTTGGCCTGGGGACTTTCAGTTAAAAACAAACCTGGATGATTACTAAAACTCAAAGGTTCTAAAACCATTACCAGGCCATGTGGTTCCAATATTTCACAAGCTCTTTTTAATGTTTCTATGACATTGATGGTTTGATATTCGATGTTTTTTTGAAAATCTTTTAGACCTGGAACAACTGTCATCCATTTTGCATTAATTCTTTTAGCGACCTCTACACTCGATTTTATTTCCGACAGAAAAGCATCTCGCTCGTCCTTCTTTCCAGAAGCTAAGTTCGGTTTTTTCCAAGCAATGTTGTGAGCTACAAAAACACCCATTTTAATATTAAGCTGCAGCATCGTTTGCGACATCTTTTCTTGAAGTTTTATAGAGCGCTTTCTCATGTCATTATCTTCAAATGATTTAAACCCTTGTTCAGCCATGAAGTGTAATTGATCAATAGGATTATCCCCTGCGTGTGCTTTAAACATACCTAAATGTGGGGCATAGTTTAAATTGTATTTATAAGGAATATCCAAAGCATTAAATTGTGTTTTTGCACGTAACATACCCAAAGACGACATGCCCACTATAGTGTTGAAGTTCCTTCTATTCATTATGTTGAGAATTTAGTTACACCAGGCTTAGGGATGGAGTAAAAACCATTTTCATTTGGCAGGCTTGGTGGGGTTGTATCCCAATCTACACTCTCTGGCATTATTTGGTGATTTGAGTTTAAGGCTTCATCCCAAGTCACTGTTTTACCTGAATATGTAGCCATTCGCCCCATAATAGCTGAGAGGGTACTTTTTGCACCATTCTCTGTATCATTAATTATATCATTACTTCGTATTGATTTAAAAAATTCATCGTGTTCTACTTGATAGGGATTTGGTTCTTGTTCCAGTGCTTTAGTATATCTATAGAGCTCCTTACCTTCTAGGTCTCTAATCATCCCGTTTCTCAGTTCTACACTTCCTTTTGTACCTTGAAATACTTCATCTATCCTGCGGTCACAACCCTTTTGGTGTCTACATTGTGATGATACTACAGCTCCACTATCATAATTAAATTCCACGTAGTGATGATCAAAAATTTCCCCATATTCTTTTCCTGTTCGAGTTTGACGACCACCCATACCCTGGGCGCTTTTAGGGTATGAACCAATAAACCAGTTCGCTACATCGATATTATGAATATGTTGCTCAAGGATATGATCGCCACAAATCCAATTAAAATAATACCAATTTCGCATTTGGTATTCTAATTCACTTTGACCAAGTTGTCTTTGATTGACCCAGACACCGCCGTCATTCCAGTAGACTTGACCGGATGTGATTTTTCCAATAGTTCCTTGTTTAATCATGTTGTGTAGGGTGGTATATTTTTTTTGGTAATGACGTTGCAGACCAACCACTACACTAAGCTTCTTTTCTTTAGCAACTCTAGCCATCTCTAAAACTTTTCTTACACCCACAGGGTCTGTTGCTAGCGGTTTCTCCATAAACACGTGTTTGTTATTATTAATTGCATATTCGAAGTGATATGGTCTAAATCCAGGAGGAGTTGTTAGAATAACCACATCAGCTTCATCTATTGCTTTTTTGTAGGAATTAAAGCCTATAAATTTATTTTTCTCTTTGACTTTAATCTTTTTTCTGCCATCAAAATGATCAGTAATTGCCTTTAAACTTGAGTCAAGTTTATCCTGAAACACATCAGCCATTGACACAAGCTCTACCTGATCATCTGCAGAAAGAGCGTTAACAACAGCGCCTGAGCCTCTGCCCCCACAACCCACCAAAGCAAGTTTAAGTTTTTTGTTATCTAAAACATTAGCAAAAGATCTTACTGGTAGGGTTGTTGATATTATACCAGTTGTTACTAGGGTTGTTTTTTTAATAAAATTCCTTCTGTTAGTTTGTTTTGAGTTTTTCATTAGTTATTATTTAGTTGTCCAAAATATTTCTTGTTCTTTTTTCTTAGGTGTCTTATAGGGTCTTACAATTCTAAATCCAACAAATGGAGCATCTGTGTGCCACCATTCGCTCTTGGGAAGTTGTGGATCTCTTTTCTTCCACTCAGGGTTTGAACCCATTCTAGCTGCAGCTCTCAACTGTATTCCGTTATCCATCCAGGACCCACCGCGAACAGATTTTGGATAAGTTTTACTTGGCCTGTTCCATTTGATCCTATTTAATTTTTTGTATACGCCAGGCTCATATTGATCAAGAGTCCATTCCGCAACATTACCATGCATATCATATAATCCCCAACTGTTGGGTTTTAGTTGACCAACCTTTTGATACTTTCCTTGGCTGTTATCTTTGAACCAAGCGTATTGATCTAGATCTAAAGGACTGTCACCGTGACTGTATGCAGTCTGAGTTCCTGCACGGCAAGCATATTCCCATTCTGCTTCAGTTGGGAGTCTATAAAAGTTTCCTGTCATAGCAGAGAGCCATTTAGTAAATTGAACAGCAGCTTTTTGCGTCATTCCTATTGCAGGGAAATCTTCTGTTCCCATACCAAAACTCATATCAACATATGGGGTTGTTGCTCCGCTTATTGCGTCTATGTCTAAAGACATCAATGCCTTATCTTTTTTTTCAAGATTACTATTATCAATATCACGATCAATAAAGTGTTGATAAAGATTCCAGGTTAACTCAGTACTTGCAATCCAAAAAGACTCTACCTCAATCAATTTTTGTGGTGATTCATCTTGTTTATGACCTTTTTCATTCGAGGGGCTACCTATAGCAAAGGTTCCGCCTTCTATAAAAACCATATCTAAACTATGATTAGTACCAGGCAACTTTAGCTGGTAGCTTTCCTCTTGAGCAAAAATTAGTCTTAAGCTACTTAATAAAAAGAATATAAAAAAGCATTTTTTCAATGACATTAGTCAATTAATTGGTCTTCAGTGCAATTTAAAAAATACTCTTAATATTCAAGAATGGTTGTTTAAAAAACTTGTTTAGGTTTAGTTTACAAAAACCTAAATAACTTGAGTTATTAGCATATAACTATATCATAATTTGCTTCTTAAAAAGTTATTTTAGAAGGGGTTTGTTTCAGAAAATATAAATACTAACTTGTGTAAATGAATCCCAAAAACCTAAAGGATATAGATGGGGCTGAGATTTCTTGGTTTGCTCCTCTTTGTGATGGTGATGATGACTTTTTAGGAAACAGAAATCCCGACTATAAAAGCACTTGGGAAAACACTTCTAAAATTGTAAAAACTGCTGATGAGCTTGGGTTTAGAAACGTTTTATGTCCATCTTCATACCAAGTTGGTCAAGACACATTATCTTTTGTTGCAGGAATGGCTCCAATTACAAAACAGATTAATTTTTTAGCGGCTATTCGTTGTGGAGAGGTTCATCCACCAATGCTTGCAAGAAGTATAGCAACACTAGACCACATGCTCAAGGGCAGATTAACTATTAATATAATATCATCGGACCTTCCAGGCAACGAGCTGGACTCCTCTGAAAGATATGCTCGCTCTCGAGAGGTCATTGAAATTTTAAAGCAAGCATGGAATCAAGACAGAATTGAGTTTAATGGAAAATATTATAAACTAAGTCTTCCTACAGATCCTGTTAAACCCTATCAACAAAATGGAGGTCCTCTTCTCTATTTTGGAGGATATTCACCTGCAGGTGTTGACTTATGCGCAGAACATTGCGATGTTTATTTGATGTGGCCAGAAACAGAAGATAAATTACAAGGGCTTATGAACATAATGACACTTAAAGCTTCAGATTATGGACGCACCGTTCAGTTTGGATTAAGAGTTCATGTAATTGTTAGAGAGACGGAGAAAGAAGCAAGAGATTACGCCAATAACCTTTTGTCAAAATTAGACTTAAATCACGGGCTAAATATTAAAAACCGAGCACAGGATTCGAACTCAATAGGAGTAGCTCGTCAATCACAGATGCGAAATGAAGCAGACAATGAATATTATGTTGAGCCACACCTGTGGACGGGAATAGGACTAGCTAGGTCAGGTTGTGGAGCAGCTCTTGTTGGAACCCCGGATCAAATTTTAAACAAAATGAAACGCTATATGCAAATGGGTATAAGGTCCTTCATATTATCAGGATACCCTCATCAACAAGAATGTGAGCTTTTTGCTCAACATGTTTTGCCTCAGTTAAAAACAATTTCACTACCTGAAGTTTTTAACAGACGAATTAATGAAACCCCAAACTCTCCACTGGGAAAGGGAGAAAGAAAGTAGATTATGGTAGATTTTATAATTGTCTTGTTTTATTTTTCTTTAATTATGATCGTAGCCCTTAGAGGTAAAGTTAAAGCAGATAGCTCTGCAGACGAATATTTTTTAAGTTCAAGAAGCCTTCCGTGGTACTCAATTGCGCTATCAACTATTGCAACAAACATTCAGGGATATCAGTTTCTTGGAATGATGGGTTCAGCATATTTATTTGGACTTGCACAAGCAAATCTTGAAATTAATGCAGTTCAAGGTATTTTAATTGGCGCCTTTGTTTTTGTGCCACTTTTTTTAAGAGAAAAGATTACAACAATTACACAGTTTATATCAAAGAGACTTGGTGAGCGAGTTGCCCTTTTTTACTCATTAGCAAATATTGCACTTTTTGCAACTGTAACAATTGGAGCTGCGCTTTTCTGGGGAGCTTATGCTGCAGACTTAGTTTTTGGAGAGCAGCTATCATTTCTTCATTCAAACAGAATTATTAGAATAGCAATACTCATTATAACACTAGGAGCTTTCTCTGCTATTTACACTTACCTGGGTGGTTTAAGTGCTGTTGTTAAAACAGATATAATACAATTTGCCGTATTAATTATTGGAGGAGCTGTAGTTTGTTTTACAGCTGTAAATCAGCTGGGTGGTTGGGATCAACTATATATCCAAACCCCTGAAAAAATGCACTTGCACTTACCTTCAGATCATCCAACCCTCCCATGGACACATCTTTTTGGACTGTTTTTACTTAACATAAATTACTGGTGTGCAAATCAAGCTGTAATGCAAAGAGCTTTAGCCGCAAAGAGTGTTAGACATGCACAAACTGGCTTAATAGCAGGTGGTTTAATTAAATATATAATGGCGGTGATAATTATTATTCCAGGCATAGCTCTTTATGGAATTCTTGGTGACACTCTAGGCGAGCCTGACATGGCATTTCCATATATTGTCAACACCTATTTACCGGTTGGTATAAAAGGCATAATATTATGTGGATTGTTTGCATCGCTTATGAGTACAGTAGACTCTACTTTTAACTCACTGGCTACTTTGTGGTCAACAGATATCTATTCAAAATACATAAACAAACAAGCTAAGGATCAAGAAAAAATAAAGGCAGGTCAAAAAGCCATTCTATTTAGCTTAGGCACTGCCCTTTTAATGGGGTTTGTTTTATTATATCTAAAGTTTGATGACCCTAATTCGGCCTTTACCCATACCTTAAATAATTTACGTTATTATATAAATTGTGGAATAGTAGTTTTGATATGTAGTGCTGTGGTTTTATTAAAACCAAACCGAAACGTAGTTCTTTTTGCATTCATTGCTACACTTCCACTAAATATCACTCTGCAACTTTTTATGCCAGAAATGAATTATTTTGTAAGAGCCTTTTGGGTAATTATAATAGGGTTATTCATCACAATAATTGGTAGCATGGGCAAACTAAACTCATTACTAGTATTATTTAAACCTGCAGATAAATATAGCAGAAACTGGGGGTGGGTACTAGCAATTACACTAGTCTTATTACACATAGTTTTTCATTAAAAACCTGAAAATTATTTAGCTTATTGTTTTTTTATCAGTTTTAATTGTAACTGAAGAGGGGTGGAGCATAACTTCTGCAAGGCCAGTTGTTTTAGGAAGCTCATATGCATAAAAATATTCTAAAGTATCCAGTTTGCTTTCAAAAAAACTTGTGTCAAAAGATTTATCTCCTGTAATTATTGCGCGTTTAATTACAACACCAATTTCTAACCAAGACCATCCAATTAATACAAGACTAAAAAACTCCATAAAGATTGAAGCATCAGCTAAAAACTTTTCATAGTCTCCTTTTGCAGCAAAAGGAATAAGATGAAATAATATTTTTTGAGTTTCATCTAGTTTTTTATCTAAACCAGTAGCCCACTCCTTTAGGTCATTATCCAGTGAAGCGTCATCAATGGTTTTTTTTATTTCTTCCATTAAAAGCTTCGCTCCCTCCCCATTGTTTAGCATCATTTTTCTTCCAAGAAGGTCTTGAGACTGAATACCTGATGTTCCCTCATAGATTGTACAAATTCTTATATCTCTATAATACTGTTGAAGAATAAAGTCCGAACAAAACCCATAACCCCCGAGTACTTGAAGCCCATTGTTTATTGAATAAATACCAGCCTCTGAAGGATAGGTTTTAACCACTGGAATAATCATCTCTAGTAGTGTATGATATTTATGCTTTTCCTCTTCATCCTCACTGTTGTGTTGCAGGTCAAAATATTTTGAAGCTTTAAAAATTAAATTCATAGACCCCTCAACCATCGCTTTTTGAAGCATAAGCATTCTTCTTACATCAGGGTGTTCAATTATTAAACTTTGCTTTTCTTTTAAATCTTTTTTTCCATCTGAAGAAAGTTTCCTTCCCTGTGGACGTTCATTTGCATACTCCAAAGAAGCGTAATAAGCACCTGAGGCGATTGCAGAGGCAGCTCTTCCAACGGCTATTCTTGCACCATTCATCATTAAAAACATATAATGAAGACCTTTGTTTTCTTCTCCAACAAGATATCCATGACAGTTATCTTCATCACCGAAACCAAGGTGAGTAGTACAGTATCCTTTCTGTCCCATTTTCTCAAAATCAGCAACTGTTGTTACATCATTTGGTTCAAGATTTCCATTTTCATCTAGCCTCATTTTTGGTACAACAAATAATGAAATTCCTTTTGTTCCAGCAGGAGCCCCTTCAATTCGGGCTAATAATAAGTGGACTATATTTTCAGCATATTGATGATCTCCTCCTGAGATAAAAATCTTTTGACCACTAATTTTATAATGTCCACCATCACAAGGAGAGGCCTTTGTAACAATGTCTGATAATGAGCTACCGGCTTGCGACTCAGTTAAACACATTGTTCCGCCCCACTCTCCTGTAAGCATTTTAGGAGTATATTTTTCTTTTAACTCATTGCTGGCAAACTCAATAATTAATTCCGCAGCACCTGTGGTAAGACCAGAATAACCAGGCAAATGATTATTAGCAGCATCTAAAATATAATTTGCAGCAGTGTGAACAAGTAGTGGTAATTGAAGCCCTCCGTCTTCATAATCAAAAGGTGCAGCAATGAGACCCATTTCTCCACCTTCCTTCATCATTTTTCCAACTTGTTGGTGCACATGAATTTTACCGTCTTTATAATGAGCTGGATTTTCGTCCATTTCTTTAAAATATGGAAACAGCTCCCTGTCTGCAAACTGTTTAACCGAGTCAATAAACATATCAACTGACTCAAGATTATGATCAGCAAACCTTTTTTTGCTTAAGATAGATTCAAGCTTCTGAACATTGTTCATGAAGAATTTTACAGACGGAAGATCTACATACTTGTTTGCCATAGATTTTTATATAAAGCGCAACTATATTCTTTTAATTATTAAGGTCTTTTTTTAGTTCCTCATAGAACCCAGCAAAAGCAACATTATACCTTGGTAATAACCAAATCCACCATATAAATAAAGTAAAAACACCTAAAATCATGTATAAAATTGCTCTTAGTGTAAGCATGAATAGCTGCTCTTTTTTCCCTTTCATCATTTTTTCACTTTTTTTAAAGGCCTCTAAAACACCGATATCAGGATTCTCTGCAAGAATATAGTACACCTGTGAGTACATAAGACCTAAGATAATTCCAGGAATAATTAATAAGATAAATCCAACACCTATGATTAAGGTTAATAATATTGTAATGGCCAAAGGTTTCAATGTATTAAAGCTGCCAAAAAGTGTTGAAAAATTTATGTCTTTTCCATTATAAATATCAAGACAGAATAATGAGATTCCTACTTGAATAGAGGCAGATAGATAAAAAACAAGTAATAATACAATAGATGAGATCAAAATGCTTTCATTAGAAAATACTATAGATTCTCCATAGTTGAATTCTAGAAAAAGAGGGTTGCCTGATACAGCTTCATATATACTAGAAGGAGCTCCAGCTATAAAAGAAGCAATTAATAGACAAAAGAAAACCTGAAGATAGGTTGTGAATCCCTCTAAAACAGGCTTTGTTTTTTTAATTATATCGCTGTTGCTCGTCATAATAGTGTTTTTCTCTAAATTAAGGCTTTTAACTATAAGCTATCACTATAGTGGCTAAGAATTTATTATTAAGAGGTAAAAGTAGACAGAATAAGTGATAAAAATTTATAAATTAGAAATAAAATTTAAGGTTTATGGAAAATTTAAAACACAATGGGTCTATAAATGGACAATCGACAGGTAAATGTCCTTTTATGCATGGAGGCTCAACTTCACCAGATACTTCACCATTAAAATGGTGGCCAAAAAGACTAAACCTAGATATTCTTCATCAGCATGACGAAAAAACAAATCCTTATAACAAGGAATTTAATTACAGGGATGAAGTGAAATCATTAGATTTTAAAGCCCTTGAAAAAGACATGCATGATCTTATGACTACTCCACAGTCATGGTGGCCAGCAGATTGGGGCCACTATGGAGGATTGATGATAAGGATGGCCTGGCATGCCGCCGGCACCTACAGAGTTGCTGATGGCCGAGGTGGAGCAGGTACAGGAAATCTAAGGTTTGCTCCGTTAAATTCTTGGCCTGACAACGGAAACTTAGATAAAGCAAGGAGGTTAATGTGGCCTATAAAAAAGAAATATGGTAATAAAATAAGCTGGGCAGACTTATTTATTCTAGCAGGAAACATTGCTTATGAAAGTATGGGGTTGAAAACATTTGGATTTTCCTATGGAAGACCAGACATATGGCAGCCTGAGATTGATATTTATTGGGGACCGGAAGATAAAATTATGGCGCCAAGTGAAAATAGATATGAAGACTTAGAGGATACATCAACATTAGAAACACCCTTAGGTGCAACTCATATGGGATTAATTTACGTTAATCCAGAGGGAGTAAATGGAAAGCCAGACCCAATGAAGACAGCACTACATGTACGAGAAACTTTTGCAAGAATGGCCATGAATGATGAAGAGACAGCAGCTTTAACAGCGGGGGGTCACACTGTTGGTAAAGCTCATGGAAATGGAGACGCTTCTAAGCTAGGCAGAGAACCTGAAGGTGCAAATATTGAGGACCAAGGATTTGGGTGGATTAATCCAACTCTTCAAGAAAAAGGTCCAGTGACAAGTGGTTTGGAAGGAGCATGGACTACAAATCCTACAAAATGGGACAATGGTTACTTTGAAATGCTGTTTAATCATGAATGGGAATTACAAAAAAGTCCAGCTGGTGCTTGGCAATGGGAGCCAATTGATATTTTGGAAGAGAATAAACCAATAGATGCTGCTAACCCATCTGTTAGAAAAAACCCAATAATGACTGACGCAGATATGGCAATGAAAATGGACCCTATTTACAGGGAGATTTGTCTTAAGTTTAAAGATGATCAAGAATATTTTTCAGATACATTTGCAAGAGCATGGTTTAAACTTACTCACAGAGACATGGGGCCAAAAACAAGATATATTGGACCAAATTTTCCAGAGGAAGATTTAATTTGGCAAGATCCAGTTCCATCTGGAAACAAAGACTATGATGAGGACGATGTCAAGGCTAAAATTTCAAGTTCTGGATTATCAATTTCTGATAGAGTATCAATAGCATGGGACAGTGCTAAAACTTTTAGAGTCTCAGATTTAAGAGGTGGAGCTAATGGAGCAAGAATATCACTTTCTCCTCAAAAAGATTGGGATGCGAACGAACCTGATAGACTTTCAAAAACATTATCAGTTTTAAAGACAATTGCTTCAGACACAGGTGCAAGTTTGGCTGACACTATTGTTATAGCTGGTAATCTCGCAATAGAAGAAGCTGCATCAGCAGCAGGATTCAGTATAACAATTTCATTTGTAAAAGGAAGGGGAGACGCATCACAAGAAATGACTGATGTTGATTCATTTTCAAATCTTGAACCATCAGCAGACGCATTTAGAAATTGGACAAGCGGAAAATCTAAATCTAGTCCAGAGGAATTAATGTTGGATCAAGCTCAACTTCTTGGTTTATCAGCACCTGAAATGACTGTATTGCTGGGTGGTATGAGGGTTCTTGGCGCTAATCATATTAATAACACAGCAGGTGTTTTTACAGACAGTCAAGGTGTTTTGACTAATGACTTTTTTGTAAATCTCACAGACATGAACAATACCTGGAATATTGTTGAGGAAGACAAATACGAGATAATGGATAGACAGTCCGGAGAGCTTAAATGGAAAGCTTCATCTGTTGATTTAGTATTCGGATCAAATTCAATACTTAGATCTTATGCTGAACTTTATGCTCAGGATGACAACAAAGAAAAATTTGTAAACGACTTTACTAATGCCTGGACAAAGGTCATGAACTCAGACCTATTTTGGGTTTAACTTATGAAATTAACTAATTTAACCACGATTATATTTATTAAATAATTATATTTAATCGCTAAAAAAAAAATTATGAGAACTATTTTAATAACATCAATACTATTACTTTCTTTTCCTATAACAAACCTTTATTCTCAAGACCTTTTTGTTAAATCAGATTTGCAAGGTTTGAAATTAAAAATCGGGGAGACTTTTGAGCCAGAAACTTATGCTGAAAACCTAAAAGGTGAAAGGCTATCTTGTCCTTATACTTTTTACTATAACAAGCAAGGAGTTTTTAGTAGAGCAAAGGCAATTTCCTATGACAGAAATAAAGGTGAGATCAAAGCAAATGCACCTGGAAATCATGAGGTTGTTGCGGTATGCCTCGGATTAGATGATCAAAGGTTAAGTAGAACTTTTGAAGTTGAAGTAGGATATGCTATGGTAAAGGAGATAACAATAAGTGTTCCTAAAGACAATTATGTTAGCACCTATTTAGATTTAAGTTTTGATGTAGTAGACGAACAAGGGTTTGAAAGAGATGGTCAAAAACTAAATCTAACAAGTAGTTCTGAAATTCTCTCAATTGATAACACAAATAATGTAAAAGCTATAGCTTCAGGTACTGCTAAATTAACTGCTGAATTAGATGGAGTATCAGCTACCGTAGAGATTAAGGTTTCCGAAAACCCATTATCGAAAATTGAAATAACGTCAAATCAGGAAGTAGCTAGAACAGGTGATGTTGTAAGATATACTGCAACTGGTTTTGATAGTTCTGGAAATGAAATCAAAAACTTGCCTTTTGAATATACTTTCTATGGCAAATCTTTTGATGTGTCTGAATCAGCTGCAGGTACAATTTTAAATGATGGAAGATTTGTAGCTGAGGAACCTGGAAATTATTCAATTTCTGCAACTCTTGGTGATATAACTTCTTCAAAGCCCTTAAGAGTTGTTGCAAGAGACATAAAAAGAGAAGTCTATAGAGTTGGTAACACTGTAGTTCCGGATAAAAGAACTTCAGACTTTTGGATATTTGAAGGAGTGGATGGAAGAGACTATGCTGTAACTGGAACTCACTCTGCAGACGGTACGGCATTCTTTTGGGATGTTACCGATCCAACAAATATGAAAAAAATTGATAGCATAAAGGTTGATGCTAGAACAGTTAATGATGTAAAAGTCTCACAAGATGGAACGATTGCTATTATTTCAAGAGAAGGAGCCTCTAACAGAAAAAATGGAATATTTATTCTTGATGTAACTAATCCATACGATGTAAAAGTTTTATCAGAGTATACAAAGAATCTTAATGGTGGAGTTCATAACCTGTTTATAGATAACGATCATGCATATGTTCTAGGAACAGGAGAAAGATATTATATCCTAAACATAGAAGACCCAACAAATCCTGTAGAGGTTGGAATGTTTGAAGTTGGAAGTGAGGGTCAGAATATACATGATGTATGGATTGAGGATGGTATCGCATATTCATCAAATTGGAGAGACGGTGTATACCTTGTAGATGTAGGTAACGGAATTGCCGGTGGTTCACCATCTAATCCAGTACCTTTTTCTAATTATACTTATGCAAGCGGGGCAAATCACGCTGCTTTTCCATTTAGAAGCAAATCTACAGGCACTTTTTATGTTGTCTTATGTGACGAAATATTCCCTGAAGGGGTAAACTTAACTGAACCTGAGATTACTGCAGGCTTCTGTCATTTTGTAGACTTCACGGATTTAGATAATCCAGTAGAAGTTGCAAAATTTGAGGTGCCTGGAACAGGATCTCATAACTTGTGGGTTGATGAAGATGTTTTGTATGTAGCAATGTATGGAGGAGGAGTTAGGGTTGTTGATATTAGTGGTGAATTAGTAGGAGATCTATTTAGACAAGACAGAGAGATAGGCTATACAATGACTGGTTCTCCTAATGGATTTATAAAGAATGCAACGATGTCATGGGGCGCACAAGTTTACAAGGGCTATGTGTTTTACTCTGATATGTATTCAGGATTAGGTGTAGCTAAGGTCTCTGAGGATAAGCCAGACACCTCTAATGAAAATCAATATATAGAGAGAACCGGTATACCAGACTAATGATAAGGATAATTTTATTTTTAGTATTTACAACATTTGGCTTTTCTCAAAACTATTATTTATATGTTGCTGCAGAATCTGATGATACTGTTTCGTTAATAAAATTTGACGGAAAAAGTGCCACTGAATTAGAGAGAATTCCTGTTGGGATTAAGTTTGCTGAAACAGAGGGTCCACATGGACTAACCGTTGATCCCTCTGGTGAATATTGGTATCTTTCTTTAGCACATGGAAACCCTTATGGAACTTTAACTAAGTTTTCAACTCAAACAAACACTGAAATAGCAACTACAGAATTAGGTTATTTTCCTGCAACTATGGAAATATCTAGCTTGACAGGACTCTTATATTGTGTAAATTTTAAGTTATATGGAACTATGACTCCAAGTTCAGTTTCAGTTGTTGACCCTCAAACAATGACAGAGATAACTAAAATTCCAACAGGAGTTATGCCTCATGGTTCTAGAATTTCTCCAGATGGAAGGTTTCAATACTCGGTAGCAATGATGTCAGGTGAGTTATATGAGGTAGATACTGTTTCTCTAGAGGTTAATCGTGTTCTTCAACTTGATAACAACCATCACATGAATCATCAGGGCATGAATCATCAGGATATGGATCATCAGGGTATGAATCATCAAGAGATGCATCATTCAACTACTCAGCCAACCTGGGTGATCCCTCATCCATCTGATTCAAAAGTTTATATAGCGGGTAATTCTTCTAATGAGATAATTGAGGTTGATACTGACTCTTGGGAGATTATAAATAGATTTAAGACAGGTAAAGGCCCATACAATATTGATATTACTTCAGATGGAAAAAAACTTGTAACAACATTGAAAGGTGAAGGAAAAACAGAAATAAAAAATCTCAAAACAGGTAAATCGAAGATTGTAGATAACACAACAAAGGTTTCCCATGGCGTCGTTATCTCACCTGATAATAAATATGCATTTGTTACAGTAGAGGGAATAGGCGGAGAGCCAGGTGTCCTTGATGTCATTGATATAGGTAAAGCTAAGTTAGTAAGCTCTGTTAAAATTGGTAAGCAGGCAGGCGGTATTGCCTTTTGGAAGCTAGAACAATAGCTAAATTGTCCATGATCAATTCTTCAGAAATAAGAGATTTTTTCCCCTCTATTGGAAGAGTGGATCATAATAAGAATCAAATTATTTACTTAGATGGTCCTGGTGGAACACAAGTTCCAATTCAAGTAATTGAAGCCATTTCACAATATTATATTAGATCAAATGCTAATACTCATGGAGAGTTTATAACTAGCCAAGAGACTGATAAAGTGATGGATGATTTAAGGCTAAAAATGTCTGAATTTCTTGGATCAGACAGCCCAGACACAATCTCGATTGGTCAAAACATGACGTCCTTAAATTATAGTCTTGCCAGAGCTTTAACTAAAAAATTTAACTCAGGAGATGAGGTTATTATAACTGAATTAGATCATGAGGCAAATAGAGGTCCTTGGAAAGTTCTTAAGGAAGCAGGTGTTAAATTAATTGAGGTAAGCTTACTTCAAAATGGAGGACTTGATTATGAAGATTTTAGAAATAAGATTAATGATAAAACAGTAATGGTTTGTATGGGGATGTCTTCTAACGCCCTTGGAACGTTGAATGACTTTATATCGGTTAAATCTTTTCTTCCACAAAACTGCTTGCTCTTATTAGATGCTGTTCACTATGCTCCTCATTTCTCAATTAATGTAAAAGAGCTTGGATGTGATTTTCTCCTATGCTCTGCATATAAGTTTTATGGCCCACATGTTGGCTTTTTATATTCTAAACCAGGTCTATTAGAACAACTAGAAACTGATCGTTTGGTAGTTCAGGATCAAAAGGCGCCCTATATAATCGAGACAGGTACTCTCAATCACGCTGCTTGTGCAGGAGTCTCAGCTGCAATTGACTTTATTGCTAATATGGGAGAAGGCAATTCATTTAGAGATAAATTAATAGATGCATTTTCTAAAATAAGTAGCCATGAATTCGCACTTGCCAAACATCTATATGAATCCATTAATAATTTAGATAAGGTTAATGTTATTGGTAAAGATTTTTCAGATAAGAAAAGAACACCAACTGTGTCATTTATTCACTCTGATTACACGCCACAAGAAGTATGTAGGGCTCTCGCATCTGAAAATGTATGTGCCTGGGACGGACACTTCTATGCTTTGAGAGCTATCCAACAACTTGGGCTTGAGGAAAGGGGTGGGGTTACAAGGCTAGGAATTTCTCTATATAACACAAAGGAAGAAGTTGAAAGAGTGGTCTCGGTTATTTCAAAACTATAGACTCTAACCATATAGTTTTTTTCTCATCCATTTGTCGAAAATCATAAACACATCTTTGCTTGCATAATTTAAATCCTGAATATTTAAATATTTGATTTCCTTTGTATCATCCAATTTTTCTAAAATTGAAATCATTTGTTTAGCATTAAGGTTTTGGGTTTGCTGGATTTCTTTTAATTCTTTGACTCCTTTTATTATTGCCCTATTTTCTTTAATTAATAAATGCCAACAAAGACTATATGGCATAAACTGATCATAATGTCGAAACCTATATTTAATTTGATCGATTAGAGATTCAGGGTTTTTGTGGTAAAATTCCTTAATTAATGATTTAATTTGAGGCCTTGCAGTATGATATGACTTAAAATATTCTTTTTTAAAACCACTTATATTGGCTGCTTTTGACTGAGAGGCATTAAAACTTGGCCTTAGACCAAATACTTTTTTAAATTTTCCAGATAACATCTTAATAGGGTTTATGCTGTAGCTTTTAGCCCATTTACCCATTAATACCACCTTATTTTCTACAAACCAATCTTCCTCACGGATTTTGTTTATTAAAAAAACATCATCATTAAAATAAACGAACATTTCAGATAGATCTTCTATTCTGTGGAGTACAGCATCAATTGATCTAATATTAAATGTTGGTAAATATTTTTCATAACCTTTAAAAATTTCTTTGTGGTCAACAACCTTAACTTTCTTGCTTACTATAAGATCTTTAAGACCATTAAAACTGGGCTTTTGGTTGTCTGTAACAATGAATATTCTCCTTACAAATGGCGCAAATTTTAAAATAGATTTTACACAGTATTCAATTTCATTAGCCTGTAAATACTGTTTCTTATAGTTTGTTGACGTGGTTAAATGGTTTTCTATTTTCTTTTTATAATCTTCATCAGATCCGTCAACCCAAGTAATAACTGCGTCTATGCTTCTCATTTAAACAAAATAAAAGAGTTTATCAATGCTAACCTCAAGTGAAGAAGAAATCTTTAATGCCACATCAAGTCCTGGAATGAATTTGTTTTTTTCGATTGAAATAATACTCTGCCTGCTAACGCCTGCCTTTGTAGCTAAATCTTCTTGTGTTAAGCCTCTACCTTTTCTATAATCTTTTACCCTATTAACTAGCATTTGTAAAATAAACTTTACAAATATAATAAATTTTTTGTAAAATAAACTTTACAAATTAACAAAAATAAGGAATATGTAAAATAAACTTTACTTTGTACTTGTCAAGTTTGCTTTACATTTATCGATTCTTTAATACTGTTAAATAATAATTAAAACTAAACTGTTTATTCTTAACGAATTTTCATTTTTCTAGTTTTACAAAAATTTTAATCAAATGAAAAAATTATTCACTTTTTTAATGTTAATCATACTAGCTTCATGTAATACTAATCCAAACCAAGCTAGTACACAGCAAGCACAGGGTGTTGTAACAGCTGACAATATTTATAATATAGAGACTGCACAGAGCCAAATTACTTGGACAGGTAGAGAAGTATCTACAAGTTCTCATTATGGAACTTTAGATTTTGTTTCAGGTAATTTTGAAATTTCTAATGGTGCAATTGTAAATGGCGAGTTTATTGTTGATATGACTTCAATAAATAATCAAGACATGGAAGGAGATAGTAAGGCAAGATTAGAAGGTCATTTAAAATCAGATGACTTTTTTTCTGTAGAATCATATCCTACAGCAGCTATATCAATTAACAGTTCTGAATTAATATCAGATGGTAAATGGAATGTCTCAGCAGATTTATCTATCAAAGGTTTTACTCACCCAGTAAATTTTGAGATGATAAGCTCAGAGGATGGTTGGTCTGCAAATCTTGTATTTGATAGGTCAAAATATGATGTAAGGTTTAGATCAGGGTCGTTTTTTGAAAATCTTGGTGATAAACTTATATATGATGATATCGAATTATCTATTAACTTAACAACTTTATAATATGAATTCAGAAAGATCAAAGTGTGGATGTGGAAATACCAAAGACCCAGATGGGTTTTGCGATGGTTCACACAGAACTAGATAATGAGTAAAATTTTAGCTTTTGGTGCATCGTCATCAAACAACTCAATAAATAAGAAACTTGCCTCTTTTGTAGCAAATAAAATAGCTCCTCAAGAGGCAATTCTTATTGATTTGAATGACTATGAAATGCCAATTTATAGTGATGATAGAAAAAGAATTGATGGTATTCCTGAAAAAGCATATGAATTTAAAAACCTTATTAAAGATTCAGACGGAATAGTTATATCACTTGCAGAACACAACGGATCATACACCGCAGCATTTAAAAATATTTATGATTGGATATCTGTAATTGAAGAAATTGTATGGAATTACAAACCTATTCTCCTTCTCTCTGCATCAAATGGCTCAAGAGGAGGTAAATCAGTTATGAATGCTGCCTTATCAAGATTTTCTCAACAGAGTAAACATGAAATACCAAACTTTAGCTTACCTAAATTTGAAGAAAATTTTTCTGACAAAGAAGGTATAACAAATAAAAAACTAATATGCTTACTAGAAGAGCAAATTAAAATCTTCTTACAACAAATTACTTAGTACCAGTAACAATCAAGGTTCCTCCCCAGTCTTTATCTTGTCCATTTCGCCAAGATTTAACATCTTTTAAACCTGCATGTTCAAATAACACCTTCCACTCTTTTTCAGAGTGAAGCTTCATAATTGAAATGCCACAGTCTTTTTGCCATGAATGAGAAGATATATTTTCTTGATAATAATCTACCCCCATTATTAATCTACCCCCACTTTTTATCCAATTATTATTTATATGTTCAATAAGTAACCCTGGGTTCTCGAAATAATAAAACACTTCCATCGATAGAACTATATCAACTTTGCTTTGAGGGATCCACTTTAACAAATCTTCACAAAAATATTTGTTTTTATCATCAAGTCTCTTGGCTTTGTTTATCATATTAGAAGACCCATCAACACCAAATGCATTATTACATTTTGCATCTTTGGAAATATGTCTTACAACCCAGCCGTTTCCACATCCAGCATCAATAAAAGAATATTCTGATAATCCACTACATGCAAAATCAATCATATTCATTACAGATTCATTATGATGTCTTTCCATGCCCTCATCTTTACCATTTTGGGCCCAATCACTAAAAACATTTATTGGAGTATCCATTAATTTACTTTAATTAACCTGTGTGATATACTAGAGTCACATAGGCTAACAATATACAAATTAGAGTTATTTAAATCGTCTATCTGAGCGTATACCTGATCATTAATTAATTCGTTAACAAAGTTTGGAATTGTATTGCTATGCCCAACAATAAGTACTATCTCACCTTTATTTGATGAAATAAAATCCTTATAATCAATACTGGAAGGAGAGTATAAAATTGTAGCTAAACCTGTTGCTTCTTGAATTGGTTTAACGGTTTCAATAGTTCTCTTATAATTTGTTGAATATATTTTTGAAATGTCTTTATCTATAAAATATTCTTTCCAATTCATGGCCCTAATGATTCCTTTTTCATTTAAAGCAGGATCACTATCAGATTTATTTGTTCTTACTTTTTCAGCATGTCTAATTAAGTAGAAAGTTGAGCAATCATTTTCAGGAATAGAAAAAACAAGAAAAATTGTTAAAAGTAGTTTCACAGAATTAGTTTCCTTCTACTTATTGAATATGTCATGTAAGCTATTATAAGAATAAAAACTTCCCATAAAAGAATGTAATATGGCCATTCACCAATTACTAAAGGATTATCTACCTGTGGGGGTGTATTAACATACATATAGTTCGAGCCCAATAAGAAGTTTATAGGCATAATTATAGCCATTAAAATATTAAGATTAATCCAAAGTTTAAACCATGATAGCCTAGGAAGTTTCATGTCTAAATGAAGAAACATAAAAATCGGTAATGCTATAATTAGACTATGAGAAACATAGTAGTTAAGAAAATATCTAATAGTTCCATCAAAGTAATTCATCTGAGGTGTAAGAATAGCCATAACACCACCTATAATACCTGTGTAATATACAAATTCAAAAAGTTTTTCTTTCTTTTTTATAAAAGGTAAAACACAACAAATTAAAGAGGAAATTCCACATAGCTGGATTGGTAAATTATATTCTAAATCCCAAGTACCTGAAGCAATATATCCAATATTTTCAGCAAAAAAGTCAATAATTAAAAGAACCCCCATGATGTAGGAAATCATCCTCTTTTGACTTTTGTTAAGAAATCTTGCAAGAATTAAGGGAGTAGAGATAAATATTAAGGAAAATAAAGACCAAGTAATCCACTCTTGACTCATAAATTCTACTACGTAAATTGGGATTGGACTTTCTTGCATCAAAATGGTTTTATTCAAATTTAAAAAAAATATATATTAGATACATGAAAGCGAAAAACCTTTACCTAGTATTTCTTTTTTTTACTTTTTCCTGCACTCATCCAAAATTTGATAATACTGATTTAATATTTTGGGGTAATCCAATAGAGGATTATATAGAATCTGCAACACCAATATTTACTGATTTTGAAAAAGGGATCTCGTCATTAGAAGTATTTGAAGATATATTATTTATTGGTTACGGGGATGCTTCAGTAAATGTTGGATCAGAATTTCCGATAGAGTTCCGAATTTTAAAATCACTTGACCAAAAAAAACCAGATAAAATTAGAGTAATTGGAGATGGCCAAGGTGCAGCTCAACGTTCTAAATATGATACTGGTGAAGAAAAAATAATAAAATTTGCGCAGTTTGATAATAACTTATGGCAACCAGGGTATGATTCTAATACTCAAGATGAGCTTTATACTCAATCTCTTCCTAGAGAAAAAAAATTAATCCAGGGAAATGTTTTTAAACTCCAAAGACTAGATGGAGAATTTGTATTTAAAAAAACCAGAAACATTTTAGGAGGAGAGCATGTAATTGACATTGACATGTTTAACGATAGAATTTTTGCTGTAGGTTCTGGAGCAAACAATAGAGAAGAATGGGACTCAGGCTTCGTATATAGATATATTTGGGAGAGTAATGACGGGGGAGAAAACTTTAGAACATTTTACAGGAATACATTTGATATAGCAAATTATGGAGACACTAGATTTAGAGCTTTATTATCTTCGGAAGACAAATTATTTGTTTTTGGCTACATAAATCCAAAGCCATATAATTCATCAATAATTCCTGTAAATAAAATTATCCATAAAAATTTTACAATATCTGATAATTCTTCAATTCTAAAAAATGAATTGATTTGGAAGACTTTTTATCTTGGAAATTCGTCAGGACTAGCGGTATCAGACTTTTCTGTAGAAACAAAAAAAACTTTTTTAATATCAAATAAAGTTATTACAGACTTATCGAATTGGAGGAATAATAATGTAATAGGACTTGCAGGTATTGGTAAAAAAAAATCAGTAGTGCTTTTAGAAAAGGAAAATATATCTAGTATATATACTTTTGAAAACAACGATCCAAATGATTTAAAACAAATAATTAGTACTGATTTTTTGGCATGCTCAATAGCATATTGGAAAAAACATATTGTAATTGGTTCATGTTCGGGAGAGTTATACCTATTAAAATACTAGTCAAGGTTATAGTAAAAAGAATCTCTCAATAATTTTAAACTTTTTGGGACTGCAGTATTAGCATCTTCATTTCCCTCAAACTCAAGAGAAATATATCCTCTATAATCGTTCTCCCTCATTAGCTTACCAATTGAAGCATAGTCAATATTTATTTCATTAAATGCAGGCCACTTAGCACCTCCAAAATATGTTTTTGCCTGAATCAAACAAGTGTGAGGTGCTAGGTCTTTTATCTGCTCCTCTCTATTGTCAAAAAAATTACCAGTATCTAAAGTTACACTAAGCCAAGGTGAATTTATTGCATTTACAATTTTCATAACCCCTTTAGATGTAAGGCCTAACCCCCAATGATTTTCTAGACCTAAAACAACTCCGTTCTTTTCCGCTGTAGGAACACATTCAGCAATCGAATCAATCACCCATTTAAATCCTTCATCTTCAGTATATCCGTCTATTACAGATTCAACACCTTTATTATCCATCAAAACATCGAATTCAGATTTATTATCTGTTGGCTTAGTAGTTCCCCATCTACCTGTATTTATCCTAATGGTTGGGATGCCGAGTGAATGGGCTATTTCTATTTGATGCTTAGTTAGGTCAATATTCTCTTTTCTTTTTTGAGGATTTGGACTAACGAAGCTTTGATGAGTTGACAGGCCCATTAAATCTAGTCCTGAGTCAAAGGCTCTTTTTTTTATCTTTTGCAAATAACTGTTTTCCTCCGATTCCATTTGAATCAACAATAATTCAACCCCATCAAAACCAAATTCAGCAGCTTTATCTATACAATAATCTATTGGAGTCTCTCTTCCATTAAATTGCCAGAAAGAATATGTTGACACACCAATTGGATTATGTTTTATTTTATTCAGGAATCTATTTTGTGAATTCTCAAATTTTGTATGAGCTAAAATAGGACCACCAAATGATGCAGAAGCAAGTGTTTTAATTATGGTTCTTCTTTTCATAGTAATAGTATTAATAAAAGTAATTATTTTTTTACTTAAATTTAGATTGTTCAAATTAACTAAAATCAATAAATTAATTATGAGAAAACTATTTTTATTACTTGCATTTTTTGCGGTTAGCAATATAAATGCACAAGGCAACGGAGATTACGTAAGTATGACCTTTGTCAAAACAACTCCAGGAGAAGATTATTGGACTATTTTAAATGAAAAGTGGAAAGATCTTCATCAAATGAGAGCTAATGAAGGAACCATAACTGGTTGGGATGTTTGGTATAGACCAAATACCGGATCTGAGTCTGATTGGGACCTTCTTATTGTAACTGTTGCGAAAAGCATTGATAGTTTAAATGCAAATGCAGGTGTCGCAAAAATGAGACCTGACTACAGTGAAATGGATATTGAAATATTCCAACAGAAAAATATAAAGGCTAGAACTTTAGTTTATGATCATTTATTAGTTAATAAAGGTCTTGTATTTGCTGGCAATGAAGGTGAGACGCCTGTCGTCCCTCAAGTAGCAGTGATAAATATGATGAAAGTTGGCTATACTGATGGTTATAAATATGAGCAAGCTGAAAATAATTTAGTCAGTGTAAATAGTCTTGGAAATAGGGCTGGTTGGGGTCTTTTAAAAAGACTAGATGCCCTAGGATCTGATGTTTATTACGATTATATGACAGTGGATTTTTATGAAGACTGGGATAATTGGTTATTAGATAGAGAACCATCTGGTTCAGGAGCGCCAATTAGTAGACAATTAAGAGAAATTTATAATCTTAGAGATCATAAACAGAGCGTACCTCTTTGGTTAGCTATATCTGTGCGACCTGAAGAATAAACTATTATATATTTAAATTTAAAAACCTCTAGAAATAGGGGTTTTTTTATTTTTGATTAATGAAAAAAGTAATCTGTTTTTTGATAATAGCTGTTATTTCAGCTTGTTCAATAGAAACAAACCCTATAAAATCATCTATTTATAAAGACAAATTTTTAAAAGAGGTCTCAAAAAACAAAAAAGAGTATGAGATTCAAGTTCTGCTTACCAAAATAGATCAAAATAATGGTGAATTAAAGTTTAGAACATTCGAATATCAATTAGATGATGATCAATATTTTTATCCAGCAAGCACCAATAAGCTTCCTATAGTTATTCTAGCACTAAAAAAAATAAATGATTTAAGATCAAAAGGATTAGACATTACACTTAAATCTAAAATAAATCTGAACTTTAAGCATAAGGATCCTCTATTAGATGTAAAAGACAGTATAACCTCATTTCAAAACCTTATAGCTGATGTATTTTTAATAAGCGACAACTCTGCCTCTAATATTCTTATTGATTTTATTGGATATAATTATTTTAATCTTGAAATGAAAAAAGCAGGATTTGACAAAACATATCTTAATCATAAATTTAATCCAGATCCACATGTTAATAATAATTGGCAGATATTGGATATAGATAATAATATAATTTCCTCAGATAATAATATGCAAACTATTATTAGGTCTAATGATAAAACTAAAGGTCTATATAAAGGCGAAAAAAGATTTCATGATGGAGAGGTGTTAAATGAGCCACTTAATTTTTCTGAAAAAAACAGATCATCCTTAACTGACATGCATAATCTGATAAAAAGTATTTTTTATCCTGAGGTATACGATAGAGATAATAATTTCAATTTAACAGTTGAAGACTATGATTTTTTAAGATATTGGATGAGTAGATTTACCTATGAAGATTTAGGTGAAAAGTTTATAGAAGATGAAAATTTTTTTGAAACCTACAACAAGTTTTTTATTTATGGGGATGAGAAAATTGTTTCAAATAGGGGGATTAGAGTTTACAATAAAATTGGACAGGCATATGGAACCTCTGTGGATAATGCTTTAATTAAGAATTACCAGGACAACATAGAATTTATTTTAACAGCTACTATATATACAAATAAAAATAAAGTAATCAATGATAATGTTTATGAGTATGAAGAAATAGGAATTCCTTTTCTAGCTAGGTTATCTAGATCTATATATAATCAATACTTAGACTAGTCTTTTACTAAACCCAGATCAATTAATCTTTGATGTAGAAAATCTCCTGCTAAAATATCCTCAAATGCTTTTGGATTATTATCATCTATACATGACTCAATACAATTAAGAGGCATCTCTAATCTTGGATGTAAAAAAAACGGGATTGAATATCTTGAACTACTCCACAGAGCTTTTGGTGGATTAACAACCCTATGAATTGTAGACTTCAACCTATTATTAGTGTGTCTTGAGAGCATATCACCAATATTAACAATAATTTCATCATCCTCAGCAATCGCATCAATCCAATCTCCAGACTTATCTAATACCTGCAGACCTTTTCCTTGAGCACCCATTAAAAGTGTTATCAGATTTATATCACCATGAGCTGCTGCTCTTTCTGCATTTTTGGGCTCTTCTGTAATAGGTGGATAATGAATGGCTCTTAAAATTGAATTTCCATTAAATATATGTTTATCAAAATATGTTTCCTCTAGATTTAAATAACATGCAATAGCTCTAAGAATCAGTTTTCCTGTTTCTTCAAGAAGCTCATAAGTTTTTTGCCCCACAGCATTAAAATTTTCCAGCTCATCAACTATTACATTCTCTGGATATAATTCTTTTAACTTAGGTTCGTCTTTAACATATTGGCCGAAATGCCAAAATTCTTTTAAGTCTCCTATATTTTTCCCTTTAGCACTTTCTTTTCCAAATGGCGTGAAACCTCTTTGACTTGCAAGCCCTTTAATAATATACTTTGATTTAACCTCATCAGACAGGTTGAAGAAGCTCCTAACTTCGGTATATAATTCATCTTTAGTTCTATCATCTAAAAGATGACCCTTAATTGCAATAAAGCCTATTTCACTAAATCCCTTTCCAAGCTGATCAACAAACTCATTCTTAGTCTTTGAATTACCAGATAAAAAATCATTTAAGTTTAAATGAGGAATATTTTTCATTAGCCTGACTTTTTTATCATTTTTGATATATACTTACCAATTATATCAAATTCAAGATTAACCTTAGTGCCAACATTAATTTGATTAAAGTTAGTATTATTATAAGTATAAGGTATAATTGCAACAGAAAAAGAATTCTCGGTTGAATCAACAACAGTTAAACTAACGCCATTGATAGTTATAGAACCTTTCTCAACAGTTATGTTATTTTTTGAGTGTTTGAATACGTATTTCCAACTTCCATCAGTTTCGCTAACTTCAGTACAAATAGCCACTTCATCAACATGGCCCTGAACTATATGTCCATCAAATCTTGAATTAACAGACATTGATCTTTCTATATTAACAACATCACCTGGAACAATTTCACCAAAATTTGACCTCTCAATACTCTCAGAAATTACATTTACTGTGTATATATCATCATCTATATCAACAACAGTTAAACAGACACCATTGTGACATAAGCTTTGATCAATCTTAAGTTCATTTGTAATTTCTGACTTAAGGGAAATATCCAGATTTCCTTTATTTTTTTCTACCTTGATTACGGTAGCCATGCATTCAATTATCCCGGTGAACATTATTATCTTTGTTTTTGCATTAGTAAAATTAGCAATTAATTAAAGAGTGGTAAAATCAAGGAAAATAAATGTTGGGATAACTATTGGTGATCCAAACGGTATTGGTATTGAAATAATCTTGAAATCACTATCTGACTTCAGCTTATTTCAGGAATGTAATTTTATAATATATTCTTCACTGGAATTAATTAAAAAACAAAAACAACATTTTCAAATTGATACTCCGTCATTAACAAAGACTGATAGTTATGAAGATTTGTCGGATACAAAGATAAATGTAAAAGAGGTGTTCACTAACTCTCAATTTAATTTTGGGGAATCTGATAAAGAATTATCTGAACTTGGAATTCTTTCTTTGAAAGAAGCTATAAAAGCTATAAAGGGTAACAAGATAGATGTTTTGGTTACGGCCCCTATAAATAAGGATTTATCTTATTCTAACTCATTTAAATATAAAGGTCATACAGATTTTCTGAAATATTATTTTAGCACCAACCCCTTAATGTTAATGATATCAAAAGAACTTAAAATAGCCTTATTAACTGAGCATATTCCATTAAAAGATGTATCAAATGCTATCACTGAAAATATTGTTGAGCAAAAAATCAAAGCACTTGAAACCTGCTTAATAAATGACTTTCAGATAAAAAAACCTAAAATTGCTGTTTTAGCAGTTAATCCTCATTCAGGAGATAATGGTGTAATAGGCAATGAAGACCAATCAATAATTACACCTGTAGTTAATAACTTTAAGGGATCCTTGAGTTCTGTGTATGGTCCATTTTCAGCAGATACTTTTTTCGCTAATGAGAATTATAAAAAATATGATGGTATTATCGCTTCATACCATGATCAAGGGCTAATACCATTCAAAACTATTTCTTTTGGAAAAGGAGTAAATTTTACTGCAGGGTTACCAATTGTAAGAACATCACCAGATCATGGTACTGGCTTTGATATAGCAGGAAAAGGAATAGCAGATTATACCTCATTTACAAATGCAATAAAATTAGGTATTCAAGTGTTTAAATTAAGAAACAACTTAGATTGACATTAAATAGATAAATTTTTATAAATTTGCCGCTCAATAGTTAAGTGATGAAATCGCTTTCACCATATTTGGTTAAATTTTCAGGACTGAAAGAAGGTGTTCATATATTTGACTTTGATATAGGAAATAAGTTCTTTAAAAATTTTGATTATTATGATTTTGCTGACGTTAACATTAAGACTATTCTTGAGTTAGAGAAAAAACAAACTTTACTAAACTTAAAATTTACATTTAATGGAGTAGTTGAAGTTCAATGTGATCTTTCAATGGAAATGTTTTCATTGAGGCTAGAAACTGACTACAGTGTAGTTGTTAAGTTTAAAGATGACACAATATCATCTGATGATAAAGTAGTCTTTTTACCAACTGGATCAAATACCATTGATATTTCACACATTATATATGAGAGTATTATTCTTGGTGTTCCTCAGAAAAAAGTTCACCCAGGAATAGAGAACGGATCATTAAAATCTGAAATAATTGAAAAGCTTGAAGAATTAAAACCTAAAAAAAATTTTAAAGAAAAGACTGACCCCAGATGGGATAAACTAAAAGATTTATTATAAATGGCACATCCAAAACGTAAAATATCTAAGACTAGAAGAGATAAACGTAGAACTCATATTAAAGCTGAGAAACAGCAAATTTCAATATGTAAGGCTACAGGTGAGTCACACTTATACCACAGAGCACATTGGCATGAAGGAAAACTTTATTACAGAGGAAAAGTTTTAGTTGATTCACTAGAATCAGAATAATAACTAACTTAGTTATCAATCTAATTGTCAATAGATACAATTGATGTTAGTATGCAACCTAACAAAAAAACAAATATAAAAGCCGCCATTACTGCTGTTGGAGGTTATGTTCCAGATGACTTTATTTCAAATAAAGATTTAGAAAAGATGGTTGACACCAATGATGAGTGGATTACAGCCAGAACAGGAATAAAAAAAAGAAGGATTCTTAAGGAAAGAGGTAAGGGTACCTCATTTTTAGCTATCAGTGCTGCAAAGGATCTTATAGCTAAAAAAGAAATAAATCCTGAAACTATAGACTTAGTAATTGTTTCAACTATTACGCCTGATTTTCATGGCGCTCCAACGGCTCCTTCTGTAGCTTCAGTAATTAAAGCAAAAAATGCCTATGCTTTTGACTTAAGTGCTGCATGTTCTGGATTTCTATTTGGCATGTCTTCAGCTTCTAGTTATATTGAATCGGGAAGATATAAAAAGATTCTTTTGATAGGTGCTGATATGATGTCTTCAATTGTAGATTATACTGATAGGTCAACTAGTATTCTTTTTGGAGATGGAGCAGGTGCAGTATTAGTTGAACCGAGTATAAATGGATATGGCTGGGAAGATGAATATCTTAGATCTGATGGCGTTGGTGCAGAGTGGTTAAATATTAAATCTGGAGGGTCTCTTTATCCAATATCAGAGGAGACAATTGCAAATAAATGGCACTATATATCTCAAGATGGAAAAACTGTCTTTAAATCAGCTGTATCTGAGATGGCAAATGCTACAGAGCAAATTATTATTAGAAATGAGCTAAAACCTGAGGAGATAAAATACTTACTTCCACATCAGGCAAATAAAAGAATTATTGATGCTACCGCAGAAAAGATTAATTTAGATAAAAATAAGGTTCTAATGAACATAGAAAACTATGGAAATACTACTGCAGCAACAATACCTCTTTTAATGTATGATTATGAGAAGAAGTTAAAAAAAGGGGATAAATTATTGTTAGCTGCATTTGGTGCTGGCCTTACATGGGGAGCAGCATATTTAACATGGGCATATAACAAAAAATAATACTATGGATATTAAAGAAATACAGAATCTGATAAAATTTGTTCAAAAATCCGGTGTAGAAGAAGTTAAGATTGAGAGAGAGAATTTTAAACTTACGATTAAAACAAAAACTGATCCTCCGCAACAAATAATTGTTGAAGATAATATTTTAGCTCGTGTACCTTCTACTAAAGCTATTTCACCATCTGTGATTAATGAAACACCAGAACAAAAATCTGATATACCTTCCTCTAAATTAGAGGTAGAAGATGAAAAGCATATAGTTATCAAGTCTCCTATAATTGGAACTTTTTACAGAAAACCATCTCCAGATAAACCATCTTTTGTAGAAGTTGGTAAAAGTATCGCAAAAGGAGACGTTTTATGTGTAATAGAAGCCATGAAACTATTTAATGAAATTGAATCAGAATTCTCTGGTAAAATTCTTAAAATTTTAGTTGATGATCAAAGCCCTGTTGAATTTGATCAACCTTTATTCATTATTGATCCTTCCTAAAATGTTTAATAAAATATTAATTGCTAATAGAGGAGAGATTGCAATGCGTATTATTAGGACGTGTAAAGAAATGGGTATTAAAACAGTTGCAATATACTCAAAAGCAGATGAGGAGAGCCTTCATGTTAGATTTGCAGATGAAGCAGTATGTATCGGGCCAAGTGCAAGTTCAGATTCTTATTTAAAATCAGCAAATATTATTGCTGCTGCAGAAATTACAAATGCAGATGCTATTCACCCTGGATATGGATTTTTATCAGAAAACAGTAAGTTTTCAAAAATTTGTGAAGAGCATAAAATAAAATTTATTGGTGCTTCACCAGAAATGATTGAAAAAATGGGAGACAAATCGTCTGCTAAAGAAACTATGAAGGCTGCAGGAGTACCAACTATTCCAGGATCTGAGGGTCTTGTTCCTACACTTGAGGATGCTCAAACTATCGCACTTGAAATAGGTTACCCTGTTATGTTAAAAGCTACTGCTGGAGGAGGAGGTAAGGGGATGAGAATTGCAAAAGATGCCAAAGAACTTTCTTCTGCATGGGAGATTGCTCGTCAGGAATCAAAATTAGCTTTTGATAATGACGACATGTATCTAGAAAAATTTATAGAAGACCCTAGGCATATTGAAATTCAAATTATTGGTGATTCTTATGGAAAAGCATGTCATTTATCAGAAAGAGATTGCTCAATTCAAAGAAGACATCAAAAATTAATTGAGGAAACACCTTCGCCTTTTATGACAAAGCCATTAAGAAAAGCAATGGGTGAAGCTGCAGTCAAAGCTGCTGAGTCAATAAAATATGAAGGTGCTGGTACTATTGAGTTTCTAGTTGATAAGCATAAAAAATTTTATTTCATGGAAATGAATACTAGGATACAAGTAGAACACCCTATCACTGAACAAGTAATTGATTATGATTTGATAAGAGAACAAATTCTAGTTGCAGCAGGTGAAGCTATCTCTGGTAAAAACTATTTTCCAAAGCTTTGCTCAATTGAATGTAGAATAAATGCAGAGGATCCAAATAATGATTTTTTGCCAAATCCAGGAAAAATTTTAACTCTACATTTTCCAGGAGGCCATGGTATCAGAATTGACACACATGTTTATAGTGGCTACTTAATACCACCTTTCTATGATTCAATGATTGCAAAACTTATAACAACAGCACAAACTAGAGAAGAGGCCATAAATAAGATGAAAAGGGCCTTAGATGAATTTGTTATTGAAGGTGTTAAAACAACAATACCTTTTCACCAAAAGATGATGGAGCACCCAGATTTCATTTCAGGAAACTATACAACTAAATTCATGGACACTTTTGAAATGGAATCTATATGATCTTCATTTCAATTAATTTCTCAGCAATTTGAATTGTATTTGTTGCAGCTCCTTTTCTTAAGTTATCTGCAACAACCCAAATATTTAACCCACTTTTAATACTAAAATCTCTCCTAATTCTTCCAACAAAAACATCATCCTTATTAGCAGAGTTTATTGGCATAGGGTATAAATTATTTATAGGATCATCTTCTACAACAAGACCTGGAGAATTTTTTAAAATTTCAAAAACATTGTCTAGCTCAAATTGATTTTCAAACTCAATATTTACAGATTCACCATGACAGATCTCAATAGGAACTCTAACTGCAGTTGAAGTAATTTGAATTGAGTTATCACTTAAAATTTTTCTAGTTTCATTTATCAATTTGTTTTCTTCTTTTGTATAACCTCCTTCCTCAAAAACATCACAATGCGGAAGAAGGTTTTGATCAATACTATGAGGATATATCATTTCAGGGCCTGAATCACTTCTTTCTCCATTCAGCTGATCAATAGCATTTTTTCCAGTTCCAGATACTGATTGATATGTTGATATAACTAACCTTTTGATTTTATATGCTTTATGAAGAGGAGCTAAAACTACCATCAATTGCATTGTTGAACAATTGGGATTAGCAATAATGTAATCATCCTTTGTTAAAACTTCAGAATTTACTTCAGTAACAACTAATTTTTTTGATGAGTCCATTCTCCATGCTGAAGAATTATCAATAACTCTTGTTCCAACTGAAGCGAATTGGGGAGCCCACTCCAAAGATGTTGAGCCACCTGCAGAAAATAACGCAATATCTGGCTTCATTTTTAAAGCATCTTCAATGGAGACGATATCGTATTCTTTATCGTTAAAGAGCAATTTTTTACCTAAAGACTTCTTAGAGGCAACAAGAATTAATTCACTTACTGGAAAGTTTCTACTCTTAAGAAGATCTAGCATTACTTTGCCCACAACCCCAGTTGATCCTACTATAGCTACTTTCATTTTGATTTATTCTTTTTCATTTTTTTAAAAAACATCGCTCTACTTAAAGCCTCATATTTATCTTTCTCACCTATTATCACAATATCCTTCTTTCTATTTTTTCTGTAACTATAGTTAGCAATATTTCCAGACTTTTTACATACTGCATGAACTTTAGTAACATACTCAGAGATAGCCATAAGATCTGGCATTGGTCCAAATGGTTTGCCAAGATAATCCATATCCAATCCTGCAACAATTACTCTAACACCCTTGTTTGCAATGATATTGCAGACATCAATTATTTCATCATCAAAAAACTGAGCTTCATCTATAGCTACTACATCACAGTTTTTTAACTTATTTAAAATTTCTGATGATGATTTTACTTCAATTGACTGAAGTTTATTATCGTCATGCGATTCAATAAAGTTTTTAGTTCTTGAGTCAATAATAGGTTTAAAAATTTTAACATTTTGATTTGCAATTTTTGCTCTTTTAACCCTTCTTATTAACTCCTCCGTTTTGCCAGAAAACATTGATCCACAGATTACTTCAATCCAACCAAATTGTTCACTGTTGTATGCAGGGTTTTCTAAAAACATTTTGTAATTTAAATTGAAAAATAAAGCTAATTTATCAAAAAGTAATTCATTATTATAATTTATAGATGTGTTTAAAAAAATAGAATATAAAATAAAAGAGATTGCGGAAAAAATTAATAAATCTAATAAACTAGATCAGGATGAAATATATAAGGATGCAAAAAAAATATATGAATTAGCTATAATATATAAATTTCTCTCAAAGAGTAAACAAAATTCCGACTGGGTATTGTACTCTGAGAGATTAAAGGAGACATTAGGCCAACTTGATCTATCGTCAGAAAAAAACCATCAATTACCCTATAATGAAAGTGAAATAATTCCATTAATTGACTCCATAAAAGACTTAGTTACTGAAATACCAGAAAGTGACGATGATAAATGATACTCAACTATATATAGTTCCAACTCCTATTGGCAATATGGAAGATATTACTTTGAGAGCTATAGAAACACTTAAAAATTCAAATATTATATTGGCAGAGGATACAAGGCATGCACAAAAATTACTAAAGCACCATAATATTTCAGCCAAGGTTAATAGTTACCATCTTAATAATGAACATAAAAGAGTTGATGAATACGTTCAAATGATAATTAATGGCAATAAAGTATCCTTAATAACAGATGCCGGAACTCCTTGTATATCTGATCCTGGATTTTTGCTGATTCGTGAAGCAATAAAAAATAATATATTAATAACCTGTCTGCCTGGCCCAACTGCATTTGTCCCTGCACTAGTTATGAGTGGATTACCAAGTGACAGTTTTATTTTTGAAGGGTTTTTACCAAGAAAAAAAGGGAGAAAGTCTAAACTATATGAAATTTCTCAAAATACTAAAACTACAATCTTATATGAATCACCATTTAGAATAATTAAAACACTTTCTGATCTAGAGGAAACAATTGGTTCGGATAGAAAAATTGCTATAGTTAAAGAAATATCCAAAATTTATGAAGAAGTATTTAGAGGGACAATACAAGAAGTCATTCTTGAATATAATGAAAGAACAATAAAGGGTGAATATGTAATATGTATTGATAAAGCTGGATGAAAAACTGGATTAAAATTGATCAACCCATTACTGATGAGATTAATTCCCTTCAACTAGAGTTAAAAATCCCACACTTTATCTGTTCACTGTTACTTCAGCGAGGTGTTAATTCTTTAGATAAAGCAAAAATTTTTTTTAGACCGGAATTAGATTCTCTTCATGATCCATATTTAATGAAGGACATGGAAAAAGCTGTAGCTAGAATTAATAATGCTAAAAGTGAAAAAGTAATGATTTTAGGAGATTATGATGTTGACGGAACTACTTCAACATCTATGTTATATACATATTTTAAATATAGACATTTTGAGCTGATTTATTATATACCAGATAGATATAAAGAAGGATATGGGGTATCGTCCAAATCAATTGATTACGCCAAAGAGAATAATATTACATTAATCATCACTGTAGATTGTGGCATAAAAGCAGTAAATCAAGTTGAATATGCTAATTCAAAAGGAATTGATATTATTATTTGTGACCATCATTTGCCTGATATTAAAGTTCCTAAAGCTTATGCAATTTTAAATCCAAAACAATCAGATTGTGACTACCCTTTTAAAGATCTTTGTGGTTGTGGAATAGCATATAAACTAATAACAGCTCATAATATAAAATCAGACAATAAATTAAATATTCATAGTCTTCTTGACTTTGTTGCATTGGCAACGGTTTCGGATATGATGCCCTTAATTGATGAAAATAGAGTTATGGTATTTCATGGATTAAAGCAAATTAATAATAATCCAAGACTAGGACTTAGAAACTTTTTGAAATCAAATAATAATAAAGTAGATGAATCAAAAATATCTTTTACAATAGGGCCAAGAATAAATGCTGCAGGACGAATGAAAAATGGAAAAATTATCGTTGATCTTCTAGTAGAGGAAGATGCTAACAAGACTATACCTTTGTCAAACGAAGTAGAATTCTTGAATATAAAACGAAGGGCTATTGAAAAAGATGTATTTGAAAATGTAGTTCAAAAAATTGATCACACTAAGTATGCTAATATTATTTATGGTCAAAACTGGAATACAGGTGTGTTAGGCATTGTAGCCTCAAGAATAATTGAAAAATCATATAAACCAACAATAATAATTACGGATTTTGATGAAGAATTACTTACAGGATCTGTAAGATCTGTATCGGGATTTGATGTTTATAATGCATTAATTAAGTGTGAAAAGTATCTATATCAATTTGGTGGTCATAAATTTGCAGCGGGTGTAAAAATTGAAAAATCTAAACTAAACATGTTTAGTGAACATTTTGAAAAAACTATTAAAGAAGCAGTTAATGGGAACATGTTTGAAAGAAAGCATAAGTATGATCTTGAAGTTTCTTTCTCAGATCTTACCATTGAAAACGTAAAGATAATTTCAAGGATGTCCCCTTTTGGACTTGAAAATAAAAGACCAATATTTAGAGCAGATAATTGCAGTATAACAGATGAATTAAAGTTTATCGGCAAGGAATCACAAATCGTGAAATCTTATATCATGGATTCCTCTAATACTATTCTTCCATTTATTTCATTCAGCAAAAAAGATGAACTCATAAATTTAAAATCACCTTTAAATATTCTGTTTACTATAAGCATCAATTCCTTTTCAGGCAAAGATCAAGTAGAACTCACTATTAAAGAAATTAGTTCAAATTAAAAAACCCTGCAAGAGCAGGGTTTTTTTTTAAGAAATGATTTTAACTTTTAGAAATTAATATTTAATCCTAAATTCCATGTTGTACCTTTTCCAAAGTATACATTGTTTTCAACATTAATACCATTCCAAGTTCTTCCTCCATCGTTATGGAAATTAGTTTGTGATTGAGAAAGATATTCTTCATCAAACAGATTATTTACATTTAATCTAGCCCTTGCATCATAACCTAATAAATTAAATGTATATGTAGCACCTAAGTCTGCAGTCCCCCATGACGGCAATTTGATAGATCCTCTATTATTCGCAGAATTAAATTCGCTATCAAGAGGCCCAAACCTACCATGAAGATTATCAAAACTCATCATATCTAAATCAACAGATAGTTTAGATGAAAGCTTATAGTCAAGACCTAAGTAAAATACAGTTTGAGCTGCGTCTCCAATTTTAACTCCATCTAAATAGAGTGTCCCAGTTGTTCCAGCAGGCTGGTTATTATCAATGAAGTAGGCATCTCCCTGAAAGTTTTTGGTATATTTCCAATCACCAAGTGAAACCATTCCTTTTATTCTGAGCCTACTTGAAGGGTACCATGTCATTTCACCTTCAATACCCTGATGAGTTTGCTCTACACCACTATAGATGATTCTTACTCCCTGATCATCAATCGACGTGCTTCTCCTTAGTGTTCTGTCTCCCCATACAGTGTGATATGCATTAATAGTACCTTTAAAATTAGAAGATCTAAAACCATATCCAAGCTCGAATGAAGTAAATGATTCATTAAGAATTTCATCAGCTTCTTCAAAATCATAGTCAGCATTAGGGAATACACCATCGAAAGATGGAGGTCTCATTATTTGCCCCACATTGAAGAAAAAATTTGAATTATCATTTGCTCTATAGTTAGCACCACCTTTAATATATCCTCCATTTACAGTAACCACTCTACTTTTAGTGTCCGGTGCAGCAGTATAAAAACCTTCCCATTGATAGTCTTGACTTGATGTACCAAATTGAAGTACAGCCGAGAATTTATCACTACCAGTATATTCCATTAGACCGTTAAAACCTGTCCAATTAACATGACCAATATAATACCTTTGAGATCCATTAGGATTATCCATACCTAAATTTTTAAATGGATTTGCTTCATATGTGTCAGTAATAACAGTTCCAATTCTATCACCATTTCCTGAAAAATTAAATCCATTTATAGTAGAAATATATCCATCAAGTCCAAATAGAGTTTCAGGACCTCTTCTATGGTATGCTTTGTAAGATCTTAAGTCAATTCCAACTTCATATCTAAAATTATCTGAATCTATTTTAATTTTAGAAATTCCACCCAACCAGTTGTGGGAGTTTGTTGAGAATCTTCTTATAGTTGTATCTGCCCCCCATTTACTTGGAAGACCATCAATTGTATTGTGATATCCAAGTTTCATTCCTGCAAAAGGGCCACTGTCAGGCACATGTGCTCCAGCAGCATTTTTCTGAACAGCAACATTCCAATTTATAGTTGTATCTGAATTTCTCCACTCACCATGATCATCAAGATACTCGGCATATGACTCCCTGAATGGACTAACACCATAAGATCCTCTTCCTCTTAAACCTGTTCCACCACCTCTTCCAGCAGAACCATATAGAGATGTTGCTAAAGTTACTCTACTTGAAATTTCCCAATCCCAGTTAAATGTTGCTAACGGCTTATTGTAGTAATTCCTTAGTATTGAAAACTCTTCACCTTGATAGTCTCCATACAATGCATTAAATTTTCTATAATCATCCCCCTGTATTGGACCATAATCAAGATAATCTTGAAGCTGTGTCCCATAATATGCTTGATGATGCCACTGTCCAGCACCAATTAATGAGAAGTTAAATTCATGATTTCCTCCTCTAGGAGTATAACCAACTGAAAAGGCATATGTTGTTCCCTCTCCTTGCATACCATTTCTCCAACCATCACCTTGCCAAAATCCAAGAAGAAAACTTGAAGACCAACCTAGTTCATTAACTCCAGTATTATGAAATGCAGTGAACTTTTGATAACTGTTATCACCAATTGACATTTTAATTCCTGAGCCTGGGTCTACCTCAGCAGCTCGAGTATTAACTGAAACAGTTCCACCCGCAGAGGGAACTGCAAGAGATGTTGAACCAAGACCTCTTTGAATTTGAACACTTGACGTAAGATCAATTAGCCCCATCCAGTTTGACCAATAAACACGACCATTTTCCATGTCGTTTACTGGTTGACCATTAATTACATAAGCGGTGTTGGTAAAACCAAAACCTCTTACATACATTTGACCATCACCATAACCACCGTTATCCTGATTTGTATAGACCCCAGGGGTCCTTTTAAGTGTTTCAACAAACTCAAGATTTCCAGCTTTAAGATCAATCTCAGCACCTGAAACTGAACTAAATGCAATAGGAGTTATTCTGTCTCTAGCCACATCAACAACTTGAGAAGTCACAGTAACTTCAGTCAAAGCTATAGAGTCTAGAACAGACTCTTGAGCTGATATTGTAAATGTAAAAAGAGAAAATAATATTAAGCTTAATTTTTTCATTATTATTTGTAATTAGTATTAGTATTTGATGTTAATCAAAAATAGGATTTAAAATTCTTCTTTTAATTAAGTAAATATTAACAGAACACTAATTAATGTGGATATATTTAAAAGACAAATTTATAGGAGCTTATCATAAATTTGAGAGGATGACTCGTCTAGGTTAGATTTACCATTTTCCAAAATCTGTTTAGCTATTGATTTTCCTAACTCAACACCCCATTGATCAAAACTATATATATTCAAAATGGAACCTATAGCAAAAATTTTACTTTCATACATAGCTATCAAAGATCCAAGATTATATGGTGTTAACCTGTTAATAAGTATTGTATTAGAGGGTTTATTACCATCAATGTTTTTTTGAATTTCATTATCAGATTTTATATTTCCAACCAATAAAGCATTTGTCTGAGCTAAGAAATTTGAAGTTAAAATTTTATGCTGTTCAACATCATCATATAAAGGCTCCTTAAAGGCGATAAAATCTGCTGGAATTAGTTTTGTGCCTTGGTGCATAAGTTGAAAAAAAGCATGTTGCGCATTTGTTCCTGTTGACCCCCAGATTATTGTTCCTGATTCATAATCTACCTTTTTACCTTCCCTATCTATGCTTTTTCCGTTACTCTCCATGCTTACTTGTTGAAGATAATCTGGAAGTTTACAAAGGAATTGATTATACGGAAGAATTACCTCAGTTTCACACTTAAAAAAGTTGTTGTACCATATACTTATTAGGGCAAGTACTACTGGTATATTTTTTTTGAAAGGAGTTTCTTTGAAATGTAGATCCATTTCTCTTGCTCCTCTTAAAAAGTCATCAAAATTTTTAGATCCAATACAAATTGAAATAATTAAACCTACAGAACCCCACAAAGAGAATCTTCCACCTACCCATTCAGGAATAGAAAGAATATTTTTAGATTCAATTCCGAATTCTTTTGGATCTTCAGTATTATTTGAAACTGCGATGAAATGATTTTTTATTGATTCTTCATTTACATTTTTAATAAACCATTTTCTGACTTTTTTAGCATTTTCAAGAGTTTCAATGGTTGTAAATGTCTTAGAAACAATAATAAAAATTGTTGTATCTGGATTGAGTGATTTCAGTAAATTTTCTGTATAATCTGGGTCTATATTTGAAATGAAATAAGGTTTAATACCCTGTGAGTAAACACTTAAAGCTTCAGTCACCATTTCTGGTCCAAGATGTGATCCACCTATACCTATATTTACAACATTCTCAATTTTTCCCCCAGAATGTCCAACCCTAACGCCGTTGTTAATCTCATCAGAAATAGTTCTAATTTTTGATAAAGTATTTTTTACCTCTTCAGATATTTCGGTTGAGGCATTATTCTTAGACCTCAATGCCGTATGCAGAACTGACCTGTTTTCAGTTTCATTTATGGTAGATCCATTAAAATACTTATCTATATTTTCTTTAAGGTCTGTCTCCTTACAAAGTTCAATTAATAAATCAAAAGCTTCTTTACTGATTCTATTTTTCGAAAAATCAACATATAAATCATCAAAACTAGCTGTAAACTTTTCAAGTCTATTCTTTTCACTTTTAAAATAATCGTTGATATGTAAATTGTTTTCTTGATTGTAAAGCTTCTCTAGGCTAGACCAAGATTTCTGATTTGTTGGATTCTTCTTTGATAAAGACATTATATAGAAGTTTTATTTCTTATCACAATTGAATCAAGCTGAGACTTAATTAAAACTATATCACTAAAATACTTCTTTTTTAGTGATTCATTAATTGGTTTAGCTTCTGGGAGTTTTTGTTTAAATGGGTCAACTTCGCGTCCATCTTTCCAGAACCTATAACACACATGAGGTCCAGAAGTATACCCAGTCATCCCTACAAAGCCAATTATGTCTCCTTGTTCAACAAACTGTCCAACTTTTACATTTGCTTTTTGCATATGAAGATACTGAGTGGTATATGTGTTATTGTGTTTCACTTTCACATACCTTCCATTTGCTCTAGTATAACTTACCTCTGTTACTGTTCCATTTGCAGTTGATAAAATTGATGTCCCAATTGGAGCTGCAAAGTCTGTTCCCCTATGCGGTCTGACTCTATTGCCATATAATGCAATTCTTCTTCTTAAGTTATACCTTGAAGAAATTCTTCCAAATTTAATTGGGGATTGAAGAAAAGCTCTTCTTAAATTCTTAGCATCTTGATCTAAATACTCAACAATTCCTTTAATTGAATCAGTTTCATACTCAAAGGCATATCGCTCTACTCCTTTGTGAACAAAATAAGCAGCTTTGACTTTTGTTATAGCTACTGGAATTGTATCATCAACAAATGCCTGAGTATATATTACTTTGAATTTATCTCCTTTGTCAAGTCTGAAAAAATCAATTGTCCAAGCATAAATATCAGATAAATAGTATGTTAATAGAGGATCTTTACCTTGCTCTTCGAGAGTCAAATACAATGAATTGTCAATAGTTCCAGATGCTGATAAATCTTTATAGCTTCTAGGTTTTGATAAAGTCTTACCGTATACACTATCCCTAAGTTGAATAAATGAATATCCTTCAATTGTCGGGTGATAAACGAATGCTTTAAGCTTTCTTATTGAGTCATTTGTAAAAATTAACGTATAAGGCTTACCTAATTGAAGTTTTCTAAAACTAACATCATCTTTTGTTTTTTCAATCGCTTGGTATATTTCAGGATAGTCAATGCCTTGATCTTCAAGTATATCTCCAAATGTGTCACCTCTTCTTACTTTTCTTTCTTCAAAAACATATTTGCTTTGATCATAGCCATATTTATATATTATAGGGGCCTCCTTGACTTTGTTATTATCCTCTGAGCTGCAAGAAAATAATACGGCAATAGTTAGTAATGTAAATAATTTCTTCATTAATTTTTAATTACAATTTCTAGAGGGTTAGCAATACCTGAGAATTTTTCTAAGTCAGCTTTTATTGAACCTACTAAAAGGTCTGCTTGAACTCGTATAGGAATTCTGTTTTTGTCATTTGTTAGCCAAATAGTAATACTTCCCTCACCCTTAAAAATTCTACTCCTACTTGTTGTTGGCATAAACTTTAGGCATTCAATCTTACCAAATTTTGTCTTAATTATATCCTTACCTAAGTATCTTAATGGTAATTCTCTATTTTTTGAATCGTAGAACATGTTAATTATAAATGGCTCTCCAATACTTACTTTTTCTTCAGAAAAATTTTTCCTTAAATAATATAGTGAAGAAATTAAGTCTTGTACATTCTCCTCTGTATTAATTGTCTCGATGGTTTGATTTTTTATGTTGTTTACTGTAGCATTTTGAAGCTCTGAATTGAACTTTACTTCCAAATTTTTCGTGTATCCACCCTCATAAATGTTTCTTTTAAAAAAATATGGCGTAACAACTGTATCATCAAAGTAGCTGCTGTAATAGTCTTCAACCTTAAAAAAAAGTCTTGCTAAACCAATAGTTTTACCATATCCAGATGCTAATAAAAAATCTTTACCGTCTAATTTTTCATCAGATAATTTAAGTGATGCATAGCTAGCATTGAAAATCCCATAATGTACAATATACTCTAGATTTTCTCCTGCTATAAAAGGCTTTGAATCAGATAGGATATTCTGTCCATAAGTTAAACTTATACTTAATAGGAGAATTTGAAAATATAGGGCAATAATTTTGATCATCTATTTTTCAAAATTAACTAAAATAAATTTTTTAATTGATTAAAAATGGATTGACCTCTAGAGTTTCCTAGAAATGCAATCAAATCTTTTTCACTTGCACTCTTCAATCTTTTAAATGATTTATACTTATTTAATATCTTCTCTTTTAAAATTGGACCAACTCCTTTAAGATCATCAATTCCTGATTTTAGGGCACTTTTACTTCTCCTATCCCTATGAAAGTTTATGGCAAACCTATGAGCCTCATTCCTTAACTGTTGAATTAACTTTAAAGTTTCAGATTTCTTATCAATATATAACGGAAGCTTATCACCTGGTTTAAAAATTTCCTCAAGCTTTTTGGCAATACCAATTATTGTAATATCATTTTCTAACTCTAATTTTTTGATACTTTTTAGCCCAGAAGAAAGCTGACCTTTTCCACCATCCACTATTATTAAGTTAGGTAAAGGTTGTTTCTCGTCCGAAAGTCTTTTTAGTCTTCTATATATTACTTGTTCCATTGAAGCAAAATCGTCAGGTCCATGAATATCTCGAATTTTAAATTGCCTATAATCTTTTTTAGATGGCTTACCATTTTTAAAAACAACACATGATGCAACAGGATTAGTTCCGCCAAGATTTGAATTATCAAAACACTCTATGTGAAAAGGCTTTTCATCTAATTGCAAATCCTTTTTTACTTGTAGTAAGATTCGATTTATATGAGCCTCTGGATCGATAATTCTTGTTTGCTTTAATTTATCTATTCTGTAGAATTTTGCATTTCTCTCCGAGAGTTCTACTAGCTTCTTTTTATCCCCACTTTTTGGTACAGTAAGTTTAATTGACTTAGGAAGATTAATTTCAAAAGGAACAATTACTTCTTTACTCTCAGAAGAAAACCTTTGTTTAAGATCAATAATCGCTAATCTTAGAATTTCAACATCAGTCTCCTCTAGCTTTTTTTTAACCTCTAACGTAAATGATCTAATTACTGCACCATATGAAATTTGTAGATAATTTATATAGGCATATGACTCATCAGAAACTAAAGCAAAAACATCAACATTACTAATCTTAGCATTTACAATTGTTGATTTAGCTTGATAATTTTTTAATATATCAATCTTCTCCTTAATATCTTGTGCCTTCTCATATTCTAGATTTTTAGATAAGCTATTCATTTTAAGCTTCAAGTCAGATATGGACTTCTTAAAATTACCTTTGATTAAATATCTAATAGATTTAATATTATCTGAAAACTTTATTTTTATTGTTTCCTCAGTTTCTTTTTTTATGAGATGATTTAATTCATGATTTAAAAAAGGGTAGATGTCCTTAATTAATTTAATAAGAAATTTAGCACTATATACATTTGTAAAAGGACCATAATACTCTCCTCTTCTATTTTCAATTTTTCGAGTATAAAATATGTTAGGGATAGGATCTTTTACAATACACACCCATGGGTATGATTTATCGTCTTTTAACAGAATGTTATATTTAGGTTGATACTTTTTTATCAAATTATTCTCTAACAATAATGCATCCATTTCAGTATCAACTACTATTTTTTCAATTTTCCATATATTACCTACGAGGATCCTTGTTTTTTTACTTTCATGATTCTTGGTAAAGTAAGATGAGACTCTTTTTTTTAGATCTTTTGCTTTTCCTATGTAGATGATTTTATTATCAATATCAAAAAATTGATAAACCCCAGGCTCGTTAGGAAATGATTTAGCAAGTATATGTAGTTTACTGTCTTTCACTAGAACAAAATTAAACCTATTTTAGATTAAAATATGCAAAGTGATATCTAACAATAAAATTTATTTAAGGACAAAATATCTAAGCGAAAGACGTTCTATGGAAAAAAAAGAAATTAACAGTCTTAGTTATAGCGTAACTAATAAATTACAAAAAATGAAAATATGGGATAAAACGTATTATCATATTTACAATTCTATTTTAGAAAATAATGAATTAAATACATATTTCTTGATAAACTTTTTATCTGCTAAACAAAAACAAATAATTATTCCTAAAATTCAAAATAATAGACTACTTCATTTTAAAATTGATGATAGCACTGATTTTAAGTTAAATAATTATGGAATAAATGAACCTATCAATGGAACTCAAATAAATATTGAAAAAATAGATATAATATTTATCCCTCTAATCATTTTTGATTTGTCTGGTCATAGAGTTGGATATGGAAAGGGTTATTATGATAGATTTCTAAAATCATTAAATTCAAATACAGTAAAAATAGGACTATCACTATTTGAACCTGTTGAAGAAATAATTGACATAAATAACTATGATGTTAGTATGGATATTTGTGTAACACCAAATTCAATCTATGATTTTAAATAAAATTTTAAGCTTTATTATTAAATAATAATAGTAGAATAATACCGGTGCTTATGTATGAATCTGCAAGATTAAAAACATACTCAAAAAAGGTATACTCTTGACCTCCAACAACAGGAATCCATTCCGGCCATACCCATGTTACTAATGGAAACTGAATCATATCTACTACACTTCCATAAAAAAGTGGTGCATATCCAAACTCAGGAAATAAAGTTGCGACCTGTCCAATGCTTGAAGAAAAAATAACACCATAAAATACTGAGTCAATTAGGTTACCAACTGCCCCAGCCAATATTAAACATAGACAAAACACTAATAGTTGAGAATTTTTCTTTCTCATGATATTCCTTAACCACAAACTGATACCAATGCAGGCAAAAATTCTAAATAATGTTAGGATTAGCTTTGCAGTATTATCATCAAGAAATGGTAATAATGTATTCAATCGAGCCCCCATTGCCATACCTTTATTTTCGATAAATAAGAGTTTAAAAAACCCCCAATCAATTATTGGAGATTCACCATAAATAGTCAATGGATAATTTAATTTTATATAAAACTTAACTACCTGATCTAAATATATTAAAGCTAAGATTAGAATTAATGACTTTTTAGCATCAATATTTTTAACAAAAGGAATCAAGTTTTCATTTTTTTAGTTTTGAATATTTTTTGCTTCAATACTTAGTGTAGCATGAGGAACTATTTTAAGTCTTTTTTTATTGATTAGCTTTCCAGTGACCCTACAAATACCATAAGTTTTATTTTCTATTCTAACTAATGCATTTTTTAAATCTCTAATAAATTTCTCTTGCCTAAGGGCTAGTTGAGTATTTGCCTCCTTTGACATTGTCTCTGAACCTTCCTCAAATGACTTAAAGGTAGGGGACGTATCGTCAGTTCCATTATTGCTATCGTTCATGTAAGCACTCTTTAGTAGATCTAGATCGACCTGAGCCTTTTCAATCTTTTTATTAATTATTTTTCTAAAGCTTTCTAAATCTTTATCTGAATATCTATTTTTTGAACTTTTACTCATTTTAAATTTTGTTTATAGTTATCACAGTTTTAATATCATCAAACTCTAAAGTTTCTCCTTCATACTCAAAATTCTCGCTAAAATATAATTTATTTGCCAATGTTTCACCTTTGATATAGTCTAAATTTGACTTAATAGCATTTTCCAATTTTTCAGATTTTTTGATGTTAACCTCAATTTTGTCAGTTACTTCTAAGCCTTTACTCTTTCTTATATTTTGAATCCTATTAACAAGTTCTCTAGCAATACCCTCATTTATAAGATTATCATCAAGTTTGAGGTCTAAAGCAATAGTTATACCATCACCGCTTGCCACGGATAATCCCTCAATGTCTTTATAGTTTATTTCAACATCGTCCAGATCAATTGTAACATTAGTTTCATTAATCATAAAATTTGTTCTTTCATTTCTTTCTAAATTCTCAATTTGCTCTTGAGAGAAGCCTTTGATCACATTAGAAACATCATTAATTATTGAGCCATATCTTGGTCCTAGAATTTTGAAATTAGGTTTCAGTTCCTTAATTAGCAATGAATCTTTACTATCCAAAAATTCAATAGATTTTACATTAATTTCAGATAGTATTTGAGCTTTAGCATTTTCAATCTCATTTTTTTCATTTTTATCTTTAACAGGGATGATAATCTTTTTAAGTGGCTGTCTAACCTTTAGCTTTTCTTTTTTTCTAATTGATAGAGCAAGTGAACAAATATTTCGTACTTGATTTATTTTCTTTTCTAATTCTAAATTAATTAAATCCTCATCTGAAGAAGGAAATTCAGATAAATGAACTGATTCATAGTCCTCTTTTTTAGTAACTGTGTTAATGCATTGAAAAATATATTCCGAGTAAAAAGGAGCAATTGGTGAAATAACTTTACTAATGGAGGCTAGGCACTCATATAGAGTCTGATATGCAGAAATTTTATCATTATTATACTCACCCTTCCAAAATCTTCTTCTAGATAATCTAACGTACCAATTACTTAGTTTTTCTTGAACAAAATCACTAATTTCTCTTGAGGCAGGGGTTAAATCATATTCATTGTAATGATTATCTACTTTTTTTATTAAAGAGTTCAATTCTGACAGTATCCATTGATCTAATTCTGATCTTTTTTCAAACTCTATTATTTCTTCTTTATATGAAAAATTGTCAATATTAGCATAAAGACTAAAAAAACTGTATACATTATGTAACGTGCCAAAAAACTTTCGTTTAACTTCAGCTACACCCTCCTGATCAAACTTTAAATTGTCCCATGGGTTTGAGTTTGAAATCATATACCATCTAACTGCATCAGCACCATATTCATCTATCATTTTAAATGGATCTACCGCATTTCCCAGTCTCTTAGACATTTTATGTCCATTTTTATCAAGAACTAAACCATTTGATACAACGTTTTTATATGAAATTGAGTCAAACACTAAAGTTGAAATAGCGTGAAGAGTATAGAACCATCCTCTTGTTTGATCAACCCCCTCTGCAATGAAATCTGCTGGAAAATTAATTTTATTATCAATTAAATCTTTGTTCTCAAAAGGATAATGAAATTGGGCATAAGGCATTGATCCTGAATCAAACCAAACGTCAATAATATCTTTCTCCCTTTTCATGGGCTTTCCTTTACTTGATGTAAGAGTTATTTCATCGACAATATCCTTATGAAGATCTAAATTTAAATAATTCTCATCTGACATATTACCAATATCAAAATCCGAATAGGGATTAGATAACATATGACCATTTTTCACTGAAGTTTCAATTTCATTAATAAGCTCTTTTGCAGAACCAATCACTTTGATTTCTTCATTTTCTTCATCAGTCCATATAGGTAGAGGAATTCCCCAAAATCTTGATCTTGAAAGATTCCAATCATTAGCAGTCTTTAACCAGTTACCAAATCTACCCTCACCAGTTGACTTAGGTTTCCAATTAATTTCCTGATTTAATTCAAACATTCTGTTCGATAAGCTATCCATCTTTATAAACCAAGATTCCATTGGATAATAAAGAACTGGCTTATCAGTTCTCCAACAATGAGGATAAGAATGTGAATACTTTTCTACTTTAAATGCGCGATTTAATTCTTTAAGTCTAATAGCTATTTCAACATCAACAGATTTTTCTGGCATAGAATCTGATTCATAATATTCATTTTTAACATATTTGCCACTTATTAATCCAATACCGTCAATAAATTTTCCTTTAAGATCAACAAGTGGAACTTTAATGCCGTTTTTATCTAAAACTTGTAATGGTGGAACTTCAGGTTTTGCTGATTTTGCAGCTTTATAGTCATCTGCTCCAAATGTCGGAGCCGTATGAACAATTCCTGTTCCATCATCAGTAGTAACAAAATCTCCAATTATTACTCTAAATGCATTTTCTGGATTATCCAATGGCATAGGAGATTCTTGCCAAATTCTTTCATATCTAATATTTTCTAGATCTTTACCAGACACTTCATGAAATATTAAATAAGGTATATTGGACCTTTTAGTATCATATGAGTCAAATTCTTTCTCAGTTTTTACCTCATAAAAAATTTTAGAAAAAATCTTATCAATTAGTTTAGTAGCTATTACAACAGTTACTAACTCTTTAGTGTATTGATTATACGTTTTAACAAAAGAATATTTAATCTTCTTACCAATTGTTAATGCTGTGTTTGAGGGGAGTGTCCACGGTGTAGTTGTCCAAGCAAGAAAATAAAATGGATATAGATTAATTAATTCATTAGGTAGCCCTTTTTTTACAGATTTAAACTGAGCAACAACAGATGTATCAGTAATATCTCTATATGCACCAGGCTGATTAAGTTCATGTGAGCTTAAACCAGATCCAGCAGCAGGTGAATAGGGCTGAACAGTATAGCCTTTATATATCAAATTCTTCTTGTAAATGTCTTTTATAATCCACCATACTGATTCCATATATTTAGATTCAAATGTTACATAAGGATCAGACATATCAATCCAATAACCCATCTCTTTTGTTAAAGATTCCCAGTCAGAAGTATATTTCATCACAGCTTCTTTACATTGCCTATTATATTCCGACACACTGATCTTATTTCCAATATCATCTTTTGAAATCCCCAGTTCCTTTTCTACGCCTAATTCAACTGGAAGTCCGTGGGTATCCCATCCGGCTTTTCTCTTAACGTTAAATCCTTTAATAGTCTTATATCTACAAAAAGCATCTTTTATCGTTCTTGCCATTACATGATGAATTCCAGGCTTGCCATTTGCAGAAGGAGGACCTTCAAAAAACACAAAGTTTTCTCTGTTATTTCTGTTTGATGATTTGATAAAGACATTATTTTTAGCCCAGAAATCTTCAATCTCTTTTGCAATTGAATTAAGTGAAAAATTTTTTGACTCTTTAAATCCCATTAGACCTAGAATTAAAGGCGAAATTAATGATTTTAGATCAAAATAAAGTTAATTAGGTACTTTATAATTTAAGATTTAAACCAGCTTGGAAAGATCTCCCAGGTGCAGAAATTCCAGATGCAAACGTTCTATAGTGTATGTCAAAAATATTTGTAATTCCCAGTCTTAACGTAGAGTTAGATGAAACTTTTTTACTTGCATAGATAGAAAGATCTGACCATTTTGGTGTTCCTAGGAAGTCCTTTAGCCCATCTTGATTAATAATGAATGGAGTTTCATCAAGACCATCTTCTCCACCTCTACTGTATTCATTAGGATCTTTTGAATCACTAAATTTGAAGACACCTTGAATCTTTAGGTCTTTATTCACATAGCTAAGAGCGAGTGATCCAAATAAAGGTGAGATAGAGGGTAATGGCCCATATGATTCATTATTATCTCCTTTTGTATAAGTTAAGCTGTAATTAAATTTTAGTTTTTTATTTAAACCATTATATCCATCAAGTGAAAATCCGTGAATAAATCTATTTCCAAGATTTTTATTTGCTATTGTTGTTACCTCCTCATTATTATATATAATAGTTGATAAATCAGAGGTTGTAATGTCCGAGAAAACTATATATTCTGCTCTACCAATATGTCTTGAAATAATTGTACTAAAACCTCTAATTGAGAAAAAGTTTTTATTGTTAAGAGATTTAAAATCAATTCCTAAGTCAAGATTATATGCGTATTCAGGCTTTAAAAATGTATTAGGAACAACTAATAACCCATTGTTTTCTCTAATCTTTCCAATATCATCAATGTTTGGGTTCCTAAAACCACTTGATAAAACTGTACTAATTTGAATTTTATTACTAGGTCTTAATTTCATAGATACAGTAGTTGTTAGTGCTTCTGAATTTAAGTTAACTTGAGATAATTGAGGATTTACAGATATTATATCATTCCAGCTTGCTTTTAATTTTGTAAAAGTTAATCTCGCTCCAACATTGAATGTAAAAAATTCACTCATATTCCATGACCAGTTAACATAAGATGCAAAGCTTGTGTAAGAACTTCCATCGCTAGGATACCTCGTTGGTATTGCATTTTTTTCACCCATTCCTACCACTTTATTACCGTTAACCTTTAAAACTCTATCATATGCTTCTGAATAATTTTTATTATAAGTTGTTTCCATTCCATAAGAAATGGTATGTCCATTAATAAACGATTTATCAAAGTCACCATTTAAGCTTAGGACTGTTAAATCCTCAATCTGATGAGATCTATTTAAGGACTCAAACTTTCTTTTAATTCTGCTTTCATTAATTTTCTGAAAACCAAGAGTTATAGCTCCCTTATCCATAAATTTCTTTTTTGGAAATATTTTAAGACTGGGAGAAATCAGTAATCTTTTTTGAGGGCCGTAATACCACTCGCTAAATTTTAATGAATCATCTCTCACAACGCTTAATTGATCATATCGGTCTATATCACTTGATTCAGAAAACTGAATATTTAAATTAAGAAGATTATCATCCCCTATTTTAAATAGAAACTTTTGAAATAGATCAATTTGACTATAGCCTGTATTCTTTTGAATATTATGATCATTATTAATTGAGGGCTCGGTATAATAGTCATATCTTGAATTTTCAGAAAAAATTGGATTTAACCCCCAATCTTGAAAACCATGATTCCTTTTTTCCCCCATCTTTATATCACCATATTTTGATATTGAAATCGAAGTGATGCTGCCCCAATTATCAGAACTGTAATTAGTATTAAAATTACTTGAAATACTATTGTTAGCTGAGCTAAAGTTTGAAGTAAAGCTTGATGATATTTTTTGAGAGTTTTTTAGTATTGGATTCTTTGTATAATAATGAATTACACCACCCATTGCATCCGAACCATAACCAACAGATGAAGATCCAAATATTACTTCTGCTCTTTCAATATTGCTAGGATCTATTGTAATAGCATTCTGTAAGTGTCCAGATCTATAAATAGCATTATTCATTCTTACACCATCAACAACAATTAGTACCCTATTCGCTTCAAAACCTCTTATAATAGGGCTCCCTCCTCCACCTTGACTTTTTTGAATCCTAACTCCAGGACTTAACTCAAGCATTTCTGCGCCTGAACTAGGAGATGAAATAAAGAGATCTTCAGATTTAATAACTGAGACCTTTTCTGCAATTTGGTTTACATTGGATGCAGATCTTGCAACAGATAAAATAATTTCATCGAGATTTTGACTTTCGGGATATAATAATACTGTACTGCCTTCTTTAATGTCTTCAATAAAAAGTTCTAAAAAAGAATAGCCTAGCAATTGGAAATATACTTTTGTTTCATCAGAAAATAACCCGAGGTTAACATTTCCGTTTAGGTCACTTATTGTTGATTTATCTTTACTATCATTAAATACTGCAACATCTGATAAAACTTCATTTGTTTCACTATCCCTGACAGTGATTTGTTGTCCAAAAGAAACACTAGTAAACAAAAAAAATAGAAGTATCTTCTTACAAATTAGTATGGAATTATTTGAAAATTTCACTAAAAATATCAATTGATTTAGGGAATTTGAACATTTGTAAATGTAAAGAATAATAGTCAATTATATGATTAAGTAATCTTAGTCTAGAATCTTTTTTTATTACCATATAATTTAAATCCTCAAATTTCATGCCTAACATCTGCTTGAATAATTCATAGTCATCTAATTCAATAAAGTTTGATATGGGTTTTATAGTTGAGCTAGATCCAGATTCAAGATTAAAGAACCTGTCTTCTTGGCTTCGAATATTTGGATAAAATCCTATATGTCTCGTTAGCTCAATTAAGAATTTTATGTGAAAATTATTACAGTTCTCTTGGTTATCATACCAGCTTATTGATTCATCTAAAAAATCAAATAAATTTTGATTTTTATCACCTTCCTCTCTAAATACACTATTTAAAATCTCTGATAAAAAAATTATAACAGTACTTTTTTCAATACTGGAATGTATGCTGTTGAAGATAAATACAGGTTTTACTTCTTTTATATAGCTTAATCTGTCGGGCCTACTTAAATTATAGTTTATGTTGATGAAATTAAGTGGAAGAAAATGTGCCTTACTAAACTTAGGATTTTTTGTTCCATAGATCCCTTTTACTATGAAGCTTTTTAAACCAATATCTTCAAGATAACATGAGACAATCATGCTGGTCTCTCCATTCTTAATTGATTTTACAACAAAACCTTTTGAATTGGGCATTCTAGACTACTCCTTGCGCAAGCATTGCATCAGCTACTTTAACAAACCCTGCAATATTAGCCCCCTTTAAATAATTTATCTCATCTTTTGTCGAACCATACTTAACGCAGGAAGCATGTATATCAGACATTATTTCTTTTAGTTTACCATCAACAACATCTCGAGTCCAAGTGTACCTTAAGGAGTTTTGAGCCATTTCTAATCCAGATACTGCAACTCCTCCAGCATTTGAGGCTTTACCAGGTGCATACAGTACTTTATTGTTAATGAATTGTTTAATGGCATCTGGAGTACATGGCATATTTGCTCCCTCTCCAAGCGCATTACATCCGTTTTTTATAAGAGACATTGCATCATCTTTACCCAATTCATTTTGAGTAGCACATGGTATTGCAATATCACATTTTATATTCCATGGAGATTTTTTTGAATAAAATTCTGCTTTAGAATATTTCTTTGTATACTCAGAGATTCTGACTCTTTTTTCATTTTTAAGCTCCATAATATGTTTTAGTTTTTCAGAATCAATACCATCTTTATCATATATAAATCCAGAAGAATCAGAAAGAGTTAAAACCTTTGCCCCCATATCAATACATTTTTCTGTAGCATATTGTGCTACATTTCCAGATCCAGATATAGTAACTTTTTTTCCTTTCATGCTCTCTCCTATATTTTTTAACATCTCATCAATGAAATAAACAACACCATAGCCTGTTGCTTCAGGTCTAATCAACGAACCACCCCATGATATTCCTTTACCTGTTAGTACACCTGAAAATTCATTTTTTAATCTTTTATATTGACCAAATAAGTAGCCTATCTCTCTTCCGCCAACTCCTATATCTCCTGCAGGGATATCCTTATTAGGACCAATATGTCTGAAAAGCTCTGTCATAAAGCTCTGACAAAATCTCATCACTTCAGTATCAGATTTTCCTTTTGGATCAAAATCTGAACCCCCTTTTCCACCTCCCATAGGAAGTGTTGTTAGTGCGTTTTTAAATACTTGTTCGAAAGCTAAAAACTTTAATATACTTAAATTAACAGATGGGTGAAATCTTAACCCCCCTTTGTATGGGCCTATTGCAGAGTTCATCTCAATTCTATATCCCCTATTAACCTGAATTTCTTCATTATCATCAATCCATGCTACTCTGAAGGATACTACTCTTTCAGGCTCAACCATTCTAAGCAAAATATTTTGACCGTAATAAATATCTTGAGTAACTATATAAGGAATTACAGTTTCGGCAACCTCAGTGACAGCCTGCATAAATTCAGGCTCATTTTGGTTTTTTTGATTTACTTGTGATAAAAATTGTTTTATAATTTTGTCCATTTCAATCACTTGCGTTTAACAAAGGTAGTACAAAAAAAGATAGAGCTCCAAAAATCAAAGTTATAATTGCCTGACATGACCAAGCTAACCAACCATAAGTTAAACCTATCTCAGTATTAATTCCAAAATTAACTAAGAATAATGATATTGCTAATGGGTATACACCTAATCCATGATTTGAAAGAGAAATACTATATACTCCAACAACAAATGCTGGAAAGATTAAACTTGAATCAATAGAACTTAGTTCTGGAACAGAAAACTTAATTACTGAAAAAGCAAGAATATAGCATGTCCATATAAATAGCGAGTAAACAACAAACAAAATCATTTTTGCTTTAAGTCTTGTTATCGAAAAAAATCCTTCTAAAATAGTTTTAAAAAACATTCTCAGTTTTTTTACTTTTTTAATTAAAAGAATTAAAGCAATTATAAAAGATAAAACTACCAGACCGATAGCTCTTATATTATCGTCAATATAGAATAATAATTCATCATTAAATAGTGACTCAATTATTAATTCATATTGAAGAATCCAAATGGATATTAATATTAACAGTGATATAGAGACATCAACAACTCTTTCTGCAGCAATAGTTCCCAATGTCTTTCCTAAAGGAATATTATTATAGGTGCTAAGAACAGACGCTCTAACAAATTCACCAGATCTGGCAATTGCCATATTCGAGGTATAACACATAAATACGCTAGCAATACTAATTATATTATTACAATTATAACCCAAAGATTTCGATAGTAGTTGCCATCTAAGCCCTCTTATAACATCAGCAGAAGCTCCTAGTAACATCGCTGCTAAAACAAACTCAATTTTAGCAGAATTCATATAACCCCATATTAAAGCTCTTTCTTTCGGGGTAGTTAATTCAAAAGTTAAATAAATAAAGAATAGCCCAACTATTATAGGTATTAATATTTTAAGCTTTTTTTTCAAATCATTTAAGTTTTATGTTGTCTATTATTCTTATTTTACCTACCCAAAAAGCAATAAAAATCCTATTACCATCATCTTCTATACATCCACTATATTTTGATAAATTTTCAATCTCAAAATACTCAAGTCGACAATTTTTTAAATTATTTATTTCATTTTTTAGGCTATTAGGTATCACTTCTGTTTTATTATAAATTTCTCTTGCCTTTATCATTATATTAGTGACCATCCCTGCATTTTGTATTTCTTCTTTACTCATATGACTATTTCTTGAACTCATCGCTAATCCATTTATCTCTCTGACAGTTTCACATGCAACTATATTAATGTTAAGATTCATTTTTTTCACCATTGTCTTTATTATGGTTAATTGCTGAAAATCTTTCTCTCCAAAATAAGCATTGTTTGGATTGAATAAACGAAAAAATTTTTCCACTATTGTAGCAACCCCATTAAAATGCCCTGGCCTATACCTGCCTTCCAAAATTTTATCTAAATCATCTAGATCATATTTTTTAGGCTCAACCTTTTTATAAAGATCTTTATCTTGGGGAGTATAAATAAATATATTTTTAAAATGCTTAAGCTTATCTAAATCATTCTTCAGGTTTCTAGGATATTTATTTAAGTCATTTTTATCATTGAATTGAGTAGGGTTTACATAGATTGTAATTATTGTTTGAGCATTTTCAACAATCGATCTATTTATTAGTGAAAGGTGACCTTGATGAAGAGAGCCCATTGTAGGTACTAGACCTAATAGTTTATCTGAATCTATTGACTTTAGAAGCTCTTTATGGGATGAGAACACTCTCAATAATGAGAAATTAAATTAAAGATAGGGTTTTTATAGAGTAACTCTTATAATTTTCGTAATTTTGCCTTTCTATAGCCAATATTTAGATTTTGAAATTACTGAAAGATAAAAAGATATTAGTCATTTCATCTGAGGTAGTACCCTACCTTCCTCAAACCGAAAAAGCAGTTAATTCTTTTTCAATTTCCAAAAAAATTAATGATCATGGTGGAATGACAAGAATATTTATGCCAAAGTATGGTATAATTAATGAGAGAAGACATCAACTTCATGAAGTAATAAGATTATCAGGAATGAATATGATAATTAATGACCTTTACATGCCGCTGATTATTAAAGTTGCTTCTATACCAAAAGAAAGAATGCAAGTATATTTTATTGACAATGAAGAGTATTTTAAAAGAAATGATTTATTATTAGATAAAAAAGAAAAGTTGTTAAAAGATAATGATGAAAGAATGATATTTTTTACTAAAGGTGTTATAGAGACAGTTAAAAAACTTAATTGGTCTCCAGATATAATTCATCTGAATGGCTGGTTTGCTTCCCTTTTCCCCTTATATTTTAAAACAATATTTGCAGAAGAGCCTATATTTTTTAAAAGTAAAATTGTTTCATCTATTTATTCAAAACCTTTTGATGGCTGTCTTTCTAAATCACTTGTTAAAAAAATTAAATTTGATGGAGTTGAAGAAAATCTTGATATACTATCAGATCCAAACTTCTATAATTTAACTGATATTATGATAAAATACTCAGACTCCATTATTTTGTCAAGTAATAAAACTGATAAGAAAATAATAAATATTATTAATAAAAATTCTAAAGACTATTTGTCCTACTCTGATTCTCAAGATGACGATAAACTGATAGGTTTCCTTAATTTAACCTAAATGATCAAAAAACTTAAGAATATATTGTGCTTATTGACCATATCCCTTATAATATCGTGCAATAAAGAATATTTTTCAACCGGAATTGAATTATATGATGCACAATTTATAGATATTGAATCAATTTCTTTTCCTATATATTCGTATCAAAAAAAACTAGATAGAGTTCAATCAAATAATCTTTCAAATGTTCACCTTGGCCAATATAGCGATGAATCCTTTGGCTTAATAAGATCAAGCTTTGTCTCTCAACTTGATGTGACTAGCCTTGATATTTTTGGCGATTTCTCACAAGCGACTGAAGATGAAGGAAGTGATACAGATATTAGGATAATTGACGAAGAAGAAGAACTAATCAATGTTTTTCTTGATATCCCGTTTTTTAATAATTCAAATGATAAAGATTCAGACGGGGTTATAGATCTATATGATGTCGACCCTAATAATAGTTCAAGTGACTCAGACGGAGACGGCCTAACAGATATTGAAGAGTTTAGGGTTGGATTAAATCCTTTGAGTACTGATTCTGATGGAGATGGTATTTTAGATGCAGATGATACAGAAAATGAAGGTTATGACTCTAATAAAAGAGTCTATGAGATAGATTCTGTTTATGGAAACAGGGCTGCAACTTTCAATTTAAAAGTTCACGAGTTGAAGTATTATCTTAGCCCCCTTGATCCTAATAATAATTTTGAGTCTGAAACAGAGTATTATTCAGATTTTAATTTTTATGAAAATGGATATGCAGGTAGACTGTTGTTTGATCAAACGATTAATTTGGATTTTAGTGAAGTACCTGTTTTATTTTTTGATGACGATCCAGAAACTGCCAGCAATGAGCTTGAGGAAATAAATTATTATGAGACCCCAAGAGTAAGGATACCCTTAGATTTAAATTTCTTTCAATCTAAAATAATTGATCTTGAAGGTAAAGACCCACTAATTAATAAGGCAAACTTTGATAATCATATGAGAGGATTGATTGTTCACGCTGATAACTTTTCAGATGACTTATATATGATCCTAGATATTTCAAATGCGGGAATTGTATTACAGTATAATTATAATTTTTATAACACAAATGGGACGCCTGATGTTTCAGATGATATAATAGAGAGAAAGACTAAATCTAATTCAATTCCATTGGGTGGAGTCCATGTTAATCAATATAATAATTTACATGGTAATAATAGGCTAGTAGAGGAAGGTCTAACGGATAAAATAGTTTTAAATGGATCTGATTATATATCAAAGTTAAAGTTATTCTCTAAAAATAGTTTTGAGATAACTAATGATTTAAAAAATTTCAAAGAGAAAGACGTTTTAATTAATGAAGCTAATATTGTTTTATTTATTGATAAAACTCTTAGTTCGCCAGACATAAATATCTTGCCAAAAAGATTATATCTTTATTCTTATGATAATGGAGATCCAATAGAAGATTATAATAAAGATTTTACAGAGGCTTTCACTGAATCTGAAGTCAATGTGAATAAATATGTTTTCGGAGGACTACTCCAATACGATTCTAATAATATGCCGGTAAGTTATAAATTCAATGTAACAAATCATATTGCAAATATTATTAGGTATGACTCGCTAAACATAGATCTTGGTTTAACCGTAACCTCTGATATTAATGATATAAATCTTAAGAATGCTTTTTTAAGTGATGAACAAAAAATAAAGGTCCCTGCTCATTCGCTAACATATCCATTTCCAGTTATTATAAATGGTTCAAATTCTGGCAATCTAGAACTTGAAAACGGATTAAAGCTTGAAATTCTCTACAGTAAATATTAGAAAATATTATACTAATATACTTTAGTATATTTAATTCTTATATATTATTCACTATACAGATAATATTTATTAAAATAATTATATAAATTAAGTTTTATATAATAAAATATTATGATAAAAATTAATTAATAATTTTTTCTTATTGTCTTGACTTAAGCTTGCTTATTAATTCTGGAACAATCTCAAATGCATCTCCAACTATACCATAATCAGCTGCCTTAAAGAATGGTGCTTCAGGATCATTATTTATGACAACTTTAATTTTAGAGGAATTTATTCCAGCAAGATGTTGAATTGCTCCTGAAATACCAATTGCAATATATAAATTAGAAGATACAGGTTTACCAGTTTGACCGACGTGTTCACTGTGTGGTCTCCATCCCATATCAGACACGGGTTTTGAACATGCTGTTGCTGCACCAAGAACATCTGCTAGGTCTTCAATCATATTCCAATTTTCAGGTCCTTTTAGACCTCTTCCTGCAGAAACTACTATATCAGCATCCGCTATAGTAACTTTACCACTTTGTTTTTCTACATTGGAGACTTTAAAAGTTGTATTTATCTCTTTAATATTCAATGTTTCTAAAATTCCATCTCCACTATTCTCTTTTAGTCCAAATGAATTTGACGAAATGCTAATAATCTTTAGATCACCACCAATTTCTGTAGAAGAGAATGCTTTATTTGTAAAACAACTTCTCCTAACTATAAATGGATTTATACTTTCAGGTAGTTCAACAACATTTGAAATATATGTTGAATCTGTAATTCCAGCCAGATAAGCTCCAAGATACTTTGCATCTGCAGATGAAGAAAGTATGACTACTGAAACATCTTCTTTTTCAATAACTTGCGATAATGCATGAGAGTATGTCTTGGCGGTAAACTCCTTAAGGTTACTACTTTCAACATTAACTATTTTATCTGCTCCATATTTATTTAATAATTCTGAATCGGAACAATTAAAGCTTGTACATATTAGCTTGGATTCTAACTTTTCAGATAAGGCTTTTCCATATGATGCAGTCTCAAATGATGATTTTTTTAATTTACCGTTTTCAGATTCTGAGTATACTAATACCGACATATTTCTAAATTACTTTCGCTTCATTTTCCAGTAAATCAATCAACTTATCAAGTTCATCTGAACTTACCAATTTAACTTCACCTTTTTCTTCAGGTTTAAAGAACCTCTTATCAACAGCTCTACTATTTATATTTTGAGCTTTATATACATCTAATTGTTTTTGACGCGCCATCATTATACCTCTCATGTTAGGAATGATTAAATCACTCTCTTCAACTAATCCTTTTTGAGCACCAACAACTAAAGGAAGATCACATTCACTAAACTCTGTTCCACCAGATATTTCTCTAGCACATTTTGCTTTTCCTGACTCAATTTCAAGGCTCACACAATTAGTAATAAAATTGTAATTTAAATAACCAGCTAATAAACCTGGTATAAGACCACCATTATAATCTATAGATTCACGACCACATATTATTAAATCATATTTAACAGTTTCACAATGAGAGACGATTTCTTTTGCTACAGAATAAGCATCTTCTGCTTTACAGTCTATTCTTATTGCTTTATCAGCTCCAATTGCCAAACATTTTCTCAAAATAGCTTCAGCAGAGGAATCACCTACAGTGAGAACAGTAACTGATGCATTGTTTGATTCTTTCATCCATACAGCTTTTGTTAAACCGAATTCATCATTTGGATTGATTATAAATTGAACTCCATTTTTATCAAATTTAGAGTCACCGTCAGTAAAATTAATCTTTGAGGTAGTGTCAGGTACATTACTAATACAAACCAATATATTCATATCACAATCAATATTTAAAATAGCTCCTTAGACCTTCAGTAAATTGACCTTTATCAATATTCTTTAACTTGATAATCCCTTGGTTGTTGTTAATATTAGATGAGATCTTTCTTTTGTGAAGTTTCTCATAAATATCTATACTAATCTTTTTTCTCAAGTCTAAACTTTGAAATAGTTTAATACTTTCAATCTTATCTTTCCAATTAGTTTGGACAGTACCCTCAAAAACCTTTGCTTTGGAACCACTACCATAACTAATAAATCCAATTTTCTTATTAGTAAATTCATTACCATTTGATAAAGCTTCAACTAACGAACTAATTAATGACATAAAAATTGAGGCAGTATACATATTTCCAATCTCAGAAGATGCCTTTTCGCCAGGAGCAATCTTGTGGTCAACAAAATTTTTATACATACTTGACTTTGAAACTTTTTTTATCCAATCTTTATCTAAGTTAGACTTTGGATTACCAACTTCTGAGTAAATAAGCTCAGAATCTCCGTTTTTTCCCATCCACTCTATCCATTTATCTGTTATCATTCTTCTCCCGTGGTATGCATATGGAAGATGAAAAATTATATTCTCCCAATCTTTTAAAATATTACTTTCATTCTGATTATTGAAATCTTCAATCGCCTCATAGACTCTTTCTTTATAACTCTCATTAGAAAACTGACCTTCAAAAATTGGCTCTTCTTTATGTACCTCAATAATATCATTTGTATCAGACCAGAATTTTGATTTTGATTTTTCTAGTAATTCTTCCGCTTCTTGTTTGGAAACTTCTTTGTTGAGAATTTTCGCTGCCTCAATTAATATATTAGCCTTGTTATACTGTCTTCTTGGCTTAAAAAAATCACCAATACCTTTTGAAGATACTCCCCACGAGCCATTAAATGAAATAATGGATGGTTCTTTGCAGATAAGCATGGATACAGAACCAGCACCTTGAGTATATTCTCCGGTTGAGTTTAGTTCGTATTTAGCAATATCTGACGCAATCACAACTGCTTTTCTATTATTACCATTTCGAACCCAATCGCAACAGTTTTGTAGCGCATCAACAGCACCTGCACAAGCAAATGTTAAATCAACAATATCACAGTTCATAAAACATCTTTCCCCATATTTATCCTTAAATACTTCTTCAAGTATCTCAACAACATAAGATGACGTTGGTTTTGAGGAGTCAACACCACTCTCTGTTCCTAAATACACTCTTCCTATTTCCTTGGGATTAATATTATTTTCAGTAATCAGTCTAAAAAGAGAATTTGCAGCAATAGATGCAGCATCCTCATCATAATCAGGAGTTGCCATCTTTTTTAGCCCTAATCCATTTTTGAGCTTTTCTGCTGATATATTTCTTTTCTCAGCCAACTCCTCTATATCTACATATAGAGATGGGACATAATATGATATAGAGTCAATACCTACTTTTTTCATTGCCAATGCTTAGAGTCAAATATAGTTACATAAAAGTTTATCCAAAAAAAAAGAGCAACCAAAGTTGCTCTTTTTATGATAATATTATGATTAATTAGAAGTTGAAAGTTAGTTTTCCTAATACTCTTCTTCTAATTGTAGGTAGGTTTGGATAAGTTTGATATGGTTTATCTGTAAGGTTAGTTGCAGATAGATCAAATCTAAGATTAGGACTAAACCTATAACCTAAACTTGCATCAATTAGGTTTTTAGTTTCAACCATACCATTCCAGAAACCTTGAACTGATCTAAATTTATCATCATGTTGGAATGATACTGAGAAATTCCATCCAGTAAGTGGAGTATAATCAACACCCATTCTGTATTTCCACATTGGCACATTCAGATATGATGTACTAAGTAAGTCGTCATCATTATCTTCTCCAGGAATCCACTCATTTTGACTTAACCAGGAAGCATTTGCCCATAATCTTAAATCACTAGTAGCAGTATAATCCAAGCTGAAGTCAGCTCCAAAGTGAGATCTTTTAGCATCAGCATAATTAGTATATCCAGTTGTAATGTGAGTAATTCCATCTCCTTGAGGGACTCTATTGGATTCAACAGCACCTATTGCACCAAATAATGGACCTAATTGATTAACGAAACCTTGACCTCCTGCTTGAAATGCACCGTTAATTCCTCCAAGAGTTTGTGCCACACCACCTGCAATTGCAGTTTGAAGTGCAGGTACACCTTGTGCTGCAAGAGCACCAGAGGCAACAACACTAAATGGAAGCCCAAACTGTGCAGCAACACCCTGGTATGTCTGAGTTGTAACTGCAGTAATTGCATTAGTAACATATGCCGTAGCATCAGCAGCAACAGCTGCTCCAAGATCTGTTGGTATATCTGATCCAACTAATGCATATGTATCACCAATTGCATTAAAGTTTGTAAAACCACTGTTAGTGTATGAATATATATCAGCACTAACTCTTAACTTTTTACCGATAAAACTAGTAACACCAAGCTCTATGTTCTCTACAGAGCTGAATCTTCCCCTTCCTGTATCTCTATTACCAGTAGTTTGAGTAGGTTCAAAGAAATCATAAGGACTTAAGATCCCTGAACCACCAGCCGGCCCTGCATAACTTGCAAAGAAAGGTGTTAGTAGAGGTTGTAATGAAGGAGCTTGTGCATACAAACCTGCAAGAGCTGCAGATGCAACAGAACCATATGGAATAGCTAATGGTAATCCACCACCTGCTGCTGAAACAGGAATATCAATAGGGATTCCTGCTAAATCAATTACTTGAGTTGACGGGTCACCAAATTGCTGCGGAGTACTTTGACCACTTAGCCATGCACCTAAAACTCCAGGTACTGCAGTAGTAATTGGGAAGTCAATGTACATTCCAAGTGCAGTAGGTCCTGACAGAGCTTTGTTGTATGCTAATCTCCATGTTGTTTTGTCTGAAGCTTTATAAACAAGAGCAGCTCTAGGAGCAAATTCTCCTGCGCTAATAAAACTAGCTTGATCATATCTTCCAGCTACTACTAAATCCATTTTTTCTGACATTTTAAGAGTACCTTGACCATAAAAACCGTTAGTTATATAGTCATCAGTGTTTTCGTTTCTTCCCCATAAAGTGTATTCTGAGTCAGAATTTGTGTCTCTATAATCATATCCAACTGTCCATTCTGAGTCAAAAAACCATGGCATATCAAAGTTATACTGAATCTGTGCTTCAATACTAGTTCTCTTTGCAACCTGACGTAAACCTGTACCATATAAGAACGTTGGGTTATCATCTCCACCACCATCATTGTGATCTATAAATGCTTGAGCATACCAGTTACCCATTGTTGCTTGAACTTGTCCCCAGTAAGTACTTCCATCTGCATATGCAATACCTAGATCTTGAAAAAATAGACCACCACCATTACTCATTCCGGCACTAACTTGATAGTTAGTATCATCACTTGGTCTCCATTCTAGAGTTGTGTCAAATGCAATATTGCTGTAATCATCTATTAAAGCGTTTCCTCCGGTAAAATCATAAAGTACACTACCATTTTGAGAAGCAATAGGGTCAACCATCATATCTTTAATAACAGGTTGTCTGATTATACTGTTAATTCCACCAACTCGACCAGCCAATGTTGCTTCATCCTCATCATAAGTAAAATCATCACCAGAGTTATATCTAGCATTAATTTTCCATCCAAAAGTTTTACTATCGTTTGCTCTGGCAATTCTAAACTCTGAACCAAAAGTATTTAGTTCTCCACCCCAAAAAGATGCAGAATTACCTGTAAAGTCAATAGGACTTTTGCTTCTAAAGTGAACAACACCTGAAGTAACACCTGGTCCATACAGAACACCTGCAGCACCTCTTACTACTTCAACTGAGGCTAGATCCAGATTTGATAGACCTTGCTGGAAACTAAAGAAAGTTCCTGCAGCTGGTGTTATTAACCCTCTATTATCTCTCATTACATATGTAGATGTACCAAAAACTCCAGATCCAGCTCTCATCTCTATGTTAAGAGAGTTAGCAGTTTGTTGTTGAATTTGAACACCTGGAACAGAAACGAGTACTCTAGTTGGTTCTGTTACTTGTGCAGAATTCTCAATTTGTCTTGTAGATATTACACTTACTGAGGCAGGAGCTTCAGTAACTTTTTGAGCACGCCTAGAAGCTGAAATAACAACTTCTTCAAGGTTTTGCCCTGCAGATAACATCACGCTAATATCTTGATTAGCAGAAGTTACATTAACACGTTCTGCGCTATATCCTACATAGCTAATAACAATTGTTAATGGGAGCTCTTGACTTGTACTTAATGAGAAATTCCCATCAAAATCAGTTACGGTCCCAATATTTGTTCCATCTATAATAACATTTACTCCAGGAATACCAACCATTGTATCTGAGTCCCCAACTGAACCAGATATTTGTGTTTGAGAATAAACGCTACCAAACAGAATTACAGCCATAAAGGCTAAATAATACTTATTTAAAATATTTTTCATATTAATTAGGTTTTGTTATACGAAAGTTAATTCTTAAGTCTAACTAGTTTATTTGTTTTTAGACAAGAATAATGGTGGGAATTATCGATTTTTAGCATATCCCGCCACTAAACTTAATCTGATTTGAAGTTGAAGTTAATATAAATTTTTCCATCTGACAAATAGAAAATTAAGTCAGCAGTTATTTTGAAAAGTTTTACTTGGTAAAAAATGGGATTATTCAAAGATGATTTTTTCATCAGATTCATGCCATTTTAGATAGTTTTTTGAATATTTATCCTGAATTTTTCCTCTTTTTAGTTTTTGAGTTGGACCAACTATACCGTTTTCTTGAGTCCAGTTATCTTTTACTATTATTAACGTAGAGATTTTTTTATAATTTACAAGTTCACTGTTCACCTCATCTAACCTACTTAATAACATCTCTGAAATTTCTTCATTTGAGCACTTTTTACCTATATCAGATAATTGAACAAGACAAATTGGCTGAGCAATACCTAGTCCAACAACACAGACTTCTTCTATCTCATTAATATTTACAAAATATTGCTCTAAAGTTAATGGCTCAATGTATTCCCCTTTTGATGTTTTGAAGCTATCTGCAACTCTTCCAGTAATATGAAGATAGTTGTCCTCATCTAAAAATCCTTTATCACCAGTATGAAGCCAACCACCTCTAAGAGTCTGCTCAGTTAGTTCTTGATTTTTATAATAACCAGTCATTACAAAAGGCCCCTTCATTAAAATTTCACCAGTTTCCTCATCAATTTTTAGATCAACTCCTTTTTGTGGTTTACCAACTGTATGTAATTTTTCAAAGTCTTTACCATCTACAGAGCTACAAATTGCACAATTCTCCGTCATCCCATAACCATTAGTTATAAAAATACCAACTTTTCTGAACCACTCAATTAGCTCAACTGGCATAGGAGCAGATCCTGAAACAGCAATCCTAATTCTTGTAAATCCAAGTCCTTTTTGAATCAGCTTTTTAAATACTCCTGATAATAATGGAATACTAAGTAAAATATCTAATGTTTTTTGAGAAAATTTAGATAGAATTCCTACTTGTAGTTTTGTCCATACCCTAGGAGCAGCTGCGAAAACATGCGGCTGAACAGCTTTTAAATTTTTACCAAAAGTATCAATAGATTCTACGAATGAAATAATACCTCCATATCTAAAAGAACACCACTCAATTACAACTCTCTCAAAAATATGATTCAATGGTAAATAAGATATAAAATCGTTATTTCCATCATGTTTTATTCCTAAAGGATTATTCGGATCATCTAATACAACCTTAATACCATCAATTGCCTGGTACGTAAGCATTACTCCTTTAGCATTACCAGTAGTACCTGATGTAAAAATTATTGTCCATAGATCTGATAATTTAGGTTTATTTGGATTTTGAATTGGCTCATAGCTATTTATAAAATCATGCCACTTAAACCCTTTTGTTACCTCAGAACACCCCTTATAATGAGGGAATGTTATCATTGGCATATCGTCTGGTAAATCATTTTTAATTTCATCCCATGTTTCAATTTTTCCTAAAAAAAGTGCGTCAACATCACCATACTCCATAATATATGATAGCTCCTTCCCATTTAAAGAAGGGAAAAAAGGAACTGATACGTATCCTGCCATAACAATTGCTAAGTCAGAGATTATCCATTCTCTACAGTTTTTTGAGTAAATTCCAATATGAGCACCATCTCTGAGACCTAAAGATCTTAGTCCTGTAGCAAGTCTTCTGGCCATATCACCTACCTCTCCCCAAGTATATTCTTCCCACTCATCACCAAAAGGTTGTTTTAGGTAAGGTTTATCTTTAAACTTTTCTTCCCATTCGTAAAATTTGAATTCAAATAGTTCTTGATTTGCGCTCATAATCAGTTGGTTTTTTAATTATTAATCTAAATTAAATTAACAATCAGTTTAAATAAATATATGAGAATATTTTCATCTTTAAAAAAATACTACCTCAATTAAAATATTAGCAAAATATCTTTTTCTTTCTTTTACATACTATTTAGTTTAGAAAATTAAATCAATTAGTATATTACAGAGTTATAAAAATATTAGAGATGAGTATTAAGTATAAGAACCTTTTTGATTTGACTGATAAAGTTGCTATTATAACTGGATCTAGTAGAGGTATCGGTGCATCAATAGCTGAAGCTTTTGCTGAATTTGGAGCAAGTGTAGTTTTAAGCAGCAGGAATAAAGAAAGTGTAGACGAAATTGCAGTAAATATTAAAAAAAATGGCTTTGAGGCAGAGGCTGTTGAGTGTCATGTTGGTGAAGAGGAGCAACTAAAAAATCTAGTTGAAACAACGATAAAGACATATGGTAAAATCGACATATTAGTTAATAATGCAGGAATTAATCCAGTTTTTGATAGACTTGAAAATGCAGATGATAAATTATTTAATAAAATTATTGATATTAATGTCAAAGCTGCATTTAAACTTTCAAATATGGTTATGAAATATATGAAAGAAAATAATTCAGGATCTATCATTAATATTTCATCAGTTGAAGGACATAAACCAGATAAAGGCCTGGGAGTATATTCAATTAGCAAGGCAGCAATTAGTATGTTAACAAAGTCCCAAGCAAAGGAGTGGGGTAAATATGGAATTAGATCAAATGCAATTTGTCCCGGATTAGTTAAAACAAAACTTAGCTCAGTATTATGGCAAAATGCCGAGATGTTAGAAATATGGCTCAAAGATCTACCAATTAGAAAAGCTGCAGAGCCTGAAGAAATATCAGGAATGGCACTTTACTTGGCATCAAATGCATCTAGCTACACTACTGGAGAGACCTTTAATATAGATGGCGGATATATGATAAATTAAAAATATAATATGGAAAAATCTTATTCAACGGAAATAGAAAATTTAGAAGATCTTAATAGATATCTTAATAAAGAAATAGGTATTTCAGATTGGTTTGAAATGACTCAAGACAAAGTAAATTCATTTGCAGAATTAACTCAAGATAAACAGTGGATACATATTGATCAGGAGAAAGCAAAACTCTATTCTCCATATAAGAAAACTATAGCTCATGGATTCCATGTTTTGTCTTTTGCATCTCAGGTTGTGTTCCAGACACTCAAGTTAAATAACATTGCTCTTGCTGTAAATTACGGTTTAGAAAAAGTGAGATTTCCTAATGCTACACCGGCAGAATCAAAGTTTAGAGGTAGGGTTTCGCTAATAAATATAGAGGATGTTGAGGGTGGAGCAAAATATACTTTTAAAATAATTTTTGAGGTAGAAGGAGAAATAAAACCTGTATGTGTTGCTGAAACAATTTCGTTAATATATTCTATGCCAAATTAAAGCAATTACAGATACTAATAATATGGAATTTAAAGAATTTAAAGAATTAAAAGACAAAATAGTAAAATTTGTAAAAGAAGAACTGTATTCATTAGAACCATGGATATACAGCTGTGAATGGGATGAAAAACTTCCTAAACTCAATGAACTTAGAGAAAAAGTTAAAAAAATGGGACTTTGGTTACCTCAAATCTCAACTGATTATGGAGGCATTGGTCTTTCACTTGAACAACATGGTGAAATTAGTGAAATCCTTGGTGGAAGTCCATATGGGTTTTATTTATTTAATTGTCAAGCGCCTGATGCTGGTAATATGGAAATTTTAATTGAAGTAGGGACTTCTCAACAGAGAAAAGATTACTTAACACCTCTTTTAGAGGGTAAAATAAGAAGTTGCTTTGCCATGACTGAACCTGGATATGCAGGGTCAAATCCTACAAGAATGGGCACAGTAGCAAAAAAAGAAAATGGAAACTATATTATAAATGGACATAAGTGGTTTACTTCCAGCTTTGATGGAGCAGACTTTGCAATAGTAATGGTAGTGACTGATCCTAATGAGGCAAACCCCTATAAAAGAGCAAGTCAAATTATAGTACCTACTAACACTGAAGGAGTTGAGTTTGTTAGAAATGTTTCTATAATGGGACATCCTGGTGGAGGTTGGGAGAGTCATGCAGAAATTAAATTTAAAAATGTTATTGTACCCGAATCAAATATACTTGGTTCTGAGGGAGATGGTTTTGCTATTGCTCAAAAAAGACTTGGACCTGGAAGAATTCATCATTGTATGAGATGGATCGGTATGTGCGAAAGAGCATTTACCCTAATGTGCGAAAGAGCAATATCAAGAGAGTTAGAAGATGGAGTTTACCTTTCAGATAAGCAAACAATTCAAAACTGGATTGCAGAGTCTAGGGCTGAAATTAATGCAGCTCGATTATTGGTAAAAGAAACTGCAATGAAAATAGATTCTTTTGGAGCTTCCAATGCAAGAGCTGAGATTTCAATTATCAAATTTTATTGTGCTAACGTGCTTCAAAAAGTTGTTGATTATGCTATTCAAGTCCATGGTGCACTAGGAGTAACAGATGATATTATACTATCATCATTTTACAGGCATGAAAGAGCAGCCAGAATTTATGATGGAGCAGATGAAGTTCATAAAACTAGGTTAGCTAGACTTATCCTTAAGTCATATCAAAAATAAAAAAACCTTAAAGTTCAATTAAATAATGTCTAAAAAATTAATTGATAGGCCCACAGAAATTCGAAATGATGAAAAACTCAATAATTCAAAGTTATTCGAATACCTTTCAGAGATTATAGATCATGATATTGAAAGTTTTGATATTCTTCAGTTCCCTTCAGGGTACTCTAATCTTACTTATCTAATTAAGTCAAATGAAAAGGAATACGTTCTAAGAAAACCACCTCATGGTGCAAAAATAAAATCTGGACATGATATGTCAAGAGAGTTTAAAGTTCTTTCCTCACTTAAAGATCACTATCATAAAACCCCTGACCCAATTCATTATTGTTCTGATAAGGATATTATTGGATCAGATTTTTATTTAATGGAGAGAGTTAAAGGTGTTATTTTAAGGAGTAACAATTATAGTCAAATCATTAATGATAAATCTCAATTTAATTTTCTTGCAGAACAGTTTGTAGACTCCTTTGTTGAACTTCATAAGCTTGATATAAATAAAATTGGATTAAGTGATTTTGGAAATCCTGAAGGCTATAACTCCAGACAAGTTTATGGCTGGTGTAAAAGATATAAGAATTCAAAAACAGAGGAATTAAAGGAAATGGAATTAGTCATGGACTGGCTTAAGTCTAATATATCTCAATCTAAATATGTCTCACTGATTCATAATGATTTTAAATATGACAATTTAGTCTTAGATGAGAATGATTTATCAATTAAAGCTATACTCGATTGGGAAATGTGTACTATAGGTGATCCTTTTATGGACCTAGGGACATCTCTTGCTTATTGGATTCAACACAATGATCCAGATTTTATTAAAGGAGTTGGTCTTAATATAACTATGGATACCAAGAACCCAACAAGAAATAAGATTCTTCATTTATACTATGAAAAATTTGGAAATAGTATAGAAAATATTGTCTTTTATTTTGTATTTGGACTATTTAAAATTGCTGTAATTGTTCAACAAATATATTTTAGATATAAAAATGGATTTACCAAAGATACCCGTTTTAAATACCTTAACCTGGTTGTAAAAGCTTACTCATTTTTAGCAATAAAATCAATAGAAAAACAAAAAATTGAGCTCTGATTAAGCATCTATTTTATTGTTATATTTTTTCTTAATAAATTATCAAAATTGAAGGCATTTTAGCTTTTAAAATATAATCATACAACATATATTTGCACTTTAATTTTATAATCATTAAAAATGTCAAAAAATATAGGTAAAGTTTCAAAAGTAATTGGAGCTGTTGTTGATGTTGAATTCTCATCAAAAGAAAGTACACTGCCTGGGATATATGACTCTCTTGAGATTAAAAAAGAAGATGGTACTATTCTAATTCTTGAGGTTCAGTCTCACATAGGTGAAAATATTGTTAGAACAATATCAATGGATTCAACTGATGGACTAAGCAGAGGAACAGATGTTGTTGCAACAGGTAATCCAATACAAATGCCAATTGGTAAAGAAGTTTATGGAAGACTTTTTAATGTTGTAGGAGATCCAATTGATGGTCTTGAAGTATTACCAAAAATAAATGATGATGGGATGTCTATTCATAGACAAGCACCTGATTTTGATCAGCTATCTACTTCTACTGAAGTTTTATATACAGGAATCAAAGTTATTGATCTTATTGAGCCATATGCAAAAGGTGGTAAGATTGGATTATTTGGAGGAGCTGGAGTAGGAAAAACAGTATTAATTCAGGAACTAATAAATAATATTGCAAAAGGGCATGGAGGTCTTTCTGTATTTGCAGGAGTTGGTGAGAGGACTAGAGAGGGTAATGACTTACTTAGGGAGATGATTGAATCAGGAATTATAAATTATGGTGATGAATTTAAAAAATCAATGGAAGCAGGTGAATGGGATTTAAGTAAAGTTGATAAAAAAGCATTATTAGATTCAAAAGCAACTTTTGTATTTGGACAAATGAATGAGCCTCCTGGTGCTAGAGCTAGGGTTGCATTATCTGGACTAACTGTTGCTGAATATTTTAGAGACGGAGGAGCTGATGGTCAAGGAAAAGATGTTCTATTTTTTGTTGATAATATTTTTAGATTTACTCAAGCAGGTTCTGAGGTTTCTGCCCTTCTGGGACGAATGCCTTCAGCTGTAGGTTATCAACCTACATTAGCTACTGAGATGGGTACAATGCAAGAGAGAATTACATCAACAAAGAATGGATCAATTACATCTGTTCAAGCAGTATATGTTCCAGCTGATGATTTAACTGACCCAGCACCAGCAACTACCTTTGCTCACTTAGATGCAACTACTGTACTTTCAAGAAAGATTGCTGAGCTTGGAATCTATCCTGCAGTAGATCCATTAGATTCGACTTCAAGGATTTTAACTCCTGAAATTTTAGGAGATGATCATTATAATTGTGCCCAGCGTGTTAAAGAATTACTTCAGAGATATAAAGAACTTCAAGACATAATTGCCATTCTTGGTATGGAAGAATTATCTGAAGAGGATAAATTAGCTGTGGCAAGAGCAAGAAGGGTTCAGAGGTTTTTATCTCAACCATTTCATGTTGCAGAACAATTTACTGGAATTCCAGGTGCTTTAGTCGATATTAAGGATACAATTAAAGGTTTCAATATGATAATGGATGGTGAGCTTGATCACATCCCTGAAGCTGCATTTAACCTTAAAGGTAACATTGAAGAGGCAATTGAAGCAGGTGAAAAGATGCTTGCTGAAACAAAATAAAAATGTATTTAGAAATAATTACTCCAGAGCAAACTCTTTTTAAAGGAGAAGTTGATTCAGTCCTCTTTCCAGGTTCATTAGGAAATTTCCAAGTATTAAATAATCATGCACCTATTGTATCTACTTTAAAGAAAGGAGAAGTTAAAATTATAGGAAAATTAAATCTTGATTCTAGCATTAAGGATCAATTTGAAATTTTTGAGAAAGAAACAATACTAAAAATTGAGTCAGGAACAGTTGAGATGAATAATAACCAAGTTACTTTATTAGTTGATTAAGTAATTTTATTACTTTATCTATTTCCCAACCCTTATACACTAGACTTTTAATTATTTTATCTTTTAATTTAGGTGGAGGGGTATCATTAAAATCAACCTTTTTTTTACATAAGTTTTTAAGCTTATCATTATATTCTTTTTCACTAATTTGATCTAATGCATTATTAATATTCCAATCTGAAATATTTCTAGATTTTAACTCCTTAATAATTTTAATCTTACCCCAATTATTATTATTAAACTTACCTCTCACATAAGCCTCAGAGAATCTAGTTTCAGATAAAAAGTTCTCATCAATCAAGTAGCATAAGTACTCATCAATATCTTGTCCATATACACCTAAACTATTTAATTTTCTCTTGACTTCAGAATGACATCTTTCCTGATATGCACAATAATTTTCAATTTTTCTTTTTACCGATGATTCCATATTATAATATAAAAAAAACCGCTTAGAAATTCTAAGCGGTTTTATTATCATTTATTTCAAAATTTTAGATCTATTATTAGTAAAGTTGTATTGAAGGTATAAATATGAGTCCCTAGGTACAACTTTAATTACCCTTTTATAATGAAATCTCCATCTATTCTTCAATGAAAATAGACCTTTATTTATATACGCTGCTACAAATGGATGAACATGAATATATATTGTTCCTCTTTTATAGCGCGAATTCTTAACTATTTTGTTAAGTTCAGCATTGATTTTGTCAACGAGCAGAATAGGCGCTTCCACTTCTAAGTCTTTATTTGGATTTGCTTCTTTTGTCTTAATACTCATTTCAGGCCTTACCCTTTGCCTTGTTATTTGAATTAATCCAAACTTACTTGGTGGAAGAATTTTATGTTTTGTTCTATCTTTTGCCATTTCAGCACAGAAATGATCAAAAAGCTTTTTTCTGTTTTCTCTAGTAGTTAAATCTATAAAATCGACGACTATAATTCCTCCCATATCTCTTAACCTTAATTGCCTAGCAATTTCTGCTGAAGCTATTAGGTTTACTTCCATAGCTGTCTCTTCTTGTGTTTTTGATTTGTTGGATCTGTTTCCACTATTTACATCAATTACATGAAGAGCTTCAGTATGTTCAATAATAAGATATGCTCCTTTTTGCATTGAGACAGTTCTACCAAATGATGATTTAATCTGTCTTTCAATTCCATATTTTTCAAAAATTGGAGTTACACCTTTATACAATTTAACTATTGATGATTTGCCTGGAGCTATAACTTTTATGTATTCCTTTATTTCAGAATATAAATTAGGATCATCTAAATATATACTTGAGAATGAATCATCAAATATATCTCTTAATTTTGATGTAGTTCTATTAACTTCACCTAAGATTTTTGTTGGATATGAGTCTGCTTTACTAAAGTTAATACAAAGCCTTTTCCATCTTAGAATCAAATCTTTTAGATCTCCTTCTAACTCACTTACAGTTTTATTTTTTGCTACTGTTCGAATAATAACTCCAAATCCTTTT
>CACGZJ010000002.1 GCA_902577515.1 uncultured Bacteroidota bacterium | reverse complement strand
TGTACAATAAACTTAGCGCTGAAGATCGTGCCAGAATTATTGATGAAAATTCTCAAGAGAGAATTACCTTATCTTTTTATAAATATTTTAAACTTGGCAATCCTAAAGTATTTAGAGATCATCTCTTTGTGACATGGTCCAAGCTAGATATCTTAGGTAGAATATATATTGCAAATGAAGGAATTAATGCTCAGCTTTCCGTTCCTAAAGAGAACATAAATAAGTTTAAAGAAACTCTACAAGATATTATTCCACTTAATAAAATAAGATTAAATTTTGCACTTGAACATTACAGTAAATCTTTCCTAAAACTTACGATCAAAATCAGAAAAAAAATAGTTGCGGATGGTTTGGATGACAAAACTTTTGATGTTACTAATATTGGAAAACATCTAGATGCAAAAAACTTCAATAAAATGCTTAATGATAGTAATACCGTGTGTATAGACATGAGAAATCATTATGAAAGTGAAATAGGTTTTTTCAAAGGAGCAATAAAGCCAAATGTGGATACATTTCGTGAGTCACTTGAGACAATTGATAATGAACTTGAAAAAAATGGTTCTGACAAAAATTATCTAATGTATTGTACTGGAGGGATTAGATGCGAAAAGGCGAGTGCTTATCTTAAACATAAAGGTATAAAAAATGTCTATCAACTTGAGGGTGGTATTATTGAATATTCAAGACAGATAAAAGAAAAAAAATTGAATAATAATTTTCTTGGCAAGAATTTTGTTTTTGATGAAAGAAGAGGTGAGAGAATTTCAGACGATATTGTTTCTAACTGTCACCAATGTGGAGAACCATGTGACACTCATGTTAACTGTTCTAATGAAGCATGTCATTTACTATTTATTCAGTGTGAAAGATGCAGACAAAAAATGAAGAGCTGTTGTTCAGATGAGTGTATGAATATCATTGAGCTATCATACGAAGAACAAAAAAAGTTAAGGAGAGGAAAACATAATAGTAATAAAATTTTTAAGAAGGGTAGGTCTGACAAATTAAAGTATAAGCTAAGTTAAAATGAGAAAAAAACTTAAAATTAGATTAATGTGGTTTGCTGTAATAACAGGAATGATTTCATTCTTTGGATTATTCATTCTAGCTGGTAATGGTGTGTTTGGAGAAATGCCAGAATTTGAACAACTCGAAAACCCAAACACAAACTTAGCCACTCAGATTATTTCATCAGATGGAGAAATATTAGGAAAGTTTTATTTTAATGATAACAGAACACCAATTACATATAATGAGCTTCCTAAAAACTTAGTTGATGCCCTTATAGCAACTGAAGATGAAAGGTTTTATGATCACCCAGGGATAGATGTAAGATCTACATTAAGAGCGATAGCTTTTTTAAATACCAGAGGTGGGGCAAGTACAATATCTCAACAATTAGCTAGACAACTTTTTGTTGGAGTTAGATCAAGAAACATTGTCCAAGCAGTCCTTCAAAAAGCAAAAGAATGGGTATTAGCAATTCAAATAGAAAAACGGTATACCAAAAATGAAATCATTGCAATGTATTTGAATATCTATGATTTTAATAATACAGCAGATGGTGTTAGGTCTGCATCAAAAATCTACTTTAACAAAACTCCAGACAGCTTACTTATTGAAGATGCTGCTATGTTAATTGGAATGTTGAAGAATTCATCATTATATAATCCTCTTAGAAGACCAGAACTAGTAATTGAAAGGAGAAATGTTGTATTCCAGCAGATGGAGAGGAATAAAATGATAACTAAAAAAGAACGTGATTCTTTATCTAGCCTACCCCTTAATATTGATTACACCCCTGAATCTCATAGGGAAGGATTAGCTACATATTTTAGAGCTTACTTACAAGAGTTTATGAATAACTGGTTAAGAGAAAATCCCAAAGAAGATGGATCAAGGTACAATTTGTATAGAGATGGACTAAGGATCTATACTACTATAGACTCTAGACTTCAATCAATTGCTGAGCAGTCTGTAAATGACCATATGAAAAATCTTCAATCTGAATTTTTTTATCAAAATAAAGAAAGTGAAGAAAACCCAACACCTCCATTTAGGGATCTTAGGGAAGGTCAGGTAGATACATTATTAAAACTTTCTGCGATGCGATCAGAGAGATGGAGGAAAATGAAACTTAAAAAATGCTTTAGCAAACTCAATTAATACAATTAGTGCAAGATTAATGGATCAAGTTGGCCCTAAACCTGTTGTGACTTTAATGAAGAAAATGGGGATTAAATCTTATTTACCAGAAGTTCCATCAATAGCTTTAGGAACACCAGATATAAGTTTATATGAAATGGTAGGAGCCTATAGCACATTTGTAAATAAGGGTATATATATAGAGCCAATTTTTATAACAAGAATTGAAGATAAAAATGGAGTTCCTTTATTTGAGGTCATTCCTCAAACTACTGATGTACTTAGTGAAGAGGCAGCCTATGTTACTCTTAATTTAATGGAGGGTGTAACAAAATATGGATCTGGAGGTAGACTAAGACATTCAGGTCTTGAAGAAACAAATTATATATATAAAAACTTAATAACAGGTTATCCTTATGCATTTGAGAATTCAATTGCTGGAAAAACAGGTACAACTCAAAATCAAAGTGATGGATGGTTTATGGGGATGGTTCCTAATCTTGTAACTGGAGTTTGGGTTGGTGGTGAAGACAGATCTGTTCACTTTGAGGATATAGCTTTTGGTCAAGGGGCTACAATGGCTTTACCAATATGGGCTCAGTATATGAAAAACGCATATCTAAACCCTGATCTTGGAGTTTCTACAGAAGACTTTCCAGTCCCTGAAATTGTAAATATTCCATTAGATTGCGAAAACTTAAACATTGAGAGCTCAAAAAAGAAAAAAGATCTTGAAGAACTAGGATTTTAATCTACAAGTTTTTCATAGCAGTGAAAAGGAAATTCACTTTGTTTAGGAAAATAAACATCATCTAATTTATTGTAACCCCTGGATTTATAAAACTTATTATTTCTTGGATTTTGACTAAATGTATCTAATCTTATAGATATATAGTCATTAGATTTTGCAAAATCTTCAGCAAAATCCATCATTTTTCTTGCTATACCTTTCTTTTGAAAAATAGGGTGAACTGCTAATCTATGAATATATAAATTATATTCATTTGGCGTAATCCAATTAACACTCTTGTAAACATCATCTTTGAAGGATGAAAGCATAATACACCCAACTACTTCATGATTAATCTTAGATACATACAAAGATTTATTTTTAATATCTTCTTTAAATATTTCTCTACTAGGGTATTTATCATTCCATTGAAAAATATTATTCTCAATCATATTTTTAGCGCAAGCCTCAGCGATTTCCTTAACTCTATCTAATTCATTCTGCGTTGCCAATTCAATTTTAATCATAGAAGATTTTAAAATATTAAATTAGAGTAAAATTAATGCATTTGAAAAAACTTATACTTTCATTTTTAACACTTTTATTCTGCTTATTACCCAATGAAGCTATTTCACAGAAGCAGTTAAATTTGGATGTTGATAATGATCTGTACTTTGATAGAGACTTTTATTATTCTAGCGGAATCTTCCTAACACTTATGACTCCAAATACAAAAAATGATAAAATATCATTAAATAAATTTAAAATTGGACAGTTAATTTATACGCCCTCAATGAGATATGAGTCTGATCCGAATAAATATGACTATCCATATAGCGGGTATTTATATCTTGAGTATCAAAAACAAAAAAAATTAACCAGTTCTTCAAGCTATTCCTTTGGAGGTCAAATTGGTATCACAGGAGATGCTTCATTAGCAAGAGGTATGCAAAATTTATATCATGACTTAATTTTAAATCTACCTAATCTTAAATGGGAATCGCAGATGCCTCAGGAACTTCAGCTTAACTTATTAGCAAGTTATTTTAAAGGACTTAATATTAAAGACAATATTAGTATTACATCTGAATTATACTCTAGACTTGGGACATACCAAATTATGTCAGGTTTAGAGTTAGGGCTATTTATTGGAGACCTACAATGGTTTGGATTCTCAGACAATTTTATCATTAATGGTGATTCAAAGTTTTCTTTTTTTATAGGCACAAGGCAGGAGTACTTTCTCCATGATTTTAAACTTGAAGGAAGCCTACTTAATGATAAGGCAGATTTGGTGATGGAGTCTAATAATTTTAGAAATTTATTTTTAGTCGGATTCAAAAAAAATTTTAGAGATTTACAGATACTTACCTCTTTCAATTCAATGTCAAAAGACACTAACAATCAAAGAACTAAAAGACATCCGTTCTTAAAAATTAGTTTGACATATAATCTTAAATAATTTTAACTTTTCTTTAAAAAAATACTACGAAAAATAAACCTATTTTTAGTGTGTTGATTCACAAACGCTCCTAGGTCATTTTTAGTCCTTTTTAGCTAGGTTAATTTTGAATTTTTGTTAATTGGTTTTGTTAGGAGCGTTTTTTTCTACTTTACTTCTAGCTTATACATATATGGATTCCCAATTCCTTCATCTTCAGAAGTTACCCAAAACAACTTATCATTAATAATTTTTACAGATTCTATCTGAGCCCTTTCAATTGGGATTCTATACTTTTTAAATGAGTTATTAAGAGGGTTTTCAATATCAAAATCTTCAAATAAGATTAAATATTGATCATCTCTTAGGAAATTTAAAAAAAAATTTCTTTTAGACGAGTAGCTTACCAAAGCTAAAATACCAGTCTCGATATTATAGTCTCCACCTGTTATCAAAGTATTAACATTAAATTTTGCAATACTCGATAATTCTTGTTTTCCTTTTATCGTATCGTCAATTAAATAAAGATCTGTATTTAGGGAGTCTCTATCTTTTGAAAATAGAGCTAATTTATCTTCAATGATCAATAAGGCCTCTGCATCATATTTATGTTTTAAAGAAGGAAAAAAGGATTCTTGATCAGAATAAAAAATATCAATTTTACTATCAACACTAAAATCACTTATTTTGACTTTTATAATGCTTAGGTTATCTCTTGTACCAAAATTATTTCCTGTGTCAGCAATGTAGATATAATCTTTGTCAGCTGTAATATCTTCCCAGTCATTATTATAAATTTCCCAAAAAGATTCTTGTTCTAGTTTTTTAGAATTTGTGATCTCACCATTAAGATTAAAAAAATACAAACTTGGATCTCCTCCAGAATCATTATGAGTTATAAAGACTTCGTTTAGAATTTCTAATCCAGAGGTTTCATTTACAATTTTTGGCAAAACAACTGTCTCGATAATTTCTGCTGAATCAAAATTTTGATCTCTTGGAATATCTGAACAACTAGATATTATTAGTAATGTTATAAAGAAATAATTTTTCAAGCTTTATATTTCTTTGGAATTTAATTTTACTGTCTTCAATTGATTATTTTCATTTTCAAAAACAGTCCAAACAATAAATATTTCGTCATTAAGTATTTCTAATTGTGGTACACCTGTATTACGCCCACTATCAATTTTAGAAATTGTAATTGGCTTTGAAACTTTTCCATCTATAGAAACTTTCTTTAATCTTAAATATGTATCAAAATCATCATCCTCCATATAACTAACTAGTACTTCCTCATCATTTAAGTAAACAACATCTACTCTACCAATGGCATTATGATCATTAATTTGTATTGGAGTACTAAAAGAAGAACCATAAGATTCTGAAAACGAAAGATTAACTCTCGGTTTTCCCTCATAAACAGTAAACCAGCTTACAGCGATATTATTAGAATGAGAAACAACCTTGGGACCATTTACAGGACATCCGTATATTACCCATCCATCATTATGAACTGGAGCGGGAGCCTCCCATTTATCATCTATGTTTCTTGTTACATATATATCTCGAACTTCTTTCTCACTTCTATCCCTATATACAACTAATGGACCTTTGTCAGTATTTGTTATTGATGTCTGACAACAATCACAAACAGATGCATCTAATTCAACCTCATTAATAATATCCCCAGCATTTGTGATTTCAGCAAATCGAATGGTCATGGGTTTATGATTTCCCTCGTCATCTTTATTTACTGTATTTCTTCCATCTAACCATGTAACTAGAAACCCCTCGTCATCTTTTGCAACTATACTAACAAACCCATGTTCTGCTTTAAAACCATCAGTATTTAAAATAAAATCTTCTTTTATTTTTTCTCCTGACAGATTCTGTAGGCTTAAAAAAACATCATAAGTATATATACCAGAAGCAGATTTTTTGAGATAGCTTGTTAGAAATTGGTTTCCACTAATTGCATGAGTTGGAAAATCAGCCCAATTTACAAACCAATCAGAACCAATTGCTATTTTTTGGGTACTTGTCCATTCTTCATCTTGGTACTGTCTGAAATTTAATTCAGTATTCATATCCTCATCAGAAGAAATCCAAGTCAGTGATAATGAACCATCATTTGAAACTAAACTAGGCTGTGCATTGCTGTTATCATATAAAAAAGATATTTCTTCTATTAGGATATCTTTTGAGTTACAAGATAATATACCCAATAAAGCCAAAATTAAAATAGATTTTTTCATATTAAAGTCTCTTTAATTTATTTATAATTTCATCAGAATCCCACTCTACTACCCCTACAATAGTTTCAACTATTTCTCCATTTTCGTTAAAAATATATGAAGTAGGCATAGCATAAACGCCAAGTGTTTCAAAGGATTTATTAGATTTCAAAAACTTTAAATCAAAATTCATTTCATTTTTAAAATTAGATATCTTGGAAATTGTCTCATCTGAAACTAATAAAAAAGTATAGCCGTAGTCATCTAATATTTCCTCAGCTCTTTTGATGCTGGGCATCTCCTTTATACATGGTGCGCACCATGTTGCCCAGTAGCTAATTACAACTTTTCCGTTATTAAACTTTGAGAGGTCTAAATTATTTTCTTCCAAATCAACAAATGAACTTTTAAGTTGTAAAGACTCTAAGTCAGATACGCTGCTATTAATAACAGAATTACAACCTATTAATAAAAAATAACACAATAAAAGAATACCTGTTTTTTTCATTTTTTATTTTAATGATTTTGAATCAAGATTTGTTTGCTTTTTCATTCTTCTTCTCCTTCTTCTTCTTTATTTTTTTATCTTTTTTTCCTACAGGTTTATTCTGATTATTATCTTGATTCCATAAGTTTTTTCTACTACTAATTTTATCTGGATTTACCTGTGTTTTAATTATTATTACTCCCCCTGCGCCCTCGCTTCCATATTTGTTTGTTGCAGCCAGGCCTTTAAGGACTTCTACATACTTTACTTGACTAATATCTAAATTAGGCGGATTGTAATATAGTAGACCGTCAACTTCCCATAATACTTGATCACTAGCTGTTTGAAGTGATTGACGACCTCTAAGTTTGATATTTTTGTAACCTCTAGAATCATAAATTCTTTTTGCACCTGGAACTCGATTTACAAGCGCATCAACTACATCTGTTGATGAGATAACATTATCAAGTATATTATCAGATTCATCATTCTGAGTATACGTAAATTGAGTTGAACAGATAGTTAAAACAATTAATATTAATTTTTTCATGTAATATATTTTTATAAAGTTAATTAGAATCAAATGATTAATAAAGTTTCAACATAATTCAATTTTTAATATAGGCTCTTTTCCAAAGATTTTTAGCTGAATTAATTAAGTCTTGATTGTCCACATTTACAGAAGTTTTTATAACAATAACTCCAGCACCACCTTCACTTCCATATTTATTTGTCGCAGACAGTCCTTTTAGTATCTCAAGATATCTTATTTGATTAATACTAATTATTGGGGGACTTTGAAAAATTTGACCATCTATATCCCAAATAATTTCATCTCCAAACTCTAATGAATTTCGACCTCTTAATGAAATATTTTCATTCCCAAATCTATCAGAAATTTTTTTAGCACTAGGGACTAATCTTACTATTGTTGCAATAAGACCAGTTGGTGAACCAATTGCGTCTTGATTAGCTCCTAAAATACCATATTTAAATGAATTTTTATTTGAAGCATAATTTCTAGTTCCATAATTAAAACTTGTTGTGTTTTTTTGACATATTGCTTCAGAATGCATCAAGAAAGTAATAATAAATATTAGTATTTGTCTCATGTTATCTATTTAGTAGATAGATATTTACAAAAATATAATTTTTTTTTCCTACATTTACAGGCTAGCTATAAAATTAACTGATAACCAATTTATAATTAATGTCTAGAGACTTTTTTTTAGAGCCTGATCAAATCGAAAATTTCCCTAGTGGTGTTCGATCAGTTTATATCAATGGAAAAAGGGTAAAAAAAGAAGATATTGAGATCGAAAGAAGCTTTAGAGAAGTTTCATCAATAGACTACGATATTTCAAATATCCCAGAACATGTTCAATATCTTCCTAAAAACAAAGCAGCGCAGTATCTTGGTTTAAGCGAGAGTACACTTACAAGATATCATCTTAAGGGTAAGCTTAAATGGATTACAAGAAGGAATAGAACTCCTATCTATAAAAGAGAAACATTGGATGCTTTTAAACTAACAATAAAGTAAAACTCTTATATTAGGTTATCATTTTATAGAGATGATAATAAACTTACATAAGGTCAATCTAAAAAAAAAATACCCTCTTCAAATAAGTAGAGGAGTACACAATAAGTCTACAAATTTATTTATTGAATTAATTAGTGATGGAATTAATGCATGGGGGGAGTGTGCACCAGGAAAAACTGAGGGGGCTAATTCAATAGATATAGCTGAAAACTCTCTTCTAGATTTTATTGAATCTGGTATTGGTTCTCTTTCAATATATGAAGTAAATAAAAAAGCTAAAGATTTAAATATACCTCCTTGTGCTTTTGCTGCATTAGATATGGCTTTATGGGATTGGAAGGCTAAGAAATCAAGATTATCAATTAATGATTTATTTGGACTGCCAAAACCATCTATGCCTACATCAATTACTGTTGGAATTAATCCTCCCGAAATAATTAAAGAAAGAGTTGAAGAATTAATAACTAATAAAGAAATAAGAGCCTTGAAAATCAAGTTAGGATCACCAGAGGGTATTGACTTCGATAAAGAAATTTATGAGCAAGTTATTCAATCAACAAAAAACTCTAATATTTCAATTCGTGTTGATGCTAACGGAGGATGGTCATTAGATGATGCCAAAATAATGATGAAATGGCTGTCAGATAGAAAAGCTGAGTACATTGAGCAGCCTCTTAAAGAAGGTGATGAAGATAATCTTAAATATCTATTTAAGGGAAGGCCACTCCCAATTATAATTGATGAATCATGTAGATTTTCTGAAGATGTAGTTAAACATTCTCAGTATGTAGATGGTATTAATCTAAAGCTTATGAAGTGTGGCGGTATAACCGAGGCATTAAAAATTTTAAACACTGCAAAATCATTTGGTCTAAAAACTATGATTGGATGTATGAGTGAATCATCTGTAGCAATATCAGCAGGTGCATCAATTAGTGGAATAATAGATTATGTAGACCTGGACTCTCATTATAATTTAGACCCAGATCCATCAGAGGGGGCTTTTATGCAAAATGGCATTACAATGACTAGTAATAAATATGGCCATGGAGCAAAATTAAAACTAGATAATTATGCTTAAACCAACTGATAAAATTGCAATATGGATGGAGTCCAGTATTGATGACGACTATGGTAAAATGGGTATTAGTGCTTTAAGATATCTAAACAATGAAATCGTGTGTGTAATTGATTCTGTTTTTGCTGGAAAAAAAATTGCAGATGTATCAATAATAAAAAAAAACATTCCAGTAGTAGAGAGTGTTGAAATCGCAAAACAAATGGGCGCAAATGTTCTATTACTTGGAGTACTAACATCAGGAGGAATTAGGCCTAAATCATGGGATGCAGTTATAAAAGAGGCACTCAATAAAGGTATGTCTATTATTAATGGATTACATGATAGGGTAGCTCCAGATTTTTCAAAATTATTGAATCAAAAAGGTCAATGGATCTGGGATACTAGAGAACCTCAGTTCATACCAAACATAGGATCTGCTAGATCTGCTAAATTAAATAATAAAAGAGTTTTAATGATAGGTACAGACATGGCGGCTGGGAAAATGACAGTAGGTTTAGAACTATACTCGTATTTAAAAGAAAATGATATTAATGTAGGGTTTATTGCTACTGGTCAAGTTGGAATTACGGTAACAGGTTCAGGCATTCCATTAGATGCATATAAGATTGATCATGCATGTGGTGCTGTTGAGTCAGCTGTTTTGGAACAGGGTAATAAGGATATTATAATTGTAGAGGGTCAGGGTTCTATTCTTCATCCAGGAAGTTCTGCAACACTTCCCTTGATGAGAGGAACGTGCCCTACTCATATGATTTTATGTCATATAGCAAGAAATAAATCTCTAAGGTCAATTGATAAAATTAAAATTCCTAATCTTAAAAAATTTATTGACCTAAACGAAAAGCTATCCTCTGTTATAGGAACATATCCAAAGGCTAAGGTTATAGGTATTGCATTAAATACGATAATGATGAATGAAAAAGAAGCAAATGACATAATCAAAAAGATCGAAGAGGATACTGGCCTGCCATCTACTGATGTAATCAGATATGGAGGAGAAAAAATTTTCAAAGAGCTTATTGATTAATTCACTTACAGTGATGATCAGCAGCTCTTGTTGCAATTTGATTATTTGGTTTTACATTAACTTTATAGCCAAGTGAGTTAGCCCAACCTTTAGTAGCAGATATTAATTTATTCGAACGATGATTCTCGTCAGAGTTATAATCCATATCAATTTCTACTTTAACACTAACCTGCTTAGTTAGCCATTCTGCAACTTTTATACTGTATTCAGCCTCAAGCCAAAGTCTTTTCCAAATATCATTTATAACATCACAGGACGATTTGCTAAGAATATAATGAACACCTCGAGTGCCAAGTCTATATGCAATAACACTAGTATAATTTGTTTTTTTACCTATGTTTTGAGAGTCTGAGCCTATATGAATTTTAGCATGGGGGTAGTTTTTTAATATAGACAAAGTATGATTTACTGGATCAATATTGTTCCCTTTCACATCTTTAAACAGTCTCATAATCTAAAATAAATATTATTTGTAAATTACATTCTTAATAAAACTTTAAATTATTAACTAATGAAAAAACTTTTGACTGCTGTATTAACTATTGTTGCAATTCTATCAGCAAACTCGCAAAGTGTAAATAAGTTAAAAAAAGAATTACTTAATTCTTTAGAACAAAAATCTACAGAATTAACAAATCTAAGTGATAATATATGGGAAGCTGCTGAAGTTGCATTTAGAGAGGAAAAATCCGTAGAGTATCTAATTAACTATGCTAAAGATAACGGTATGAAAATTGAAAAAGGACTAGCAGGTATGCCAACTGCTTTTACAGCAACATATGGAGAAGGTAAACCTGTAATAGGTATAATTGGAGAATTTGATGCATTACCTGGGTTATCTCAAGCAACAGTTCCCTATAATAGTGTGCTAGTTGAAGGAGGAGCAGGACATGGATGTGGACATAATCTTTTTGGAACAGCAAGTCTTGGTGCGGCAGTTGTAATTAAGGAATTAATTGAAAAAGGAGATTTAAATGGAACTATAAAGTTTTTTGGTACACCTGCGGAAGAAAAGTTTTTTGGAAAGCTTTGGATGATAAGAGAAGGAGTTTTTGACGATGTAGATATAGTTATGGATTGGCATCCTGCAGACAAAACTGAAGCAAATGTTCAACCATCTCTTGCGCTTGTAGATTTTATGGTTGAGTTTACAGGACAGTCTGCTCATGCGTCTGCTGACCCTTGGAATGCAAGGAGCGCAAATGATGCATTAGAACTATATACTTCAGGAATTAACGCCTATAGAGAGCATGTGAAACCCTCAGTAAGGATGCATTACCATATACAGGATGCAGGAAAAGTTGTTAATGTTGTTCCAGATTATTCAAGAATCTGGGTTAGAGTTAGAGATATTACAAAAGAAGGACTTCAGCCTGTTTATGATCAAGTTAGAAAAATGGCAGGAGGTGCAGCAATTATGGCAAATGTTGATCATAAAGTCTCACTAATTTCAGGTATTCATGATCTTCTTCCCAATAGAACTGGGGGAGTAATAATGCAAAATAATCTCGAGATTCTGGGCGATATTCAATACACTAAAGAAGAGATTGATTTTGCGCATGAAATGCAAAAAAATAATGGTAAACCATTATTAGGAATTGATGGTAAAATTAGACCATTAAGAGAGACTTTAGAAAGCCCTGGAGGAGGCTCTACTGATGTAGGAGATGTAAGTTATAATGTTCCGGTTGTAAGCTTAGCTGCCACAACTGCACCAAAAGGTGTTCCTTGGCACTCATGGTCTGTTGTTGCAAGTTCTGGCATGTCAATAGGCCATAAAGGAATGCTCCATGCTGCAAAAGCACTTGGAATGTCAATGATAGATATTTACAAGGATAAAAAATTAAGGGAAGAAATAAAGAAAGAATTTGATGAAAGGATTGGAGACTATGAATATGATCCTTATTTAGATCCAGGTCCACCACCTATAGATTATGTAGACTAAATCCAAGATCGGGACTTCATTTCTCTAGTAACAATTTTAGATAAATAAATTATGGCAATCATATTTGGAATTGCCATAAGTGCAAAAGCAATATCAATTAAACCAATTACAATTTCGACAGTAAGAATTGAGGAAATTATTATAGCTATAACATATATTATATTATAATATTTACCATTTTTTGGAGTAGTTAAAAATCCGTAACATTTTACCCCGTAATATGAATATGTAAATAATGTTGAAATACCAAAAATGGATATCATAATTATAAGAATATAATCTCCAAAACCAAAGAATAATATTCTAAAAGCCTCAAGGGATAAAACAATTCCATTTAAATCTGTCTCAAGGTATGCTCCACTAATAATAATTATTAAACCAGTGATAGTACATACTAAGATTGTATCTAGTATAGGACCTAGCATACCGACAAGGCCTTCATCCGTTCCTTGTTTTGTGGTAGACTGACCGTGGTATATAGGTGCAAGCCCCACACCGCTTTCGCTTGAAAAAACAGCTCGTCTAATACCTATTAGTACTAATCCCCAAAAACCTCCCTGAACCATTGTATTCAAATTGAAAGCTTCGCTAAAAATTAAATAAAAAGTAGATGGAATAGCATTGAGGTTAGAAATTAAAATATAGAGTCCAAGAATAAAATATAAAATTACCATAACAGGGACTAGACCTGAGGTCACTTTTACTATAGATTTCAATCCACCAAAAATTACAAATGATGTCAAAATTGTAAATATTATTCCTATGATAAGTTTCCATCTCAAATTTCCTATATCTAAAAACTCATTTGGATTTAATACATCAATATATGACTGTGTTAATTGATTAGCGGTAAAAGCTGGTAATACTCCAACTAAACCAGCTATCGAAAACCATATTGCTAACGGACGGCCCCATTTTTTTATACCCATACTCATGTAATACATTGGTCCACCTTGGTAATCTCCATTTTCATCTTTTTTTCTTAGACTAACAGCAAGAGAAGCTGAAAAAAACTTAATTGATGCTCCAATTAACGCAGTTACCCACATCCATACGAGTACACCTGGACCACCTTGATTAATTGCGATGGATACACCTGAAATATTTCCAAGACCAACGGTAGCAGCAAGAACTGCTGATAAGGCTTGAAATCTTGAAATTCCAATATTTGAGGCATCTTTCCTTAGCATTAATTTAAACCCAGAAACCACCCTCATCAATGGATTTGCTTTTGAAATAATTGTTAAATAAATTCCTCCTCCAATTATTAAAAAAAGCATTATCCAGTTTAGAGGAGCTATAATTTGATTTATTATACTTTCAATAACATTAAAGAGATCTGCCATGTTGAAAATTAACGATTAAATTTTGAAAAGAATACTATCTTTTTTAATTTATTAAAAAATTACTTTATTATGCAATCAAGACGCGAATGGTTTAAATCCTCCCTAGGTATAGGTGGTTTAATGTTAACACCTTCAATTTTATCAGCTGAAGAAATTAAGAAGTATAATCCAAGGCCACTATCTTCAGTAGTTAAGCTAAGTTCAAATGAAAATCCTTATGGACCTTCTGAAAGGGTCCTCAATGCAATAAAAGATTCCTTTACTAACGCCTGTAGATATCCTTATGAGTATGTACTTGAATTACAAAAAAAACTAGCCGATAAACATAGAGTCGCCCCTGAGAGTATTGTAATTACTGGCGGTTCAAATGAAGCTTTACGAGTTACAGGACTTGCAATCTCAAAAAAGGGTGGAAATATAGTTGCAGCTAAGCCAACATACTTGGCACTTATGAGTTATGCTGAAGCATGGGGAGGAAAGATCAAATGGGTGCCTGTTGACTCAAATATGGGTTATGATTTAAATAAAATTAAAGAAAATATTGATGAAAAAACTAAAATGGTTTTTGTTGCTAATCCAAATAATCCAACAGGTACATTATTAGAAAAAAACTCACTTAGCAGTTTTTGTGAAGATACAACAGATAAAACTATAGTTTTTTGTGATGAAGCTTATTATGATTATATAAATGAATCAGACTATCCATCAATGGACTATTTAGTTAGAGAGAATAAAAATATAATTATTTCAAGAACTTTTTCCAAAGTATATGGTCTTGCCGGTTTACGTATTGGTTATTTAGTATTAAAACCTGAGTTAGCAGATCAATTATTTGGAGATTACTCTAATTATGGAAGACCAAAAATCCCTGCTCAAACTAATGTACTTGCAGTTGCTGCTGCTACTGAGGCACTAGAAGATGCTGACTTTTATGAATTCTCACTTAGAAAAGCAAATGAAGAGAAAGAAAAGATATACAAGGTCTTGGATTATTTAAATTTAAAATATATAAAATCAAGCACTAATTTTGTTTTTTTTGAATCAAAGATTCATATCGATAAACTTTCAAACAAGATGATTTCAAAAGGAGTAAGAATTGGAAGACCTTTTCCTCCATTTTATGATTGGTGTAGAATTAGCACTGGAACTAGCGAAGAAGTTGATAGGTTCATTAACTCTATGCTTGAAGTCTACAGTTAATTTTTATAAATTATATATGTAGCTTTTACACCAGTTGCCAGGTTCCACCTATTAGTTCCTACGAGATTACCTTGGTCATCATATACTATAATTTCAGCAGTATTAGGACCAGATGAACCTTGATTTAATGCAACAAAGTCAACTACATTAAATCCACTTTTTAGATCAAGTTTAAAACCCTTAGCTTTCTCAGTTAATAAAATAGCTGGCATTACTACATCCTCATTTACTTCAACCTTAATTAAATCTCCGTCAGGATACTCATGATCTCTTAATATTATATTTACGTATTCACCATCATTTCTTATTTCTCCAAGAAATTGATCTACTTTAAACTTGTTGATATTTTTATTTGATTCAGACTCCTTTTTATTCAGTCTTGAAAGATAAAATTCGTTAGAATTGATAAATCTTTCAGGATTATTTTTCTTTACATTTTCGTCAGGAAAAAATTTTTTTTTCTCTTTATTTTCAAATTTTTTGAGGTATGGATTCTCTTTTTTCTTAAGATTTAAAAGAGACTTTTTAGACTCAGGCACTAATGGAATAAATGGACTACCGGAAGACCCAGATGAATTATCCTGTGCAAATCCAATCCCAATAAAAATTATTGAAAAGAATAAAATAATTATATATTTACTTGAATGAATCAATCTTGCAATTTTAATGCTAAGATAAACCTTTAACATGCAACTTGAAAACATTGATTGGTTAATAATATTTGCCTTTTTTGTAATATCTCTTTTAATTGGAATTGTAGTTTCAAAAAAATCTGGCAAGGATGTTACTGAATTTTTCTTATCTGGAAGAAAAATGCCATGGTGGCTTCTTGGAATATCAATGGTTGCAACAACTTTCTCTGCGGATACACCTAATCTTGTTACTGATATTGTTAGAACAAATGGAGTTGCAGGAAATTGGGTTTGGTGGGCATTCCTATTAACAGGTATGCTTACAGTATTTATTTACGCGAAACTTTGGAGACGATCAAAAGTACTAACTGATCTTGAATTTTATGAACTAAGGTATAGTGGAAAAGGAGCTGCATTTCTTAGAGGCTTTAGAGCTTTTTATTTAGGTGCCGTATTTAATATTTTAATTATGGCTAGTGTCTGTTTAGCTGGAATTAAAATTGGGGGTGCACTGTTAGGTTTATCGCCAGTAGAAACTTTATTTATCTCTTGCAGTATTACAGTAATCTACAGCTCAATTGGAGGGCTTAGAGGTATAATTATTACTGATTTTTTTCAATTTGTTCTAGCAATGCTTGCAACTTTTTGGGCAGCTTATGAGATTGTATCACTACCACAAATACAAGGATTATCAAATCTTCTTAATCATCCTGATGTAATTCCTAAGTTAAGTTTAATTCCAGATATAGCTGATAAAGATTTATTTATTGCTGTTTTTATAATCCCGCTGGCTGTTCAGTGGTGGGCAGTATGGTATCCTGGTGCAGAGCCTGGCGGTGGAGGTTATATTGCTCAGAGAATGTTGTCTGCTAAAGATGAAAAAAATGCTATTTGGGCAACACTTCTTTTCAATTTTATGCATTATGCAGTTCGACCATGGCCATGGATCCTTATTGCTCTAGCTTCTATAGTAGTATATCCAAATATTGAATCACTTCAGGAGGCATTTCCTAATACTATAGTAGGTAATGATCTTGCTTATCCTGCAATGATTTCTTTTCTTCCTTCTGGTCTTTTGGGTCTTCTAGTAGCATCTTTAATTGCAGCATTTATGTCTACAATTTCAACACATTTAAATTGGGGCTCGTCTTATCTTGTTCATGATTTTTACAGAAGATTTTATGTAAAAAATAAATCTGAACAACACTATGTTATGATAGGTAGAATTTTCACAGTTTTATTAATGATAATATCAGCTTTTTTTGCACTTTATCTTAATAATTCGCTTCAAGCATTTGGAATAATTCTTCAAATTGGTGCAGGTACAGGTCTAATATTTATACTAAGATGGTTCTGGTATAGAATCAATGTTTATAGTGAGCTTACAGCAATGATAGTTTCATTTATAGTTGCTTTAGGATTTGAATTCATATTCCCAAATAACTTATCTGTAGAAGAAAAACTAATTATTGGAGTTACAATAACTACTATCTGCTGGATAATTGCTACTTTGATAACACCTCCCGCAAAAATTGAGACTCTACAAAATTTTTATAAAAAGATTCAACCTGGAGGACCTGGATGGAAAAAGATTATTGATATATCAGAATCAAGTGGAATAGAAATAGTTGGAAAAAAAGAGAAGTGGGATGTTCCAAATGGAATTCTTTGTATGGTGTTCGGTAGTATATCGATATACAGTATTCTTTTTGGAATAGGTTATATTTTATATTCACAAATAACTACTGGATTTATTTTTATATCAATCTCAATAATCTCTTTTTTTATTTTAATGAAGTTTTGGAGAAGATTATCTTCCAAGGATTAGCCCAATAACATTCCTACAAAAGTTGCTGATAATAATGAAACCAATGTTCCACCAATCATTGCTTTAAATCCTAGTTCAGTTAATATTTTAGTCTTGTTAGGAGCTAGGATACCAATTCCTCCTATTTGGATCCCTATTGATGAAAAATTTGCAAATCCACAGAGCATTATTGTTGCCATTATTATTGACTTCTCATAGTTTAAATGAACCATGCTTGTAACTGTTTTGAGGTTGGCTAACTCAATGTATGCAACGAATTCATTTGCTGCCATTTTTATACCCAATAGCTGTCCCATTAAGGCAGTATCTTCTGCGGCAACCCCAATTAGCCACATTAGAGGAGCAAATAAATAACCAAGTATTAATTCAATTGAAAAGTATCCATAGATAGTATTCTCTTTTACCCAATTGTTAATTCCAAAAAGATCTGCGATTTGAAATAAAATGCCATTGAGTAAAGCAATTAAGGCTACAAAAACTAGAATCATAGCAGCAACATTCACGGCCATTTTTATTCCATCTCTTGTCCCATTTGTAATGGAAGAAAGAAGATTATCTCCAATAATATCTGAACTAACCTCAACACTTTTATTAATTTTTTCTGTTTGAGGGAACATAATTTTGGATATTACAATTGCTCCAGGAGCAGCCATAACAGATGCTACAATAAGATTTTTAGCTACCTCAATTCTCTGTATAGGATCATCTCCGCCTAAAAAACCTATAAATGCCGCAAGAACACTTCCTGCAACAGTTGCCATTCCGCCAGTCATTAGCACAAAGTATTCAGAGCGGTTCATCTTATCTAAATATCCCTTTACTAAAAGAGGAGCTTCTGTTTGACCTAAAAAAATATTACCTGTAACAGCTAAACTTTCTTGACCAGAAATATTTAGAAGCTTTGTAAGCATCCATGCAAAAAAACTAACAACTTTTTGAATGACTTTATAATAATATAATATTGAAGTCAATGCAGAGAAGAATACAATGACAGGTAAAACTTGAAAAACAAATATTACTCCGAAACTATCTGAATCAGCAAGCTCTCCAAATAAAAAAATGGATCCTTTATTTGTATAAGTAACAACAGCTAAAAACCCTTGCCCTATTATTTCAAAAAATTTTCTTACAAAGTCTACTTTAATTACTCCAATAGCAATTATAAATTGACTACCTAGTCCAATTAAAATTGTTTTCCAATCAATATTTTTTTTATTATTACTAAGCAAATAAGCTATTAAAAGAATACTAACAACTCCGATAAGGCCTCTGTAAATTGATGTTATAGAAATTCCATCGTTAGGAATTATCTCCATATAAAAACTTTTACTAAAAATAATAAATATTATTAGCTTTGAAGAAATTTAAAATTTAAAATGAAGCCTAAAATCTTTTTACTCCTATTAATGTTAATTATCATATCATGTGCAGGGTCTAAAACAGACACTAATGATCCGATTCTTAATAATTCAAGTGATACAACTAATTTAAATAATAACAGTAACTCTAATCAAACTCAAGTATATACTTTTAAGAATGAACTTGTTTGGAGTGATGAATTTGACGGAGAATCCCTTTCAAATATTAATTGGAATATTGAGACTATCCCTCCAAATAATGGAAGCTGGTGGAATGGAGAACTACAATTTTATACTGATAAAGAAGATAATATAAAAGTAGAAAATGGTATTCTTAAGATAACAGCAAAATATGAAAGTTACGAGGGAAAGAATTATACATCTGCCAGAATTAATACTCAGGATAAGTATGAATTTATATACGGTAGAGTTGAGATGAAGGCTAAATTACCGAACTGGGAAGGTATGTGGCCTGCATTTTGGATGCTAGGAGCAAATATAGATGAAATTGGTTGGCCGAATTGTGGTGAGCTAGATATACTAGAGCATGGAGATTATGTAAAAGATAGTACTAATGATGATCCAGGCTTGATCTCCTCCGCTGTTCACTATGGTCCTCAAGACTATTCTAGGCAAACTACAAATGTTCCAAACAAAATCTTTTTTGACACAGGTCAAGAAAGGTTTATTAGATCTGAAAAAATTATTGATAATCCATTTGATGAATACCATACTTATGCATTACAATGGGCTCCTGATAAGATTCAGTTCTTCATAGATGATGAAATGCACCTTGAGTTTCCTATGGGATCACAACACTCACCATTTGACAAGCCATTTTTTTTACTATTAAATCTAGCAGTAGGTGGGCATTGGACTGATGGTTATGTAGCACCAGGATTTGAAGAAGCAACCTATGAAATAGATTATGTTAGGGTTTATCAGTAGACTTTTTTTATTAATTCCATTTTTCCTTTACTCCAATTTTCAGGATAGTATCCAAAAAATAGAGCTAGATAATGTTATTGTGAAGTCTGCTAGAATTGATATAAGGAAGCAGCAGGCTCCACTATCAGTATCTGTAAAAAACTTACTTGTTAATAAAAATTACACTTCTAAGTCATCTTTTTCTGACTTCACTAATTCAATCCCTGGTCTTTATACATCATCTTCAAATAATTTTTCACAAGATCTTAGAATTTCAATAAGAGGTTTTGGAGCTAGATCAGCATTTGGTATCAGAGGTATTAAATTAATAGTTGATGGAATACCAGAGACAACTCCTGACGGACAGAGTCAACTTGACAACTTACCTTTAGGTCTTATATCAAACATTGAAATTATTAGAGGTCCAAGCTCAATATTATATGGTAACTCATCAGGGGGTGTTATTAATATAAATACTCTATCAGATAGTTCACTACCATACTTTAGAACCTCGGCTATTTTTGGAGCTTATCAATACCAATCGATACAAAGAACAAGAGTGTTTGATTGGAAAAATTCTAGTCTAGTTGTTCATTATGATAAGAGGAGATCTAATGGTTATAGAGATTTTAGTGGCTATAAGTCTAGTATTTTAAATCTTAAATATTTGAGAGACCTTGATGAAAAAAATAAAATAGTGTGGCATATAAATTATACAGATAGCCCATACGCAAAAGATGCTGGGGGGTTAAAACTTAGTGAAGTAGAAGATGATAGACGACAGTCAAGAAAAAATAATTTTGATTACGATACTTATGAAAAAGTTAAGCATGTAAAAACTGGATTTTCATGGAAATATTTAAACGATGATAACTCAACAATTGAAAGTTATTTCTTCTACCAGAAAAGAGATTTTAATTCAAAGCTTCCTTTTAATTATGGAGGAATTATATTTCTTGAACGAGACTATTATGGTTTAGGTACAAAATACTCAAAGCAGTTCTTTTCAAATAATAGAACTAGGACTATTACTCTAGGAATGGACTATAGTAATCAGCAAGATGATCGAAAAAGATTTAAAAATAATTTAGGAGAAAAGGGAGAAATCACGTTTGATCAAATTGAAAAATTTAAAAGCACAGGTATATATTTTATTAATCAAACAGATTATAAATCAGGTCTTTTGTTTCGTTATGGAATTAGATATGATGATAATAGAATAGGTACAGATTCGGAAGCATTCATTTCATTAAACAAGTTCAATCCGTCATTTGGCATCTCATATTCTCTAAATGACGCTAATAATATTTATTTTTCTAGTGGCACTAGTTTTGAAACTCCGACTTTAAATGAACTCTCTAACAATCCAAATAGCAATGGTTTAAATAAAAATCTAAATCCTAGCTCTTCTACAAATTATGAAATTGGGTGGCGTAAAACTAATTCAAAACTAATTTTTGAGGCAATTGCATATTTGATCAATACTGATAATGAAATTTTACCTTACGAGCTTGAACAATTTCCTGGAAAAAATTTTTATCGAAATGTCGGTTCTACTAGAAGGTACGGAATAGAGCTAAGTTCACAATTATTATTTTCTAATGGTAAATTAAATTTATCATATACAAATGCTAAAAATACCTTTAATGAGTTTGTGCTTGATGGAAATGATCTTAAGGGTTTATCACTTCCGGGTATCCCAGATCAAATATTGGATATTGAATTAATTTTTAATTTATCAAAAAGAGGGACCCTAATCATTAATAATAGACTAATCGGTGAGCTTTTTGCTGACAATCTAAATGAGACACAGGTTAGCTCTTATAATCTATTAAATATTACTTATTCAAAACAGATTTTCAACAATAGTGAGATTTATCTCGGGGTAAATAATTTGTTAGATGTTACTTATTTTGATAATATTAGGATTAATGCTTTTGGTAAAAGATATTATGAGCCAGCTCCAAATAGAAATTTCCATTTTGGATTAAATCTTTCATTTTGATACGATTTTTTAAACTTTTTATTTTTTTTAGCTTTTTAAACTTTGTGAATGGACAATCAGAATACATTTACATACTTGGTAATGTTCAAGATGCTGGCCTTCCTCATATAGGGTGTAAGCATGAATTTTGTAAAGAAAAATTCAATGAATTTGAAGAGTATTTTATAACATCAATTGCAGTTATTGACTCATTAAATAGTGAATATATTCTTTTTGAGGCTACACCAGATTTGCCATATCAACTAAACTATTTAGAAAAAAAAATATTTAGAAAATTTCTTCTACCAAAGTCTATCTTTATAACTCATGCACATGTAGGACACTACGCAGGCCTCATGTATTTTGGAAGAGAAGCTTTAGGATCTAAGGATTTAAAGGTCAATGTATTGCCTAAAATGGCTAATTTTTTAAAAACAAATGGTCCTTGGAGTCAGTTAGTTGAAATAAATAATATAAATATTCAAGAAATAAATTTTGGTCAAAAAGCTAACTATTTAAGCAATATATCAATAACACCAATAAAGGTGCCACACAGAGATGAATACTCAGAGACAGCAGCATATCAGATAATAGGAAAAAATAAAAAGGCTTTGTTTATACCTGATATTGATAAATGGGAAAAGTGGGATAAAAATCTAATCGAACTCGTTCAAGAGTTTGATTATTTACTTTTGGATGCAACATTCTATGATTCAAAGGAGATAAATCGTGATATTGGTGAAATTCCTCATCCACTAGTAAGCGAGACTATTAGTCTTCTAGATAATTTGACAACAGAAGATAAAAGCAAGGTATATTTCATACATATGAATCACACAAACATTATGTTAGACCCAAAAAGTGAGTTATCAGAATATGTTCTTAGCAAAGGATTTAATATTGCAAGACTTGGCCTTAAACTAAAGCTATAAGTCCCCTGCTTGTAATTTTGCAGCTATTTCTTGCACCTCATCAAGTACTCTAAGTAAATTCCCACCCCATAATTTTTCAATTTCTAAGTCAGTGTAGCCTCTTTCTTTAAGAGCTTTTGTTACATTCATTGTCTCAGAGGCATCCTCCCAGCCTACTATTCCTCCACCTCCATCAAAATCTGAGCTAATTCCAACATGGTCAATTCCAATTTTATCTACCATGTAGTCTATGTGATCCATAAAATCATCCATATTAGGCGAAGGATCCTCACGGTCAGTTAAAAATGCTCCAAGAGCTGTAGTTTGAATAACTCCACCATTTTCTTTTACCCAATTAAGCTGCTCATCATCTAGATTTCTAGGATGATCTCTTAATGCTCTTGCTGAAGAGTGTGAAGCTATTACAGGGGCTTTACTTAGTTCTATCATTTGTCTTATTGCCTCTTTTGAAGGATGTGAAATATCGATCATTAGCCCATAATAATTAAGAAGCTCAACAACTTGTTTCCCTAAATCGCTTAAACCCCCGTGTAGGGCAGTATTATCAAACTCACCAGTATTTGAATCCGAAAACTGACTATGGCCATTATGAGATAAAGAAACATATCTTGCGCCCCTTTCCCAATATTTTCTAACATTTGCTGTATCAAGGCCCATAGGATATGCATTTTCAACTCCAATCATAGCTACTTTCTTGCCTGAAGCGTAAATTCTTCTTACATCATCTGAATTTAAAGCTAATTCTATTTGATCAGGAGCATATTGATTAACCAATCTATCAATTGCATCAAATTTTGCAATTGCATTTTCTTTTGCTTTTGCATAACCTTCTTCATTAAGTTCACCTTGAGCAGTATATACAACAAACCAAGCTACATCAAGTCCTCCTGCAATCATCTTCGGAAGGTTTACTTGTGTTTCAGTATCCATTGTATAATTTAATGAATCTGTAAAATTTGCAACATTAATGTCGTCATGTGTGTCAACAGTAATAATAACTACATTATCATTGTTAGAGCATTTAATGATTGTTGTTGCTATAATTGCAAAAATTATAAATTTTAGTTTTTTAGTAATTTTCTTCATCTATTAGTTTTAGGTTCTTGTATAATTCTTTTTTATATAATACTCCATTTATACCATAATACTCCCAAACCCCATCTTTATAACCATTTTTCATTTTTCCTTTATCTGCAAGATTTCCATTAGGGTGATATGATGCATATTTTCCATTGATTTCTCCTTTTTTAGCGTTAGCGTTGTAAAAAAGATTTCCATTTTCATGATTTTTAGTCCAATTACCATGCATTAGACCATTTTTGTAGGATCTTTTTTCATCAAGCATGGTCAAGTTATCATTATAATAAGTTAGACATGATCCACTAAAGTTTTTGTCGTTTAGTTTTACTAATCCATTTTCTTCAATCAAATCTGAACAATTTAGTTCAATATTAGAAGAGCAGCTACTTGTTAATAAAATCAAAAAAACACTAAAATAAAATTTATTTAACTTATTGATTATCATAATATTATGTTTTATGGCATGGTATTTGTAAACGTGTGTATGTACATTTAATATGTAACATGAACGTTCATATGAAAAATACAAACATTAAATATAAATTAAATTTTAAAACAATGAAAAAAGGATTATTAACCCTTTTGGCAGCTTCACTTGTATTTGTGGGTTGTCAAAACTATGATGATCAGTTTGATGATTTGAATGCACAAATTAGTGCACTTAAGTCTCAAGTTGATGGTTTAGCCTCTCTTTCAGGGCAAGTATCTTCTCTTTCTGGAACTATAAGCGGTCTGCAAGCTGGTATTGCAGCAGCAGCTAGTTCATCTGAGTTGAGTGCTCTTTCAGCTTCGTTAACTTCTATACAAGCTGATGTTGATGCTGTTCAAGCTTCTCTTGCTACTGCTGCTACTGCTTCTGCGGTAACTGCTCTTCAAGCAGAACTTGACGCTATTGAGGCTGATGTAGATGAATTATTATCTACAAGTAACATCTATTCTACTGATGTAACAGTAAATAGTGTTTCTACCCTTGACGCTGCTCTAGCTTTAGGAAACAAATTAAATGTTCTTAATGCTGCTGCAACTATTACTGTTTCTACTGCTATGGACCAAACTAAGGTTCAAACTTTAGTAGACAGAATTAAAACTATGACTGGAAACTTAACATTTAATTCTTCTAGCACAACTGAGACAACTTTTGAAAACTTAACTTCTGTATCTGGTTTATACGTAAACCAAAAAGGTGGTTATAACTTCAAAAACTTAATTTCTGCTGCTGCTGTTCAATTAAATGACCAGTACGAAGCAAACATTGGTGTTATTGATTTTAGATCTTTAACTACAGTTACTAGTTTCGCAACTACTGATTCTGCGGATTCAGATACTGCTAACACTATTGACTTTAACCAAGCTACTGAGTTACACTTAACTTCTTTGGCTAGGTACCCAGGTGCTTCTCTTACAATTGTTACTAAGGAAGGCGCAACTCTTGCAATGCCTGTTCTTGATGACAAGGATAACAACGGATTATACGAAGCAACTAGTTTAACAATGACTGGTCCTGCTAGCTTCTCAACTTCTTTATTAGAAGATGGTACTCTTTCATTTACTAATGTAGCAACAGTTTCTGTTACTGATTATAGAGGTGGAATTACTATTAACACAGGAGTTGAAACGTTTACAGGTACTGACATTGTTGCATTAACTGTTGATACTGGTGCTGATGACTTAACAAGCATTACTGCTGACTTTAAGAGAGATGACGAATCAACTCTGACTGCTGCACAAACTGCTGCTTTAGCATATGACGCTGCTGCTGGTAACAATGGTGATTTAAGTCTTACAGGCTTAGCTAACTTAACTTCAGCTACTATTTCAGGTGATGCGGGTGATATTACAATATCAACTAACCCGAACTTAACTTCTGTAACTGTTTCTGCTAATGCATTTGACTTTACTATGGATGACAACGATAACTTAACTTCTGTTAATGTAACAGGTGCTAAGTTCCACGATGTTGCTATTACTGGAATGGCTGATTTAACTTCTTTAACATTAAATCACACAACTAAGTTGCCATCAACTTCATCTACAGCTGCTGAGAAAGGAGCTTCACTAAACGTTAACACTAACGCTTCGTTAGCTTCATTAACTGTTTCAGCTGATGATATTGATGCATTAAGTGTTTACACAAACGCTGTTCTTGCAACTGTAGACTTCACAGGTTTAACTGATGATGGTTCTGCAACTTCAACTTCTGCTGCTGTTTATAACAACAACTTAGCAGTTCAGTTATACAAGGATGGTTATGATACAGGTACTGCTAATACAGCTACTGATACAGGTGCAATAACTTCTAGTTCAGGTATAGCTACGCTAAAAACTTGGTTAGACAATGTTATGAGTGCTGCTAGTGCTACTGCAGGTCTTTATGTATTCTACGACCAACTTGACAAATATGAAGTTCAGTCTACTCTAAATGGTCTTTACACTGATACTGCTGTTCCATCAGCTCCAAGTGTAACTACTGAGGCGACTGCAAACTCAAACAGTACTTCTGTTTATGCAATTGTTGCTAAGCAGGCTGCTGAAACAGCTGCTAGTACAGGTGCTACTAGAGTTGAGACAGCGACTCAAACTTTCCCTGTTACACACAACGCGTTATTTGCTCCTGTTACTCAGTTAACAACAAACGAAGGTTTTGCAATTAATGTTGCAGGTCTATCTAAATCATTTATGATTGGAGATACTTACTCTTCTGCTGCAAATGGTTCAACTGTTCAAACAGTTGCTGATATGATTTCATACATTAACGCTGATACTACATGGGATTCTGCAAGTATAGATATTACTGTTAGCAATAATGGTTACTTAAGATCACTTCAAGAGATTCAGTATACTGATGACGCGGGTGCTGCTTTAACTGTTAGTGCTTCTGGTAACATATGGTATAAATTAGGAACAACAACTGCATCTGGTGCTGTAGCTCTTACAGCTGGTCAGGGTGCTGCTAACATTGCTAATAGTGTGGCTGCAGCTATTGAAGCTCACACAGCTCCAACTCATGGTGGATCTATATATAATGCTACTGCAAATGGTGCTGTAGTTACAATTCAACAAGCTGTTTCTGTAACAGGTTATGCTGATGACGTTACTGCTGCTGCTAGTGTTCCAACTATTTCATTTGTAATTGATGCTGCACAAACATCTACAACTGCAGAATTAGGTGATGCTGATGCTGCTGGTGAATCTAACTCAGCGCTTGAAGGTGCTGCAAAAGGATTTAACCTTAATGTTGTTAAAAATGATATTAGTGGTGTAACATTCAAAATTGTAAACTCAAATACAAACATAGCAAGACTTGTTGGAAATAGAGTAACTCACCTACCAGGTGCTACATCTCCTACTATAGGGATGAACACTTTAGCGGGAAGTGCTTCACAAACATTAGCTCAACCTGCTGTATATGCAAATGGTGTTGTTAATGCTGTGTCTGCTACTTTAGTTAGTGGTACTCACTTCTTAGTGACTGATGCTAACGGAGTTAATGATTATGCTACAACATTTGCTCAGATTTCTTCTGTAACTGCTGGTGCAACAACACAATCTGCTGCTGTAACAGATAGAACAGGATGGCTATAATATTATAGTTATTAATTTTTAATAGAGAAATCTAAAAAAATTACCCTCTCCTAGTGAGAGGGTTTTTTTTTATAATATATTTGTTTCATAAGTTATGAATCTAAAAAACATATTTCCTAAATTTTTTTCAGCTCTATATTTCTTAATACTTTTTTTACCTCCCCTACCAGATCTTGTGCTTGATATTAACACCTTTAGGTTGTATTTGTTTAGCATAATTAATACAGTTGCATTGATATATATTCTTAGTGATAATTCCCTAAGTTTATCTTTATCAAAAGTTATAAAAGACAAGCTTTCTATAATTATACTAGCTTTTATCTTTTGGGGCCTTTTATCATACACTTATGCATTTAACAAGACTGAAGTTATAGTAAGAATTTTCACTTTCATTAATTTTTATATAACCTATATAATAATTTCAGTTTTTATAAAAAATATTAGCTTTAAGGAAATATGTTCTTTTATATCATTAATTCTTATAGCTCAAGTATCTTTTTCATTGTATGCTCTTGATGTTACTACCACATTAAGAGAATATAATTTTGACCTAAATTCCAAAATTGTGGGAATATTTCCCAACAGAAATATTACAGCAGCCATTTACTTAATACAACTTCCTTTTTTAATTTATTTAATATTAAAATTAAAAAGTACTTTTTTTAAAATAGTTCTTTCCGTCTCAGGTATAGTTGTAGTTTATATAATTTTTCTTCTTGCCTCAAGAACTTCATATGTTATAATTGCAGGTTTGATATCACTTAATTTATTATACTTTTTTCTTTATAAAAGAAGATCGATATCATACATTAAAAGTTTTTCAGGATATCTAACTCTAACTATAATAATAGGTTACATTGCTGCTTCGCTTTTTTTAGGGAGTCAGAATTCAGCTAATCCAGTAAATCGATTTCAATCAATATTCGTTGAAGAGGAGTCCTCAAGCACTAGAATTAGATATTATACTTTTGGAGTTAAAGATTTTATTAGCAGTCCAATTATAGGGTATGGTTTAGGTAACTTTAAAATTATCTCTATTGAGAGGGATAGAGAAAATATAAGAAGTTATACTATACCTTATGTAATGCATAATGATTTTCTTGAAGTTGCAGTTGAGCTTGGAATAGTTGGATTAACTTTATTTTTGTTGATATTTATATATCCAATTTATTTTCTATTAAAACAGATTAATTTTAAAAATTTAAAGACTGAACACATCGTGGTGCTTTCGGCTGTCTTTATTTATTTAATTGATTCAAATCTAAATTTCCCATTTACGCGAGCTGCTTCATTATCATATTTAGCTCTTATTCTTGGCTTGTTTTACAATTATCTAAACCCAATAAATGATGAAAATAGTTAAACTGTTATTTCTTTCTTTAAGTTTTATATCTGTATACGTTCACTATCTTAATAAAGAGTCAGCAGAGCTACAATATATTTTATATCAAGACATAAAAAAAGGTATTTACGAGGAGTCATCTACTGCAAGGTTTAATGTAGCAAATTTTGATTTTCCTAATTTATCCTTAACATCAATCCCTGTTAAGTCAATTGCTGCAAAATATTATTTCTTAGGGGGACAGTTTAACAAAGCATTAGAGTATCTTCAAGAAAGCGATAAAGTAAATCCTTATCTTATGTTTAGTGAATCTATTAGATCTGAAATATACCAATATTTAGGTGTGAAGGATAGTTTGATTTATTATGCAGAGAAGGCTTTTACTGGTATACCGGATAATGATAAACACTTTTTTATTTTGGCAAAAGCTTATGCGCAAAATGGAAGATTTGATGAAGTTGACTCAATTTTTAAAATTGTTGAAAAAAGAAAAAATCCCAAAATTTTGAATATTTATTTTTCAACATTATTGACAAATGAATCCAAAATATCAGACTATGCAAAAGAGATAGCAAAAAACGCTTATAGAGATTTCCCCGCTGCTGAATTCCCTCGAATAGAACTTACATCAAAATATGTTTTTCTAGGAAGAGAGAGGATAGATAAAGCAATTGATAAAGATTTTCTTGCACAAAAGGCATTTGGAGATCAGAACTATGCTGAAGCTGCTAAACTCTACTCTGAGGCATCAGAGCTTAACCCAACTGATTATTCACTTTTTGAAAATACAGGTGTTAGCTATTATATGAATAGTGAGTATGATAAATCATTAGAATATCTAAACATTGTTATTGATTCAATGAATCCAGGAACAGGAAAAGCTGAATTTATTGCAGCAAGTATTTATATAAAAAAGAACGACATATCTAAAATTTGTCAATTTGCAAATTTAGCTGCTAAAATGGATTATCCAGGGTCATACGGAATTATTTCACAATTTTGTAGAAACTAAAAAATGTTTATAAAAAAGTTCAATAAAAACTTATTTGAATCTTATTTTATATTCATATTACTTGCTGTGTTTGCACCAAAACTTAATGCTGTTGATAATGCTAGCCTAAGATGGTTAACTGTTGCTTCTGTTAATCTGGTCTTTTTAAGCTACATACTAATTAGTAAAAAAAAATATTATTTAAAGATTTCAAATGTTTTAAAAATATTTACCGGTTTATTTATTGTCTCTGTAGCAAGTACTATAAATAGTTTGAATATAAATGAATCTTTGATTTCACTAAATAAAATTTTTATAGTTTTATCCACTATTGTTTGTGTCTCAGTATTAATTAATAAAAAAGATTCCCTACAAAGCCTAACCTATATACTTTTTATTTCAGTACTATTTGAATCTTTATATGTGTTCTATGATTATTTTACTAGCTCTGATTTAAATTTCTCAGGAGTTTCAATGAATAGAAATATAAGCTCTTTTTCAATTTTAGTTAAAGTGCCATTTATATATATTTATCAATCATTAAATCAAAACCAAAATAAATTAATAAGCATATTATATGAACTTATTGTTATTCTCTCAATAATATTATTAGAGAGCAGGGCTGCTATATTTATTTTAACATTAATCTTTATTTTAAAAGCAGTATTCTTAAAAGATAAAATAAGATCATTTATTAACCTATGTCTTATCGTGTTAACTGTTATTATTTACTATCCTTTTTCAAGAGTTTTACAAGGGAAAGATATAATAAGTTCAAACATTATGCTAGATGAGTCTCTTAGTTTAAGATTTGACTTTTTTTCTCATGCAATCGAACTTTTTTTAAATAATCCCTTGATTGGAAATGGAGTGGGTATGTGGAAAGTATTATCAAATCAGATGAAATTATCTCAAGTACCTTACTATGTCCATAATGATTTCTTACAGTTTCTAATTGAAACTGGAGCAATAGGTTTTATAATGTATATTTTATTTTTCTTTTCAATTTTTTATTCGATAAAAAAACAATGGAATAATTCATCAATATATATACTTTTAGCTTTTCTGATTTTTTTAATCGACTCATTAATTAATTTTCCATTTCATAGACCACAACAAATAATAATATTTATTCTAATAATTGGTTCGATTATAAGCTCCTTAGATTTGAAAAAAATTGAATTTAAAAATAGCTATCTATTTATACTTATTATTACTCTTGTCATATCGAATTATTTATCGTTTAAAGTTTTAAATGGATCTTTTATTGAAAATAGATTCAGAGTTGACTTAATAAAAAATGAATTTTCATTCGATAAAACAGAATTAGAAAAATTAGAATATCAACTACCCAATCTTGCTTCGAATACCGTACCTTTTTCTAGCTACATAGCAAGATACTACCTTAATTTCTCTGAATATAGTAAGGCTGATCAATTAATAGATATTGGGATAAATTATAATCCTTATTTGAGTTATCCAAGGGATATTAAGCTTCAAAGTTTACTTGAACAAAATAAAATACTAGAAGCATTAAGAGTTGCAAAATATCAGTTATATAACTCAAATCAAACTGAGGCTTATCTTCAGATTATTTTTTCAATTAGTTCAGAGCTTAACCTTGAGAATGAATTTGTCGATTTATATGATAAAATTATAAGCTTAAATAAATCTGATTTACTTGTAGAATATTTTTTAAACTACAAGAAAATTAATGGATTGAATCAAACTACTTTTAATAAACTATTGTTTCAATCTATTGTGGCATTCCCAAAAAATCAAGATTTACTGAAAATACTGAATTAAAAAATATATTGAATTATCAAGAGTAAAAAAAGCATTGAAAGATTTATTATAAGTAAAACTTTATAGTGTGATTTAAATTTTTTAAGGAGTATATGATGAATATGATTACTATCAGCAATAAATGGCGAGTTACCATTTTTTAATCTTATTAAAATTACTCTAGTAAAGTCAATTATAGGATAAGATAATATTGATATTACAAAAAGAATTTTATTAACATCAAATTCTGATTTAATTAAATAATCATTTGATAAAATCTTGAGTACATAAATTGATATTAAACCACCCAAAAATAGAGAACCAGAATCTCCTAGAAAGATCTTTTTATTTTTTCTAAAATTATAAAATAAGAATGGGATTAAAGAACAAATTATCATTATTGATAAGTAATTAAGCTCAGCATCATATTTTGAAAAAAACTCAAAAGATGAGATAAAGAAAATTACAATTGATGCTGCAAGCCCATCAATTCCATCTATAAAATTAATGGAATTAATAATCGAGCAAATAATAAAAATTGTTAGAATCTGTGCTGAAGCTCTGTTAATTTCATAAATGCCAAATAGTCCATGAAAATTATCTATAATTAACCCTGAATCAATAATTATCTTCGCAGCAATAATTTGAAAAATAAATTTGAGCTTGAAATCTAAGTTATAAACATCATCATATAGACCAATTAATCCTAATAATAGCATTGGAATAAGAAGAGAAAAATCGTAAATAGTTGAATTGAAAAGATAATAAACAGTGGAAATAATAAATATCGAAATGATTATAGATACTCCTCCAGATCTTGTTGCAATTACCTTGTGAGATGATCTTTTATTGATTCTATCTTTTATGCCTTTAGACAGGAAGAGTGACTGAAATATTTTTAATAAAATGAATGTATTTAATAATGATATTATCGCAATAAATATGCCATCTGTCATAATATAAAATTACCATAATTTATTTAATCAATTATATATATTTTGAATTTTACAAATAATTAAGTACTTTTGTTACTTAATATTATGTTAGATAATTTAATTACATCTAAAACACGTTTAAGACTATTAATTAAGTTTTTTATATCTCAGGCTAATAAGGGTCATTTAAATGGACTAGCTTCTGAGATGGGAGAATCGACTAATTCAATTAGAAAAGAATTAAATCATCTATTTGAGGCAGGTTACTTAAATAAGAATAAAAAGGACAATAAAGTAGAGTATAATGTTAATGCCAAGCACCCATTATATAATACAATGAAAAAAGTTGTAATGAAACATTTAGGCCTTGAGGATATTGTTGAGACTGTTCTAGATAAAATGGGAAATGTTTCTAAAATATTATTAATTGGGGATTATGCTAAAGGAATTGATTCAGGTAATATTGAAATTTTTCTAATTGGTAAAAATTTAAATACAGATTATATAGAAAACTTAGAGGTTAAGATAGAAAAACTAATAAATAGAAAAGTGACATTCTATCTTTCTTCAAAGTTTGTTTCTAATCAAAAAAATATAATTCTTTATAACAAGTAGCAATATGAATTATATAGAGCAAGTAGATAGACCCTGGGGAAAATATTATGTTATTCATGATGAGCCTAATTATAAACTAAAAATAATTGAAGTTATGTCAGGTCATAGACTTAGTTACCAATATCATGAAAATAGATCTGAATCATGGACAATTATTGAGGGTGAGGGTACATTAACATTGGATGGAAAAGAAATTGAGTTACATCCAGGAGATAATATTAAAATACCAGAAAAAGCTAAGCACAGAATACATAATAAAGGTTCAAAAAAATTAGTTTTTGTAGAAGTACAGACAGGTAGTTATTTTGGGGAAGATGATATAATTAGGATTGAAGACGATTATTTAAGGTAATGAAGAAAAACGCAATAATAGTATCAGGATATTTTAACCCTCTTCATAGAGGTCATATCGAATATTTTACAAATGCCAGTCGATTAGCAGATGAACTAATTGTAATTGTAAATAATGATAAACAAAGACTGCTTAAAGGCGCTAAAGAATTTATGCAAGAAGATGAAAGGTGTTTAATTATTTCAAATTTAAAAATCGTAGATAGAGTTTACTTATCAATTGACGAGGACAAGACAGTGATAAAAACTCTAGAACTGATTTACAAAGAAATATCTCAATCATACAATTTGATGTTTGGAAATGGAGGAGATCAAAAAAACTCAACAATTCCTGAGATAAACATTTGTAAGAAATTAGGAATAAAAATGGTAGATAATCTAGGAGATAAGGTTCAATCATCATCCTGGCTTTTAAAAAAATAAAAATGAAAATAAATTCAATTTGTTGTATCGGAGCAGGATATGTTGGGGGACCAACAATGGCCGTAATTGCATTAAAATGCCCGCATATTAATGTAAATGTAGTAGATATAAATCAATCAAAAATTGATCTTTGGAATCATAAAAATTTAGATAATATTCCAGTTTATGAGCCTGGATTAAAAGAGATTATCAGTAAGACAAGAGACAAAAATTTATTTTTCTCTACTGATATTGATTCAGCTATTAACAAATCTGAAATGATTTTTCTAGCTGTTAATACCCCAACCAAAACTTATGGAGAGGGAAAAGGAATGGCTGCAGATTTAACTTATGTTGAAAATTGTGCAAAAACCATTGGTCAAGTAGCAACTTCAGATAAGATAGTTGTTGAAAAATCAACCTTACCAGTTAGAACTGCTGAAAAAATTAAAGAAATACTCTCACTAAATGGTCAAGATGGTGTAAACTTTGAAGTAATTTCTAATCCTGAATTTTTAGCTGAAGGAACAGCAATAAAAGATTTGTTTAAATCAGATAGGGTTTTAATAGGAGCTGAACAGACAAAGTCTGGACTTCAAGCTTCTAAATCCCTAGTGAGTATTTATGAAAATTGGATTCCAAAAGAAAAAATATTGACAACTAATGTGTGGTCTTCGGAACTCACTAAACTTGCTTCAAATGCAATGCTAGCCCAAAGAATTTCTTCAATTAATAGTTTATCAGCATTATGCGAGGTGACAGGAGCTGATATTGATGAGGTATCAAACGCAATAGGTCATGATAAAAGAATTGGTAAAGAGTTTTTAAAATCCTCTGTTGGTTTTGGTGGTTCATGCTTTCAAAAAGATATTCTAAACCTAGTTTATCTGTCTAGATACTATGGTTTACATGAAGTAGCTGATTTCTGGGCTCAAGTTATTAAGATTAATAATTATCAAAAAAATCGCTTTTCAAAAAAAATAATTGAAGGATTAAATGGAACTATTAAATCAAAAAAAATTGGATTATTAGGCTGGGCTTTTAAAAAAGATACTAATGATTCAAGGGAATCTGCATCAATATATGTTGCAGATCATCTTTTAGAGGAAGGAGCTGAAGTCTATGTCTATGATCCTAAAGTAAATGAAAAACAAATACTTGATGATTTAATAAACTTATGGGAATCTAATAATCTACCTAAAATTGAGATTGAGTCAAAATTAAAAAGATTGACAGTAATTGATAGTTATGAAAAGTGTTTTAATAATTCATCTTGCATTGCGATTTTAACAGAATGGGATGAGTTCATAAATTATAATTGGGGTGCTTTAATTCAGAAAATGGAAAAACAACATTTAATAATTGATGGAAGGAATATTTTAAATAAAGCTGAAGTCTCTAAAGTAGCTAATAAATTTATTGCAATTGGAAAATAAAAAAATAAAAATAGCAGTAGTAGGACTAGGTTATGTAGGTCTTCCTTTGGCAGTTCTTTTTTCAAAAAAGTATAATGTAACTGGATATGATCAAGACAAATTAAGAGTAGATGAGCTAAACAATCTTGAAGACAGAACAAATGAAATTGAACAAATAAAATTGAAAGAAGCAATTAGTAATAATCTTAAGATAACAAATAACCATAATTCAATATCAGATTGTAATGTTTATATTATAACTGTTCCTACGCCTGTAGATAAAAACAAAAAGCCTGATTTATCTTATCTACTAAAAGCATCAGAAGAAACCGGAAAGCATCTTTCAAAAGGGGATATAGTCATTTTTGAAAGTACTGTATATCCTGGGTGTACTGAAGAAGACTGCGTACCAATACTTGAGAAAGCTAGTAGTCTAACTTATAACAAAGACTTTTACTGCGGTTATTCACCTGAGAGAATTAATCCAGGAGATAAAAAAAATACAATTGAGAAAATAGTAAAAGTAACATCAGGTTCATCAAAATTTACAGCAGATATAGTGGACAATTTGTATAAGTCAGTTATCAATGCTGGTACACATCTTGCACCCTCAATTAAAATAGCAGAAGCAAGTAAGGCAATTGAAAATGCCCAAAGAGATTTAAATATCTCATTTGTAAATGAGTTATCAATAATTTTTGATAAAATGAATATTGATACAACAGATGTATTAGAAGCTGCTTCAACTAAATGGAACTTTTTAAATTTTAGACCAGGCCTTGTAGGTGGACATTGTATAAGTGTTGACCCATACTATTTAACCTATAAAGCAGAAACCCTGGGATATCAGCCTGATGTGATTCTCTCTGGAAGACAAGTCAATGAAAATATGGCTGAATTTGTTGCAGACAAACTAATCAATAAAATGATTGAAAAATCAATTGAAATAATTAATTCTAAAATTATTATTTTGGGAATTACCTATAAGGAGAATTGTCCTGATACTAGAAACACAAAAATACCAGAGGTATATAATCATATTAAAGAGAAAGGTGCAAATGTTAGTATATATGATCCATACGCATCACATAAAGAAGTTAAGGATGAGTTCAATATAGATATGATTACAAGTTTAGATAATTATGATGGAATAATTTTAGCAGTAAGTCACTCTGAATTCAAAAAGTTTAATTATAACAAACTAAAAAGAAATTCAAATTCAGTAATATTTGACGTTAAGTCTTACCTAAATAAAAAAGATGTAGATGCAAGACTATAAACAAAAAATAGCAATTATAACTCCAATAAAACACCTTGGGTTAGATAGACTAATTGAGTCAAAAGGAGAACCATTTTATTTGGAGAATGGCACTAAAGAAGAAGTTCGATCTTTACTCCTAAATAATGGAATTGATGTTATTTTGTGTAATCCAAATAAACAAGAATACAAAATAGATAAAGAGCTACTTGATGGAACTAGTATTAGTATTATAAATACTTGTTCAACTGGCCTTAGTCATATTGATATTGATTACTGTGCTAAAAGTGATATTGAAGTTTTTTCTCTCACTAAAGATTATGAATTAATTAATGATTTGCCTTCAACTTCTGAGCTTGCTTTTGGATTAATGATAGATCTTTTAAGAAATATAACAATAAGTCAGAATCATGTTATTGCGGGAGGGTGGGATTACACTCAATTTATCGGGAGACAAATAAAAGATCTCAACATTGGCATAATTGGATTTGGTAGACTAGGAAAATTAATGTTTAAATATTGCAAAGCATTTGATGCAAAAGTTTGTGTTTATGATCCCTATATAAAAGGATATGATAGAGTGTCACTGGAAGACTTTATCTCTAAATGTGATGTTCTATCAATTCATGTACACTTAAATGATGAGACTAAATACATGATCGATAAAGATTCTTTAAAAAAAGCTAAAAATGATTTAGTATTAATCAATACTTCAAGAGGAGCAGTAGTTAATGAAGAAGACATAATTACATTAATCAATAATAATTTAATTGGAGCATACGGAACTGATGTAATCGAGAATGAAAATGATGATATAAAGACGTCAATATTAATTAAAGAAATGAAGTCTAATAAAAAAATACTTATAACACCCCATGTAGGAGGTATGACTATAGAGGGTCAGACTAAAGCATATACTTGGGCAATTAATAAATTATGAAATTACTTATAATAATTCCTGCAAAACTAGATTCAAAAAGACTTGAAAAAAAGAATATTCAACTTATAAATAATAAAACATTGGTTGAGCATTCGATTGATTATGCTAAAGCGAGCTCATGCAAAAAAGAAATAATTATTTCATCTGAGAGCAACATAGTTAAAGATATAGCGCTGAGGAACAATGTTAAATTTTTACAAAGAGAAAAATCGTTATGTGGAGATACTGAGGTGGTTGATGTATATATCAATATTTTACAAAATTTAGATGAAAAGTATGATTACGTAGTAGCACTTCAACCAGATCATCCTGATAGAGAGCATACTTTAGACTATTGTTTAGACTATATGATTGAGAATAACTATGATGATTTAATAACAATAGAGCCAAACTTCAAAAGAAGTGGTTCTGTTAGAATTTTCAAGTATGAGTTTCTAATTAACCAAAATGTTAGCAAAAGAATAGGATGCCTCAGAGATAGTGCTACTGATATTCATTATCTTGAAGATTTAAACAAGGCAAAAAATAAAATGTCATAAAAACCATAAAAAATGAACAAAAAAGTATTATTAATTGCAGAAATTGGATGGAACCATTTTGGAGATATTGAATTAGCAAAAAGAATGATAGATGCAGCAAAATTATCTGGAGCTGATTTTGCAAAATTTCAAACATGGAGCGTTGATAGGTTGAAAAATGGTGCATGGGATAATGATGGTAGAAGAGAAATATATGAGAAAGCTGAATTAACTGAAGAAGACCATATTACTTTAATAAAACATTGTAATAAAAAAGAGATCAATTTTTTATCAAGTGTTTTTAGCATTCAAGATGCTAAAATGCTAAAAAATTTAAATGTACGAGACGTTAAAATCCCGAGTTTTGAATCACGTAATCATGATTTAATAACTTACTGTGATAATAATTTTGATAGAATATTTATGTCTACTGGAACCTCAAAATTTGATGAAATAAAACAATCAATCAAATTTTTTAAAAACTCAACCTTTTACTTGCTTCACTGTGTCTCAATGTATCCTTGTGACTATACAAACGCAAATATTCCAAAAATGAAAAAACTAATGAATATACATAATAATGTAGGGTATAGCGACCATATTCAGGGTTCTGAATCTGCAAAAATTGCAATTGCGGAAGGAGCTAAGGTTATTGAAAAGCATTTTACGTTAAATAATGATTTGCCTGGTAGAGATAATAAATTCGCAAATCTACCATCTCAATTCAAAGACATTGCAGATTTTTTAATTAAATATAATGAAATGCTGATTGGACATGGAGAAGATTATCAAATTGGTGAAGAAGATTCAAGACAAAATTATACAGGTAGGTTCAATGGATAAACTAAGTATTATAATTAGAAACAGAAATGAGCAAGATTACATTGGTTTTGCCATTCAATCATGTCTAGATTTTTTTAAAACTCCAGAAATAATTATTGTAGATAATAACTCTGTTGACAACTCTATTGAGATTGTAAATTTATTTAATGATAGAACGGATATAAAAATTATAAATAATGAGTCATATACACCTGGAAAATCTATTAATCTTGGAGTTAAAAGTGCTTCAAGTGATTATATTATGATTCTATCTGCTCATGCACAGATTAAAAAGCTTGATTTTGAAATTGTAAAAGAAAGTTTAGAAAAACACTCTGCAATATTTGGAAAACAAATTCCAATTTATAAAGGAAAAAAAATAACTCCTAGGTATATATGGAATCATTTCGGAGATAAACAAGTAACAAATATGTATTCAGAATCTGAAAAAAGGTATTTCTTTCATAATGCCTTTTCATTTTTTAAGAAAAAAACTTTAATTGAATCTCCTTTTGATGAGATTCATCCAGGTAAGGAAGATAGATTCTGGGTAAAAAACCTAATTGAAAACAATGGTTCATATCTTTATGACCCCAGACTACAAATAAACCATTTTTACACACAAGCAGGCGCAACTTGGAAAGGTATAGGATAGTATGAAAAAATTTGAAAAAACATTTACTAAAAAAACAGATAAAATAAAGGAAGATATTTATAGAAAATATGAAATTCAACCTTCAAATAATATATGTCTGTTAATTAATGAGTTAATAAAATTAGATAAACATAAAGGTATATATCTAGAGCTAGGAACTTTTAGAGGTTCTACGTTATTATCATGTGCAGAAGCATGTATATCATTTAAACTTAATACAAACCTATTTGGTATTGACACTTTTGAAGGGTTTCCTAAAAATTTAGAGATTCATAAATATGATCATCCTAAACATTTTATAGAGTTGTATAAAAATAAATTGATAACAGAATCTCATTTTAAGAATGCTGCTGTAAGAACTGATGATTTCAATTTAATTAATCATCTTCAGACTGAATATTTTAAAGATATAGATAAAATATTTGATCGTGTAAAAAACTATAATAATGTCTCCTTAATTAAATCAGAAATAAAATATTCAGAAAACTTAATTACTGATCCTATCAAAGTCTTGTTTTTTGACTGTGACTTATATGATTCTTATATAGATGGATTAAATATTTTTTATGATAAAGTAATTTCAGGTGGATCAATCATATTTGATGAGTATTATAGCTATAAGTATCCTGGAGCTTTGCAGGCAGTTATTGATTTCTTTAAAGATAAAGAAGATACTCTAGTTAAGTATAAAACTCAAGAAGGTTTTGAGAGAGTTATGATATTAAAGAAATGAGACCATTTATTCATAATACTGCACATATTGAACAACCATCTCAAATTGGAGATAATACTAAAATTTGGCACTTCTGTCATATAATGCCTAATGCAATTATTGGAGATAATTGTATTTTAGGACACAATGTATTTATTGGACCAAATGTAGTAATTGGTAACAATACTAAAATACAAAATAATGTATCAATTTTTGATGGAGTAATATCTAAAAATAATGTATTTATTGGGCCTTCCGTGGTATTTACAAATGTAATGAATCCAAGAAGTTTTATCGAGAGAAAAAAAGAATTCAAAGAAACATTAGTTGAGGAGGGGTGTTCAATAGGAGCAAACTCTACAATTATTTGTGGCAATAAACTTGGCAAATATTCATTTATTGGAGCAGGTTCGGTTGTTAACAGAGATATAAATGATTTTGAATTAGTTGTAGGAAATCCAATTCGTAACATAGGCTGGGTTAATATTGAGGGAGAGAAATTAAATTTTAGCAAAAAAAATACCATAGAATCAAATGGTAGAACATATAGCCTGGTTAATAACAAATTAAAAATAATTGAATGAAAAATTTTGCACTTATTGGAGCAGCTGGATATATAGCAAAAAGACATGTTGAGGCAATAAAAGATAATAAAGGCGAACTTTTAATGATATCTGACCCAAATGATAATGTTGGATATATAGATAGGTTTTTCCCTGATTCGTTATTCTTCAAAGAAATAGAAAGATTTGATAGAGAGTTAAGCAGATACGATTACAAAAAGAAAAAAATTGATTATGTATCAATTTGCTCACCAAATTATCTTCATGACTCACATATTAGACTTGCCTTGAGAAATAATTGTAATGTAATATGTGAAAAGCCTTTAGTCTTAAAAACAGAACATTTAAAAATGTTATCAAAACTTGAAGAAAAATTTGACAGAAAAATTTATACTATTCTTCAGTTGAGACATCATGATGTTATTAAATCTTTAAAATCAGAGTTAAAAAAAACTAAATCAAGAAATATTGTAGACCTAGAATATATTACTCCTCGAGGCAAATGGTATGATTATTCATGGAAAGGTAATTTTGACAAATCTGGTGGAGTATTATTTAATATCGGGATTCACTTCTTCGATATGTTAATTTGGCTTTTTGGTCCTGTTGTTGAATATGAGTCAACAATTGAAAAAAAATCCGCTTACGGACTAATAAAACTTCAAAACGCAGACGTTAAGTTTAAACTAAGTATTCAGAAGAAAGATCTTCCGTATGATGAATGGAAGCCATATAGAAATTTAGTAATTAATGGTGAAAAATTTGACTTTTCAGATGGTTTTACAGATCTGCATACTAAATCTTATAGTGAAATTTTGTTGGGTAATGGATATGGAATAAAAGATGTTTACCCTGCAATTCAATTAATTGAAAACATGTTAGACAATGGTTAAAGTCCTGCATATTGTTGGAGCTAGACCTCAGTTCGTTAAGCTATCTCCTCTGTATAATTGTATGAAAAAAAATAATTTTAAACAGAAAATTCTTCATACAGGTCAACATTATGATCAAAATATGTCAAAAATTTTTTTTAGTAAGTTCAATATCCCAATGCCTGACTTTAATCTTAATATAAATCAACTAAATCATGGGGCTATGACAGGTAGAATGATTGAGATGATAGAGAAAGTTTTAATTTTAGAAGATCTTGATTACATTATTGTTTATGGAGACACAAACTCAACCTTGGCAGGCTCTATTGCATCAAAAAAACTAAGAAAGAAAATTATTCATGTAGAGGCAGGAGTAAGAAATTATGATAAGTTTATGCCTGAGGAAATTAATCGAGTGCTTACTGATAGAATATCTGATTTACTGTTTTGTTCATCTTTGGAATCATATAATAATTTGGTTAAAGAAGGATATAAAAAATTAGACTGTAAATTTCATAATGTTGGGGATATAATGTTTGAAAATATTATTCGAGCTGATATTTCGCAATCAACATTAAAAAATTCAAACAAAATATTATTTACATGTCACAGGCAGAAAAATATTGAAAAAAATAGTTTAAAAAATATTATTGAAGCTATTAATGAACTTTCTTCTAAATATGAAATAATCTTTCCAGCTCATCCATCAACTAAAAAAAGACTTGATGAATTTAATATAAGATGTAATTTCAAAATACTAAACCCAATTTCTCATGATGAAATTTTAAGACTAATCATGCAATCAAAATATGTAATAACCGATAGTGGAGGAATAGTAAAAGAAGCTTATTGGCTAAAGAAACCTAGTCTTAGTATTCTTAAAAGTCCAGTTTGGCCAGAATTAATAAACATTAATGCATCTATAAACTCTCAACCAATAAAACAAATGATTTTAGAATCTTTTAATAATCTTAAAAAAATAAAATCATTTAAAGAAAAGATATTTGGAGATGGTAGATCAAGCCAAAAAATGGTAAATATAATTTTAGAAGATTTTAATAACACAATTTCTCATGAAGATTAATAGGGAGAATTTGATTGTATATGTATCGTCAAGAAATAACTATGACATGCTTAAAGGAGAAGTACTAAAGAATATCGATCTGGAAAATTTTGAACTTATTAATGTAGATGATTGTTCAATTGAATCTGAGGTTTTAAAAGGTAAAAAAATTTGTAAGGAAAACAATATACAATTTATAAAGAATAAAGGAAGAGGAGTTCAATTGGCAACTCAAACTCTTATAGACTTCATAAATAAAAACAGGCCTGAATGTAAATGGATTATTTGTTTTCAACATGACAACTATCCTATTTCTAAATACTTTTTTGAGTCAATTTCAAAATATATTAGTTCTAAATCATTGGAAGAATTTGGCATAATAGGATTCAACAATCTAGATTTTGGGTCCTACACCTTACTTTCTTATTATAAGTACCTATTAGGTCTAAAGCCACTTGGTATGATAGGAATATTACACTTTTCAAAATACTATGGTAAGGGAGGTATGTGGCTTTGTCCAAGAAAGCAAAGAAAAATACTTAAAAACAAATTATGGAGGAAACCATTTATTGTTGAATTTCCGATGTGGGCATCAGTTGGGATAAATATTAATAAATGGAATAGTTGTATTACCCCAACTGAAAATCATCATTTTCATTTGTGGCTTCCAGATATTGCTATGCAATTTAATAGTTCAGGATTCCCTTGTCTTATTTTACCAGATTTATATTGTTTTAACAACCAATATTTAAAGAAAAAGTATGGTATTGCAGTTAACTCGGCTGTATCTTCAAAAGAGGGAAATGATCATCATTTTGGAGAATATTCCAATTTTACATATTGGCAAGAAAAATGGGGCTGGGATTATAATAATCCAAGAAAAACAATTGATCTTAAAAAATATAAGGGTACTATATTTGAAAAGTTTTATTATCATGATATAAATTTAGGACCATTAAAAAACGTAAAACTATGAGAGTATTAGTAACAGGATGTGCAGGATTAATCGGAAGTCATTTAGTTGACGATTTACTTGATTTAAATTATGATGTTGTTGGAGTTGATGATTTATCTTTTGGTAAAATGAGTAATCTAACTTTAGCTCAAAAATCCAAAAATTTTCAATTTGAAAAATTAGATGTTAAAGATATTTCAAAGTTAAATAAACAAAATCGAAAATTTGATATAGTCTACCACCTTGCCTCTATGAAAAAACCTATAGGTGGAATAATAAAATCTTCGAAAGTTATTCATGATAATTATCTTATGACTAAAGAAATTGTTGACTTCTCTAACTCAATTAATTCTTTTTTAATCTTTACCTCTACCTCAGATGTTTATGGAAATTCTAAGAATTTTTCAGAATCTGAAAAAATTACAATTGGACCTCCAACAAATGAAAGATACTCATACGCCATGTCAAAGTTAATTTCAGAACAGTATATATTCAATGAAATTCTTCAATCAAATCTGAAATCATGTGTTGTCAGGGTTTTTGGTTGTACATCTGAAAGAGCTAAATTAAGTTGGTCTGCTGGCCATGTACCAATTTTTATTTCAAATGCACTCAATAACAGAGAAATCACTATCCATGGAGACGGAAGCCAAACCAGATCAATCAGTTCAGCAAAGGATATTTCTTATGGATTATCTCAAATAAGTCAATATATGGACATATTAAATAATCAAATCTTGAACTTAGGAACAGATGAGCAGACATCTGTTAAAGAAGTGGCAGAGTATATTGTTAAGAAAGTTTCTTCTAATTCCAAAATAACATATATACCAAGTAAAGAAGTATTTGGAGACTATGAAGAAATAGTGAAAAGGTTTGCAAATATTGAGAAAGCAAAAAAGCTTTTAAATTTTAAGATTACTAAAAGTACTTATGAAGTCATTGATTCCATGATTAGAGATTTTAGTAATAAGGATTCTATTTATTATGCAATTTCAGATGATTAATCAATTAAACTTTTTATTTTCTAAACAAGAAAAATCTCAGGCAATAAGCCTTATACTATTCATAGTTATTGGCATGTTACTTGAAGTTTTTGGAATTGCTATTCTAATTCCCACAATCTCATTGTTAATTAATGAGGATTATTTGAGTGATAACAGTTTTTATATTAAATTATCTGAAACTCTTGAATTAATTGGAATTAGTAATCTTTTATACTTTTTTTTAGCTTTAATTTTTATAATTTTTTTATTAAAATCTATTTTTCAAGTGTTTATTACCTACAGACAAAAAAGAATAGTAACTAGCTTGAGTAAAAATGTGGGTAATAAATTGTATCATGGGTATATATCTCAACCATATCTTTATTTTACAGAAAAAAATAGATCAAAAGTTATTCATATGATTCAGACAGAAATGATTCATTTTTTCAACTTTTTTGAGAGCTTTGTTGGACTAATTGCAGAAGTTTTTATCACATTAGGAATATATTTTTTAGTCCTTTATATTGAACCAAAAGGAACTTTAATTTTAACATTCTTCTACATAATAGCAAGTATATTATACTTTTCGTTGTTTCAGTCTAGATTAAAAAGATGGGGAGAGATTCGAATTAATTTAGATCATTCAATATCAAAACATATTTTAGAGAGTTTAGGTGGTATAAAAAATGTTATTATAAACAATTTAAGTGAAAATTTTATAGATTATTTTAATTCAAAAAATTTAAACAAGGCTAAATATAGCTCTTATCATTTAACTGCTGCTCAATTGCCAAGAATTTACTTTGAATTTGTAGCTGTAACTTCTATAATTTCATTTATAATATTACTAATTTATCTTGGAAATAGTAGTGAATCTCTAATTATAATTTTAACTGTTTTTGGAGCTGTTTCATTTAAGCTATTGCCTTCTGCTAACAAGATTATTAATTACTATCAAAGCCTTGGCTATTATAACAGTTCATTAAAAAATATTTATAATGAAATCAGCTCATTTAGATTAAATAATAATGATTCAACTAAAATAAATGAGAATTTTACAATTAAAAGTTCAATTGAAGTTAATAACATATCATTCTCTTACAATAAAAATAAAAAGCTATTAAATCAAATATCTTTTAAAATAAAAAAGGGAGAGATAGTTGGAATTAAAGGTCCTAGTGGGTCTGGTAAAAGTACATTAATTGACATTTTTACAGGTTTAATTAAGCCAGATAAAGGTAATATTAAATGTGATGGCCTAGACATACATGATGATATAAAATCATGGCAATCAATAATTGGTTATGTTCCACAATCTGTATATTTAATTGATGATACTATAGAGAAGAACATAACACTTAACTTTTCTGGCATGCAAATAAATAAAACTAAAATTGATGAATGCTTAAAAAAACTAAATTTGTATAATTGGATTAAAAGTCACGAAGAGGGAATAAACTTAAATGTTGGAGAGGAAGGTACAAAAGTATCTGGTGGTCAAAAACAAAGAATAGGAATTGCATCTGCATTATATAAGGAGCCAAAAATTTTAATTCTTGATGAATCAACGAACTCCTTGGATATTAAAACTGAAAAAGAAATAATGAATTCCTTAAATCAACTTGCAGGGAACATGACTATTATTGTTGTTTCACATAAACAATCAGTTTTAGATCAATGTGATAAAGTATTTACTATAAAAAATTAATATTAAAGTGAATACTATTTCTATAATATCTTCACCCTTTCAACTCTTTAGTTTTAGCGAGCTAATTAAGCAAAAAAACATCAAAAATTATTTTCTTTTAGCTTTAGTTTACAATGACCACGAATCAATACAAATTAAAAATTTAGCCACGTCTCTAGAAATTAAGCTTTCAAAAATTATTTTTGGTAAAAAAGTATTTCAATATTTTTTAATAAGAAAATTAGTTAGAAAGTTTAGGAATATAGATTTGATAGTAATAGGTAATTTTTTTTCAGACCCACATTTGCTTTTTGCTAATGAAAAAAAAAATACTGATATCATATTTTTAGATGATGGGTTAAACTCAAGGTTCATTATTAATGCAATAGAAAAAACAAAAAAATACCCTTTTTTTAAGCTTTTATTCATAAAAATTTTCAAATTTAATTTAGAGTATCCACAAAAGTTTTCAATTTTTACAATGTTTGATCTAGATTCGAATAATTCTGATATTCAAATTGAAAAGAATAAACTACTAAACACCAAACAAAAAATAAAAGACTTAAACTTTAAGGGAATTACTATATTGATAGGACAGCCATTTATTGAATTATCTATTTTAAATAAAAAATTTTATTTTAAGCTTGTAAATAGTATCAAAAAACTATATCCAAATTTTTTATATGTCCCAAGCAGAAAGGAAAATGACAAAATACTTGAGAAAATGAAAAAAAATATTAATATTAATATTCTAAGGACTGATATGAATATTGAACATTATTTACTAAAAAATAAAATTATTCCAAAAAGGATAATAGGATTTACATCAACGGCATTAGTGTCATTAGATAAAATATTCAATAAAGAACAGAATAATATTGAAATCAAATCAATAAGAATAAACGATGAAATTATTGAGAAGAATAGACCTAAATTTGGAATGAATTATTCTTTTGATAAACACTATAAATTACTAGATGATTTTAAAATTAAATCATTAAAAATTTAAAAAAATTAGTTTGACAATTAACAAAGTACATAACTTAATAACTTCTTATTAGAAAATCTAAATTAAAAATTATAAAATGGTTCTTATTGATTCAGTATACATACATGAAGGAGGGGGTAAGAACATACTAGATAACTTATGCACAAAAATTTATGATAATGGTCTTGAAAAAAATTTTTTCTTTTTATTTGATTCAAGATATACATCAAAACTGAAAATTAGAAACTCTCATAAGATTAATTCATCTGAAATTAATAGATTAAAGTTTTATAAGAAAAATAAATTTAAATTTCAAAGATTTATATGCATGAGTAATGTTCCACCTCCAGTTCATTTGAATAAACCTGTTGACATTTATTTTCACAATGATTTACTTCTAAATCCTTTTAGGAATAACCTAACACTGTTAGATAAACTCAAACTTTTTGTTAAGAAACATTATATTAAATATTTAAATAGTAAAAAATATAGTTGGAATGTACAAACAGCATTAATGAAAAAAAGACTCATAAACTCATACAGTATTAATGAAAAAAACATCAACATATATCCAATTTTTACTAATTATAAATCACGAAAATTAGACAAAGACCCTAGAAAATTCTTATATGTTTCGAACTTTTCAAAACATAAAAATCATTTGTTGCTTTTTAAAGCATTCAAAATTGTTGCAAATAAAATAAATTATAAAATACATCTGGATTTAACACTTCCAGATGAAATATTCTACAATTCTTTTTATAATAAAGAATCTTACAGTAAAAATTTGGAGATTAACAATTATGGTATTTTGAACAAGTCAGAATTATCAAAATTATATTCAAAATCAAATTTCTTAATTTTTCCCTCATTAAATGAAAGCTTTGGCCTACCTCTAATTGAGGCAACATTTAATGATTGTTATATTATTTCTTCAAATAAAGATTATGTTTTTGAAATCATTAAACCAACACTTACATTTAACCCACTTTGCGCTGAAAGTATTGCCTCTGCAATTTTTGAAGCTCTCAATTCAAGTTCATTAATAAAAAGTGAAGTCATAATTGAAAATAAAATTGATACTTTTGTAAAATATTTATTATCACATGTTTAAAAATAAATGTTTATTAATTACAGGCGGTACTGGATCTTTTGGAAACGCAGTGCTTAAAAAATTTGCTGATTCTAACATCAATGAAATCAGAATATTTTCTAGAGATGAAAAGAAGCAGGACGATATGAGAAGAAAATACCAGAACGATAAAATAAAATATTTTATTGGAGATGTAAGAAGTGAAAATAGTTTAAATCAAGCTATGGTTGGAGTTGATTATATTTTTCATGCTGCTGCCTTAAAGCAGGTTCCTTCATGTGAATTCTATCCAATGGAAGCAGTTCAAACTAATATAATAGGGACTGAAAATATGTTGAACTCTGCTATTAAACACAATGTTAAAAAAGTTATTTGTTTAAGTACTGATAAAGCTGTATATCCTATTAACGCAATGGGAGTTTCTAAATCTTTGATGGAAAAAGTTTTTGTAGCTAAATCTAGAATTAACTCAGAGACAACAATAATTGGTACTAGATATGGGAATGTTATGGCTTCAAGAGGTTCTGTAATTCCATTATTTTATAATCAAATATCAAATAATCAATCTGTTACAATCACAGACCCAAAAATGACAAGATTTATGATGACTTTGGATAATGCTGTTGATCTTGTATTATTTGCTTTTGAAACAGGTAAGACTGGAGACATTTTTGTTCAAAAAGCTCCTTCAACAACAATTGGAGAACTTGCTAAAACAATGAAAAAAATATATAAATCGGATTCTAAAATCAAAAATATTGGAATAAGACATGGTGAAAAAATTCATGAAACTCTTCTTTCAAGAGAAGAAAAACTAGTATCTGAAGACCTTGGAGATTATTTTAGAATTCCTGCTGATAACAGAGATTTAAATTATGATAAATACTTTTCTAAAGGAATGGAGCCTAGCGAAGTTGACGAATTTAATTCTTATAACACTACTAGACTAAATGAGAATCAGCTAATTGAACTTCTTGCATCAATAGGCTATAAATAATGAAGGTTTTAATTCTAGGTATAGATGGTATGATTGGTCATAAAATTGCTCACTCATTAAATCAAGATTATGAGCTATATGGTTCATCTAGAAAAGATATAGATATTAATGACTTAGAAATTCCAAATGGAAAGATTGTTTATCATGATTTCTTATTTCATAATCCTGAAAAACTTCTAAAAAATATTTATCCTGACATTATTATTAATTGTATTGGTATTACTACTAGAAGGGGAGTACTAGACTCTATTAGTAACACTCAATTTTTAAACTCAAAGCTTCCACATATACTTGATAATTGGTCAAAAAAAAATAATTCAAAATTAATTCATCTTAGTACTGACTGTGTTTTTAGTGGTATAACTGGAAATTACAATGATGACTCAATACCTGATGCTTCGGATTTATATGGACTCTCTAAAGCTAAGGGTGAAGTAAAAAATAGCTCATCACTTACTTTAAGATGCTCAATGATTGGGAGAGAAGTATATAATTTTACTGAATTATTTGAGTGGTTATTCAGCAAGAAAGGAAAATCAGTTGAAGGATACAATAAAGTTTTATATTCTGGAATAACAACTGTAAGAATGGGAAAAATAATAAAATCAATTATAAAAAATCATATTTCAATGTCAGGTATATATAATATTTCATCAGTTCCAATTTCAAAATTTGATTTATTGAAGAAATTATCAAAAGCTTTTGAATTAAATATAGACATCAAAGAAAATCCTAATATAGTTTCCAATAAAATTTTAATTTCAAAAAAATTTACTGAAATTACAGGAACAAATACACCGAATTGGGATGATTTAATCTTGGAATTTAAGAAAGATTGCAAAACATATAAAAGTCTTTACAAACACTAATAATATGAAAACTAAGGTAATGACAATTGTAGGAACAAGACCTGAAATTATTAAATTAAGTAGGGTAATTTCTGAGCTTGACAAGTTTACTAATCATACTCTTGTTCACACAGGCCAAAATTACGACTACGAGTTAAATGAAATCTTTTTTAAAGATTTAGAAATTAGAAAACCTGATTATTTCCTTAATGCGGTTGGTAAAAGTACAGCTGAGACTATATCAAAGGTAATAAACGAGTCAGATAAAATTATTGAAAAAGTAAAACCAGATGCAGTATTACTTTATGGAGACACAAACTCTTGTTTATCAGTTATTTCAGCAAAAAGAAAGCAAGTACCAATTTTTCATATGGAAGCAGGGAATAGATGCTTTGATCAAAGGGTACCCGAGGAGATAAATAGAAAGATTGTTGATCACCTCAGTGATATTAATATGCCATTAACTGAACATGCAAAACAATATTTAATTTCAGAAGGAATTGATCCCAGTACAATAATCAAGACAGGTTCATGTATGAAAGAGATACTAGAGTATTATTCTGGTAAGATAGAGAAAAGTACTATTCATAAAAAGCTTGGATTAAAGTCAAAAAATTATTTTTTAGTTTCAGCTCACAGAGAGGAGAATGTTGATTATCAGGAAAATTTAGGTTCTTTACTTCTATCGCTAAATTCAATTTCAGAAGAATATGGATTACCAGTAATAGTATCAACTCATCCACGAACTAAAGATAGACTTGAAAAAATGAAGAATAAGATAAAACCACATAGATTGATTAGTTTTTTAAAACCAATGGGATTCTTCGATTATATTAATCTTCAAAAAAATTCATACTGTGTAATATCAGACAGTGGAACTATTACAGAGGAATCTTCAATTCTTAAGTTTCCTGCGATTATGATTAGACAAGCCCACGAAAGACCCGAAGGTATGGATGAAGGCACTTTAATAATGTCAGGTCTAGAAAAAGAGAGGATAAAAGAATCAATTAGCGTTGTCACTGAACAATATAAAAATGGAATAATACCAAATATTGTCGAGGATTATAACGAAGAAAATGTTTCACAAAAAGTTGTAAAGATAATCTTGTCATATATTGACTACATTAATAGAACAGTATGGAGAAAGGAGTCTTCTTCAAAATCAGTTTAAATTATAAAAATTGAGAATACTTGTAATATCTCAATATTTTTACCCTGAAAATTTTAGGATTAATGATATTTGTATTGGTTTAAAAGAACAAGGTCATTCTGTCTCTGTTCTCACTGCCAAACCAAATTATCCAAAAGGTAACTTTTATGAAGGCTATAATTTCTTCAATAAATCAAAAGAGATCTATCAGGATATTGAGATTTATAGATCACCAATTATTCCTAGAGGTACTGGAACTGGTATAAAATTATTTATTAATTATATTTCATTTGTAATTTTTGGAATATTAAGAGTTCTATTTTTAAATAAAAAATTTGATAAAGTTTTTGTTTATGCTCCATCTCCCATTACAGTTGGATACATTGGAATTATTGCATCCATAAAGTTTAGAGCTAAATCATACCTTTGGGTTCATGACCTATGGCCAGAGTCAGTTAAGGATGCAGGTGGAATAAATAATAAATCTATATTATTCCTAATTGACATAATGACTCGAAGTATATATTGGTTTTATAATATTATTCTTGTACAGTCACCATATTTTAAGGATTATATTCTAAAACAAAGAGTTAGTGAAAATAAAATTATTTACTATCCATATTATGCTGAAAACTTCTATAAAGTTGTTAAACCAAAAAAAGAAATAAAATCTTTATTTGGAGATACACTAAATATTGTTTTTGCAGGAAATATTGGTGTAGCCCAAAGTTTTGATACAATTATAGATGCAGCAATAATTTTAAAAAAAAACTTATCTAATTTTACGTTTATAATTATTGGAGACGGAAGAGATAAAAAAAGAGTAGAAGATAGAATTAATAAGTTATCATTGTCAGATAATTTTATCTTTTTGGGATCATATCCTCCAACTGATATGTCTGATTTCTTTGCTTGTGCAGATGCACTTTTGGTATCCCTAAAAGATACAGAAATTTTTTCGTTGACTATCCCAGGTAAGCTTCAGTCTTATCTTGCATGTGGGAAACCAATAATTGCTTCTTTAAATGGTATTGGAGCAAAAATAATTGTTGAATCAAAATCAGGACTTGTCTCTAAATCTGAGGACTCCAAAGGTTTAGCAGACTCAATCATAAAATTTAGCAACTTAAATGATTCTGAGAGAAAACAATATGGAATTAATGCTAGAGGCTATTTTGAAAAAGAATTTGAAAGAATAAGATTATTAAATAGATTAATTGATATTTTTGAAAAATGAGAAAAATTTTAGTAACTGGAGGTGCAGGATTTATAGGTAGTAATTTAATTTATGAGCTAGTTAGTCAAGGTTACGAAGTAACATCAATTGATGATTACTCTGCAGGATTGAAAAAAAATGAAGTTGAAGGTGCAGAGTATATAAATTTAGATATTGACATGGTTGATAATCTAGATAATAACTTCGACATTTGCTTTCACCTAGCGGCAAAATCCCGGGTACAGCCATCATTTAGTGATCCAACTGAATATTTCAGGGTTAATGTAAATGGAACAATGAAGATAATGGAATGGGCAAAAAAAAATAATGTAAAAGTTATTTACGCTGGTTCTTCATCTAAGCATCATAACCCATCAGACTCACCTTATGCTATGTATAAGTTTCTTGGAGAAGAAGTATGTAAACTGTACAAAAATTCATACTCAATTGATGTAGAGATAGCAAGGTTTTATAACGTTTACGGGCCTAATGAGAGCCTTGATGAAACACATGGTAATGTAATTGGAATTTGGCAAACAAAAATAAAAAAAGGATTACCATTACCTATTGTTGGTGATGGAAATCAAAGAAGAGATTTTACTCATGTTTATGATATTGTAAAAGGATTAATTAAAATAGCCTTTTCTAAAGTCAGTCATAGTGATGGATGGGAACTTGGAACTGGAATGAATTATAGTGTAAACGAATTGTATGATATGTTTAATCAAAAATTTAAAACAAAATCAATAAATATACCAGATCAAAAAGGAAACTATAAATTAACACTAAGAGAAAATGATGATATGATATCAAAATTAGATTGGCATCCTGAAGATAGATTAAAAACCCACATTAATAGTCTTAAATTATGAAGAGAGTTTTAATTACAGGAGGAGCAGGTTTTATTGCACATCATTTAATTTATTATTTAATTAAAAAGACTAGTTGGGATATAGTCTCACTTGATAGATTAGATTATAGCGGAAATTTGAACAGATTAGATAGTATTTTGTCAAGCCTTACTCAAGAACAAAAATCAAGAGTAAAAATAGTATATCATGATTTAAAGTCTGAAATTAATCCATGGATTAAAAAAGAAATAGGCGATGTAGATATTATCTTACACTTAGCTGCAGGTTCACATGTTGACAGGAGTATTGACTACCCCATGGAGTTTGTATTAGATAATGTAGTTGGAACCGCTAATATTTTAGAATTTGCAAGACAGGTTAATAAATCTAAAAAATTAGAGAGGTTTATTTATTTCAGTACTGATGAGGTCTTTGGTCCAGCCCCTAAAGGTGTTGACTATAAAGAAAATGATAGGTACAACTCAACAAATCCATACAGCGCAACAAAGGCAGGGGGTGAAGAGCTAGCTGTTGCTTACGAAAACACTTATAATCTACCTGTGTATATTACTCATACCATGAATGTTTTTGGTGAGAGACAACATCCAGAAAAATTTATTCCTATGTGCATTAAAAAAATTAGAGATGGGGAGTCAGTAACTATACACTCAGATAAAACAAAACAAATTCCTGGATCACGTCATTATATTCATGCTGAAGATGTTGCCGAGGCAATTTATTTTATACTAACAAAAAAATTACAAAATGAAATTGATTATGGAGGGGCTAAATGTCCAAAATTTAATATTGTTGGATCTGAAGAGTTAAATAATTTGGAGCTTGCCCAAATGATCGCAAAGTCTCAAAATAAAGACTTAAAGTATGAGATGGTTGATTTCCATTCCTCAAGACCTGGTCATGACCTAAGATATTCACTTTCTGGTGAAAAAATGAAAAAATTAGGATGGGAGCCATCTATCAAGCTAACTAAAAGAATAAAACAAGTTGTTGAATGGTCCTTAAATAATCAAAATTGGATAGAACTATAAACCCTAATATGTCTTGTTTATTATAATAAATAGTTTAATTTTGCAATTCAAAAATTAACGATGTTCGCAGTAGTAGAAATACAAGGCAGTCAGTTTAAGGTTTCAAAAGAACAGAAGCTTTATGTAAATAGAATCGATGCTAAAGAGGGATCTAAAGTTTCATTTGACAATGTTCTTCTTATAGATGATGGTAAGAAAGTTCAGGTAGGAAAACCAACATTATCAGGGACTTCAGTTGAAGCTAAAGTTGTTTCTCATTTAAAAGATGATAAAGTAATTGTCTTTAAAAAGAAAAGAAGAAAAGGATATAAAGTAAAAAATGGTCACAGACAACCTATTACAGAGATTATTATCCAAGGTATAAGTGAGAAAAAAGCTGCTACTAAAAAAGAAGCAGAAGCTCCGAAGAAAACAACAGCTGTAAAGAAAACAACAGCTGTAAAGAAAACAGCAGCTGCGAAGAAAACAACAGCTGTAAAGAAAACAACAGCTGTGAAGAAAACAACAGCTACAAAAAAATAATTTGTTATGGCACACAAAAAAGGAGTTGGTAGTTCAAAGAACGGACGAGAATCAGAGTCGAAACGACTAGGAGTTAAGATCTTTGGAGGTCAATTTGCTCAAGCTGGTAATATAATTGTTAGACAGAGAGGAACTGTCCATAACCCAGGTGAAAATGTATACCTAGGTAAAGATCATACACTTCATGCCAAAGTTGATGGTATTGTTACGTTTAAAAAGAAATCAAATAACAAGTCTTTTGTTTCGATTGAGCCAGTTAAGGCTTAATATCTATAATATTCTGGTTTAAATGGTCCATTCTTTTGGACTCCAATATATTTAGCCTGTTCACTAGATAACTCCTCAAGCTCAACGCCTAATTTATCTAGATGAAGCATAGCAACCATCTCGTCTAAGTTTTTAGGTAGCATATATACTTTATTCTCGTAATTATCAGCATTATTCCAAAGCTCTATTTGGGCTAATACTTGATTAGTGAATGAATTACTCATTACAAAACTTGGATGACCAGTTGCACAACCAAGATTAACAAGTCTCCCCTCAGCAAGAATAATAATTTCTTTGTCCTTTGATATTCTATATGAGTCAACCTGGGGTTTTATAGTAGTTTTCTGTTCAGAAAAATTAGTTTCTAGCCAGTTCATGTCAATCTCATTGTCAAAATGACCAATATTACATACTATAGTCTTATCCTTCATCATTCTAAATGCTTCTTTATTTACTATATCTTTATTACCTGTAGCTGTAACAACAATATCAGCATTTGAAACAACTGACTTTAACTTTTTAACTTCGTAACCATCCATTGATGCTTGAAGGGCACATATAGGATCTATTTCTGTAACAGTTACAATCGATCCAGCACCTCTAAATGAGGCAGCAGTTCCTTTTCCAACATCTCCGTATCCACAAACAACAACTCTTTTTCCTGCAAGCATAATATCAGTAGCTCTTCTTACAGCATCAACTGCACTCTCTTTACATCCATATTTATTATCAAACTTAGATTTTGTAACAGAATCATTAACATTAATAGCAGGCAGTGGTAAAGTACCATTCTTCATTCTATCATAAAGCCTATGAACCCCTGTGGTAGTTTCCTCAGATAAACCTTTAATTCCTGATACAAGTTCTGGATAATCATCAAGTACCATATTCGTTAGATCACCTCCATCGTCAAGTATCATGTTTAATGGATTTTTTTCTTCACCAAAAAATAGTGTTTGCTCAATACACCAGTTAAATTCATCCTCTGACATACCCTTCCATGCATATACTGCTATACCGTTAGCTGCAACAGCCGCTGCTGCATGATCTTGTGTAGAAAATATATTACATGAACTCCATGTTACTTCAGCTCCTAGATCAACTAAGGTTTCGATCAAAACAGCAGTTTGAATTGTCATATGAAGACAACCAGCAATTCTTGAACCTTTAAGAGGTTTCTCTTTTTTAAATCTATCTCTTAAAGCCATTAAACCAGGCATTTCTGCTTCTGCAAGTTTTATCTCTTTTCTTCCCCACTCAGCTAAAGAGATATCTTTGACTTTATAAGCAACGTATTTGTGATCTGTTTTATTTTTCATATGTATCTTTATATGGTAAAAATACCTGTTTTAATCTATTTTATCAAATGCCTTTTCTTAAAGATTTCCTAATTAATAATTCGACTAAAATTATTCTATGGAAGATAATACCAGGTGAATTAAGTGAGACACACCTGAGTATGGATGACATAGATCTTATAAATATAAGAAAGGCTAAAAATTCTAAAGAATATTTTCTTGCTGTAAGAAAACTTTTAGAAAACGAGGATCCAGAATTAACTATTGAATATGATTCAAAAGGAAAACCTTTTCTAAATAAACAAAAAGGGATCTCCATCTCTCATTCAAATGAAATAGTAGCTATTGGTATTTCAAATGAAATAGATTTTGGAATAGATATTCAATACAAAACAGATAAAATATTTAAAATTAAAAAAAAGTTCCTTGGTAAAAATGAGAGTAAATTTTTGGGTAAAACAGATAATATGGAGTTTTTAATAAAAGTATGGTCTGCAAAAGAATCAATTTTCAAGGCTTTAGGCAAAGAAGGGGTAAGCTTTTTAAATGATATAGAAATTGATACATCTAATGATAAAGATTTATTTAGAGCAGGATATTATAAAAAGGATAATATTAAGATTAAATTTGATTTAGACTTTTTATTTATTGAAGAATATATAATTTGTCACGCTAAGAAATCTTAATTAATGGATCAAATTTTTGACTTTCTTTTTTCTCAATACTCTTCCTACTCCCCTTCATTTATTTATTTGGAATTGTTTGCTGTAATAATGAATATTACTAGTGTAGTTTATGCAAAACGAAATAATATTTTAGTTTATCCTACCGGATTAATTGGTACAGGAATTTTTGTCTATATTCTTTTAAATTTTTCATTGTTAGGAGATACTATAATAAACGCATACTTCTTCTCAATGTCTATCTATGGATGGTATTTTTGGTCTAGAAAAAAAGATGAAGTTTTTATAAATCAAGTTTCAACTATTAATCGAAATGAAATAAAATATTTATTTATCCTCGCAATTTCAAGCTTGATATTCATATACTTTGTATACGATTATTTTGATAAATGGAATAATTGGACTGCATATTTAGATAATATTACAACAGCAATATTTTTTATGGCAATGTGGTTAATGGCAAGAAGAAAGATTGAGAGCTGGATTTTTTGGATTATTGGAGATTTAATAACTGTCCCTCTATACTTTTATAAAGGTTTAACAATATCTTCAATCCAATATATTATTTTTCTTATACTTGCAGTATTAGGATATGTTTCATGGAAAAAAATCTTAGACAAGAATCAGCAGAAGTTAAAAAAATAGTTATCTGTGGTCCTGAATCTACAGGAAAATCTACTTTAACTCAAAATTTAGCTTCACACTATAATACTAGCTTTGCTAAAGAATTTGCTAGAGATTTTCTTCAAGATAAATGGGACATATCAAATACAGTATGTACAAAAAAAGATCTAATTGATATAGTCAAAGGACAGATAGATAATGAGAATAAATCACTTTTAAAAGCAGATAAATTTTTGTTTTGTGATACTAATATACTTACAACAATTGCATGGTCTAAAACACACTTTAATGGATACTGTAATGAGTGGATCATTGATCAATCAAAACATTTAAGTTATGATTACTACTTAATTTTAAATGTTGATACAGAGTGGGTTCAAGACGATTTAAGAGATAGACCAAACGAAAGAGAAAAAATGTTTGAGGCTCATAAATTGGAATTGGATTTGCTAGGTGTATCTTATGATATCATTAAGGGTTCTGACTATAGGAAAAGGTTTGAAGATTCTATAGACTTTATAAGTAAAAAATTCTTAATTTAGATACAAATTGGGGTGCTTAAAATAAGCTGAGATTAAACCCATAGAACTTAGACAGGTAATACTGTGAAAGGAATTTAAAATGAAAAAATATATACTTCTTGTACTTATTAGTACATCATCTTTCTCACAAGAAATAGTTAACCGAAAAGACCAGGACTCTCTAATTAAAACTCTTAATTTAGAAGAGGTTACTGTCAATGCTATTAAAGCAAAATATGATACCCCAGTAACATTTGTAAATGTTACTAAACAAGATCTTGATAAAGTTAATCTTGCCCAAGATATTCCAACTCTTTTAAAAAACACTCCATCTGTAATTAGTCATTCAGATGCTGGCTCAGGTATTGGATACTCTTCCATAAGAATTAGAGGTTCAGATCAGACTAGGGTAAATGTTACTATTAATGGAGTTCCATATAATGACTCAGAGTCAATGCAAGTTTACTGGGTTGATCTACCAGATTTTGCTTCATCAATTGAAAGTATTCAAGTTCAAAGAGGAGTGGGAACTTCAACAAACGGATCTGGTGCATTTGGGGGTAGTATTAATATTCTAACAAATGCGGCTTCTGAGAATTCTTTTTTTGAAGTTAACAATACTACAGGAAGTTATAACACAATTAAAAATTCAGTTGGCTTTTCAACAGGCTTTATTAATAACTTTGAGTTATCAGGAAGAATCTCTAGGATCAAATCAGATGGTTATATTGATAGATCAGGTTCCAACCTTCGCTCATACTTTTTGCAAGGGATCTATAGAGATGAAAATACTTTAGTCAAATTATTAAATTTTGCTGGTCATGAAATAACAGATCAAGCCTGGTATGGAATAGATTCAGCAACCTTAGAATCAAATAGGAAGTATAATATGGCTGGAGAATTTTATGATGAAGAAGGAAACTCTTTATACTATAAAGATCAGGTTGACAATTACAAACAAGATCACTATCAACTCCACTGGAATCAAAATTATTTAGGTGGTTGGACTTCAAATTTTGGACTACATTACACATATGGTAGAGGTTTTTATGAGAATTACAATGTAGGATATGATAGCCCTGATTATATTGATAGAAGATGGTTAGATAATGATTTTTATGGATTTATTTTTAGTGTCAACCAAAGAACAAAAAAATATAATTATACAATTGGAGGTTCATATAATAAATATTCCGGTGAACATTATGGAGAGTATTTATGGATTGATCAAGATTCAAATTATGAAAACAACTATAGCTTTAAGGAAAAATTTTATGATGACTATGGAAATAAGAATGAGTTTAATGTTTTTGCTAAAATTGACTATTATTTAAATGATAAATTATCTATTTATGGTGATCTACAGTATAGAAATATAAAATATGAAGCAGGAATATCTGCTAATTCAGTTTTTACAGGTTATGTTGAGGAAGGTTTTAGCCGTCTAGATAAGACATTTAATTTCTTCAACCCAAAGTTTGGACTATTCTATAATTTAAATGATTCTAATAATATATATTTTTCTTATGCTAGGGCGCAAAGAGAGCCAACAAGAACAGACTATGCTAATGGAAGTCCTGATGCAGAAAAATTAAATGATTTTGAGCTAGGTTGGAAATTAACTTTAGAGAATAGTTCAATTAATGTTAACGCCTTTTATATGATTTATGACAATCAACTTGTGTTAACTGGTCAAAGAGATATTAATGGGTATGAAATTAGAAGAAACATTGGAAAGTCTTATAGATTAGGAATTGAATTAGACTCAAACATTATTTTAAGCTCTAAACTGAATCTAAATACAAATCTTTCAATTAGTAGTAATAAGAACCAAGATTTTTATTCAGTTTTTGATGGAATTCTTAAGAACTATGGAAATACAGATTTAGCCTATTCTCCAAGCTTTATAGCAAATAACATAATTGACTATTCCCCAAATGAGAAAGTAACAATCTCTTTAAGATCCAATTATGTGAGTGAACAATATTTTGCACAAACTAATTCACCAATTTCTAAATTAGACTCATTCTTTGTTCATGATTTAAACTTTATTCATAAAATGAGTATTAAAGGACTATCAGATGATATAAACTTTAAGGTTTTAGTTAATAATTTATTTAATTCTAAATATGTAAGCTATGGAGGTTACTATACCTATGATGTCCCAACAGATAATCAAATTCAAACTTATGAAGGCACATATTACTATCCTCAAGCAGAGATCAATATCCTTGTAGGTTTAGACTTTAAGTTTTAATCAAAAATTTGTAAATTAGAGTAAATATCCCCTTTTATAGGGGATTTTTGCATTGAATATGAGTAAGATATCATACTATACTGAAAAAGGCTTGAAAAACCTAAGAAAGAAGCTAGATCATCTAAAAGATGTTGAGCGTCCGCGCGCATCTCAGGCAATTGCTGAGGCAAGAGATAAAGGTGATTTAAGCGAAAATGCAGAATATGACGCTGCAAAAGAAGCACAGGGTCTTTTAGAGCTTGAAATTTCTAAATTAGAAGAAACACTCTCAAATGCAAGAATTATAGACGAATCTAAACTTGACACATCAAAGGTCTTAGTTCTATCTACTGTCAAAATTAAAAATCTTAATAATTCTGCTACAATGGAGTATAAATTAGTTGCTCAAAGTGAAGCAGACCTTGCTAAAGGAAAAATTTCAGTTGATTCTCCTATTGGAAAGGGTCTACTGGGTAAAAAAGTTGGAGATACTGCAGAAATCTCAATACCAAATGGTAATGTTAAATTTGAAATTCTTGAAATTTCAAGATAATGGCATCAATATTCACAAAAATTATCCTAGGAGAAATACCATCATATAAGATTTATGAAGATGAAAATTATTACGCTTTTCTTGATATAAATCCCAATGTATTAGGTCATACATTATGTGTCCCAAAAAAAGAAGTAGATAAACTGTTTGATCTTGACGACGAAACATATAAAGGCTTAATGATTTTCTCAAAAAAAATTGCTGAAGCACTAAAAAAAGCAGTAGATTGTCAAAGAATTGGAATAAGTGTAATAGGACTTGAAGTTCCCCACGTTCATGTACATTTGATACCAATCAACAAGATGGATGATATGTCGTTTAACTCAAAGATTAAATTAAGTGATGATGAGTTTGTCGATATAATGGAAAAAATTAAATCTTATTTATAATGGAATTATTAGGAAAAATAAAGCTAATCGGTGATATCAAGACATATGGAGACAATGGTTTCAGAAAACGAGAACTTGTCCTTACAACTGAAGAACAATACCCTCAGCACATTTTGATTGAATTTATCCAAAATAACTGCGAGTTATTAGACAACTATAGTATTGGACAAACTGTAAGAATTGGAATCAACATTAGGGGTAGAGAGTGGGAGAGTCCTGATCAAGGAATTAAATATTTCAATTCAATACAAGGCTGGAGAATAGAATCTTTAGACGACCAAGTTATGGATTCTGCTTCTGAGGACTTGCCCACAGAAAGTGATAATCTTCCTAAAGATGATGATTTAACCGAAGATGACTTACCGTTCTAGTTAGACTAATCCAACTCTTGAAAAGCCTGTTACTTCAGCATTTTCTGACTGAGATTTAAGATAATCAGAAATACTTTGCTTACTATCTTTTATGAATTGTTGATTCACAAGGGTATTTTCCTTAAAAAACTTTTTTAGTTTTCCCTTGGCTATATTATCAAGCATTTCTTCTGGCTTTCCTTCTTGTCTTAATTGATCTTTTGCAATTTCAATTTCCTTTTCAATAATATCTTGACTAACACCATCTTCATTAAGTGCAACCGGATTCATCGCAGCAACTTGCATAGAAATGTCTTTTGCAACTTCACTAGCATTATCAAACTTTTTTGAGAGGCCAACAATTGAGGCTATTTTATTTCCTGCATGAATGTATGATCCAACAAATTCAGAGCTTAAATATTCAAAAGAACCTATTTCAATTTTCTCACCAATAACACCAGTTTGCTCTAAAAGCTTATCAGATACTTTCATTCCATCAAAATCTGAATTAAGGAATGAGTCCTTATCAGTAAAGTTCAACGCATGATCTGCAAGACTTTGAGCTAATCCAATGTAATCTTCGTTTTTTGCAACAAAGTCTGTTTCACAGTTTAAAGAAACTATAATACCATATGTGTTGTCATCACTAACTTTAGCTAAAACAACACCTTCAGAAGATTCTCTGTCAGCTCTGTTTGCAGCAACTTTTTGACCCTTTTTTCTAAGAATTTCAACAGCTTTTTCAAAATCTCCGTTAGACTCCTCAAGAGCTTTCTTACAATCCATCATTCCAGCTCCAGTGGATTGTCTTAACTTGTTTACATCAGATGCAGTTATTTTCAATTTTGTAAAATTTAAAGATTAGTTTTTATTTTCCAGAAGTATCAGCTTCATCAGTGCTTTCAGTCGCTTCTGCTAATTTTTTTTGTTCATCAATTTCTTTCTCTTTCTTTCTCTCATCTAAGGATTCTTGAATTGCCTTACATACTATATCTAGAATTTTTTCAATAGATTTTGAGGCATCATCGTTTGAAGGAATGATAAAATCAACGTCGTTAGGATCAGAGTTTGTATCAACCATTGCAAAAATTGGAATTTTTAACTTTTGAGCTTCTTGAACAGATATTTTCTCATTTAAAGTATCTACTACAAATATAGCCCCTGGAAGTCTAGTCATCTCGGATATAGATCCTAAGTTCTTTTCAAGCTTAGCTCTTTGTCTATCTACTTGCAGCTTTTCTTTTTTAGAAAGTGTCTCAAATGTACCATCAGATTTCATTCTATCAATTGCATTCATCTTCTTTACAGCCTTTCTAATTGTAACAAAATTAGTAAGCATTCCACCTGGCCATCTTTCGGTAATGTATGGCATATTTACAGAACTTGCTTTTTCAGCTACAATATCCTTTGCTTGTTTTTTAGTTGCTACAAATAGTACTTTTCTACCTGATAACACAATTTTTTTTATCGCATTAACAGCATCATCAAGTTTCGCAGCAGTTTTATAGAGATTAATAATGTGTATCCCATTTCTTTCCATATAAATATATGGAGCCATATTAGGATTCCATTTTCTAGTTAGATGTCCAAAGTGAACACCAGCATCCAATAATTCTTTAACTTCCTTATTTGCCATGTATTATCTTTTTGAGAATTGGAACTTCTTTCTAGCTTTTTTCTGTCCAAACTTCTTTCTTTCAACCATTCTAGGATCTCTAGTCATTAAACCTTCAGCCTTTAATGTTGATTTGAATTCTTCGTTAAATTCAACTAAAGCTCTAGAAATTGCAAGCCTTACAGCTTCTGCTTGACCGTTTACACCGCCACCTTTAACGTTTACAGACAGATCAAATTTACCTTTAGTATCAGTTAAGTTAAAAGGTTGTAGTATTTTGTATTGAAGAGTAGCTGTACTAAAAAAGTCAGAGTAAGATTTTTTATTAACTGTAATATTACCTTTACCTTCTGACATGTAGACCCTTGCAACAGATGTTTTTCTTCTTCCTATTTTATGAATTACTTCCATTATATTTTGCTATTAACATCAATTGGTTTTGGTTTTTGTGCATCATGATCATGTTCAGAACCTGGAAATACTTTGAGATTCCTGAATAAATCTGCTCCTAACTTGTTTTTTGGAAGCATTCCTTTAACTGCTTTCTCTACAAGCTTAATATTATTTTTTTTATGAAGTTTATCAGCAGTAATGATTCTCTGACCTCCTGGATAACCAGTATGGCTTATATATTGCTTTTGAGACCACTTGTCTCCTGATAAAGACACTTTTTCGGCATTAATTACTACAACATTATCACCACAATCAACATGGGGAGTAAAATTAGTTTTGTGTTTACCTCTTAATAGTTTAGCAACAATAGATGCTGTTCTTCCTAACGGTAATTCTGAGGCATCAACAAGAACCCACTCCTTATTAACTGTCTTTCTGTTTGCCGAAATTGTCTTATAACTAGTCTTAGTCATTAATATTATTATTAATTCTTGGCGTGCAAATGTACTATTTTAATGAATTTTAAAAAAACTTTTTTCTAATTAATGTGCTTCTAACCAGTTTTTGCCAAATTCTAGGTCAATTTTTAAAGGCACTTTTAGCTTAACAGCTGATTCCATAGTAGTTTTAACGATATTTTTAATCTGATCTTTTTCAGCATTATATACATCAAATACAAGCTCATCATGAACTTGAAGAAGCATCTTTGATTTTAAAGACTGTTTTTTGAACTCAGAATTAATATTTATCATAGCAATTTTGATAATATCAGCAGCACTACCCTGAATAGGAGCATTTATTGCATTTCTCTCAGCACCGCTTCTTAGCATATTATTTTGGGAATTGATATTCTGTAGATATCTTCTCCTACCCATTATAGTTTCAACATATCCATTATTTCTTGCAAAATCAATTTGATCAGACATATATTTTTTTAAACCAGGATAGTTTAAGAAATAGTTATCTATCATAGCTTTAGATTCAGATCTGTTTAAATCAGTCTGTTGGCTAAGTCCAAATGCTGAAACTCCGTATATAATTCCAAAATTAACTGTTTTTGCATTTCCCCTTTGTTCACGTGTTACATTTTCTGGGTCAACATTGTAAATTTTAGAGGCAGTCATTGTATGAATATCTTGATTACTTACAAAAGCATCAATCATATTCTCTTCATTACTTATAGATGCAATTACTCTTAACTCAATTTGAGAATAATCGGCTGCCATCAATATATAATCACTATTTCTAGGTATGAAAGCTCTTCTGATTTTCTGTCCGTTAGCAGTTCTTATTGGAATGTTTTGCAAATTAGGGTTATTGCTAGAGAGTCTACCTGTTGTAGTTACAGTTTGATTAAAACTACTATGGACTCTATTAGTTATGCTACTTACCTCGTTAGGTAATGATTTTACATAAGTATTTTGAAGTTTATCAAGAGATCTCCATTCAAGAATATCTTCTATAATCTTATGATCATTAGCTAAACTTGAAAGAACTTCTTCTGAAGTAGAATATTGGCCAGTTTTAGTTTTTTTTGGCTTGCTAACTAGTTTTAACTTATCAAATAAAATTTCACCTAGTTGTTTGGGTGAATTTAAATTAAATTCTTCACCAGATTTTTTGAATATTTCTTTTTTTAATTTTCCTAAATCCTCTTCAAATTCTTTATCCAGTTTTTCTAGATAGCTGGTATCTATTTTTATACCTTCTGTTTCCATCTCGCTTAATACACTAATCATTGGAATCTCAATATCATAAAAAATCTTATTTAAATTATTGACTTCAATTTCTTTGTCAAAAATACCTTTAAGCTGAAGAGTTATATCTGCATCTTCACTCGCATAATTTGTAATTTTATCAATTGAAACATCCCTCATTGATATTTGATTTTTTCCTTTCTTTCCTATTAAAGATTCAATTGATATTGGAGAATAGTTAAGGTAAGATTCAGATAGGGTATCCAGATTATGTCTCATATCTGGATTAATTAGGTAATGCGCAACCATTGTGTCATATATTGGAGATGAAACTCTAATATTATACTTGTGTAATACTTGGATGTCAAATTTTATATTGTGTCCAACTTTAATAATTTCAGTAGATTCAAAAAAAGGTCTTAAAATTTCAAATGAATTTTCATGGACTGACTTATTATTTTTTACAGGTAAATAATAACCTATTCCCTTTTGCCAAGAAAATGAGATTCCAACAATATCTGTTTCTAATGCATTTAAACCTTCTGTTTCAGTATCAAATGCTACAATTTCCTGCTTCATCATTTTCTCTACTAATAGTTTTAACTCTTCAAATGACTCTATTCTTTGATACATTAACTTTAAATCATTTAGACTGTCTTTATTAGATTCTATATTATAGGTTTCACTAAACAAATCTCCCTGGACAACTTCAGCACCTTTTACTTCTAATTTGCTAGAATTAGTTCCAAACATTTTAAAAAAAGTCTCTTTTATTCTCCTAAATTCTAACTCGTCAAAAACTTTTAAGACTATCTCTTTATCTGGATCTGATAATTTAAATTCATCTAGATTATAATCGATCGGTACATCTAAGATAATTTTTGCTAATTTCTTTGACAATACACCTAATTCTTTATTCTCAATTATCTTTTCACCAAGCTTCCCTGTTACTTCATGAGCATTCTGAAGCAAATTTTCTAAACTTCCATATTGTTTAATAAACTTTTTTGCAGTTTTATCACCAACACCAGGAAGTCCAGGAATATTATCAACTGAGTCTCCCATCATTCCTAGATAGTCAATTACTTGATCAGGTGATTCAACCTCAAATTTATCTTTAACTTCATCAACTCCCCAGATTTCCATACTATTACCCATTCTAGCAGGTTTACATAAAAAAATATTATGTGAAACTAGTTGAGCAAAGTCTTTATCAGGAGTAACCATATAAACTTTAAAATTATTCTCTTCAGCATCTTTTGCAACAGTTCCAATAATGTCATCTGCTTCAAAACCTTCTTTTTCAAGAATTGGAATTTTCATTCCTTCTAATATTTCTTTTATATATGGAATTGCAACAAGAATTGGTTCAGGTGTTTTATCTCTGTTGCTCTTGTATTCTTCAAACATTTCAGACCGAGTTACAGATCCACCTTTATCAAATGCAACTGCTAGGTAATCGGGGTTTTGTGTTCTTATTATCTCAAATAAAGAATTCATAAAACCTAAAATAGCAGAAGTGTCAGTTCCTTTTGAATTAATTCTTGGATTTTTAATGAAAGCATAATATCCTCTATAAATTAATGCATAAGCATCCAACAAAAAAAGATTCTTCGAGTTCTCCATTAATCCATTAATATTTAATGAATATACAAAGATAAATGTTCGTTAATTTAAATCCCTCTATTTTGTAAATTTGCTAGATGGAATTAGATCATAATCAATTTATGAAAAAAGCTCTTCAAGAGGCAAACTATGCTTTTTTTAAAGATGAAGTTCCTGTTGGGTGTGTTATTGTTCACAATAACGAAATTATTTCAAGGTCTTCAAATATGGTCGAATTATTAAATGACTCAACAGCTCATGCTGAACTAATTGCCATTACATCAGCTCAAAACAATTTGAATAGTAAAAATCTTGAAAATTGTACTATTTACTCAACACTTGAGCCTTGCTTGATGTGTTATGGAGCTATATATTGGTCAAAGATTAAAACTATAGTCTATGGTGCATCTGACCAAAAAAGAGGGTTTTCAAAGCAAATAGTTGATGTAGATAGAGATATTAAAATTATTAAAGGAGTTTTAGAAGAAGAGTCTAAGGAATTACTAGATAGCTTCTTTAAAAAAATCAGAGATTAAAGTCACCAGCTTTCTCTCTCATTTTTTTTAAGTTTTCGTTACTAAGAGTATAGTCTTTTAGCTTCTTTCCTTTCCATCTAATTGCAAGAAATAATGGCATAAAAATCAAAGTTCCTACTAAGACAGATATTCCAATGATTAAATCTCCTGTTTTATCACCTATTAATTCTTTTGAAAAAATTCCAACAAATACACCTATAAAAACTAAATAGGATAATATTTTAACAAAAATCTTCATTTCTATTTTTGTGATAAATCTTTTAACTGCTCTTTAGTTAATTTTGATGGAGCATCAATCATTAAGTCTTTTCCACTATTATTTTTAGGGAAAGCAATGAAGTCTCTAATTACATCTTTTCCTTTAAGAACTGCAGCGAGTCTGTCAAGTCCAAAGGCAATACCTCCATGGGGTGGAGCACCATACTTCAAGGCCTCAATTAAAAAACCAAACTGACTTGTATATTCTTCTTTACTCATGCCTAATAATTCAAAAACTTTCATTTGTGTGTCAAAATCATGAATTCTAATTGAACCACCACCAATCTCATTGCCATTTAAGACTAAATCGTATGCATTTGCAATAACTTTTTCGGGCTCTTTATCTAGAATATCTAAAAACTCTGGTTTTGGTGAGGTAAAAGGGTGATGCATTGAAAAGAATCTTTTTTCTTCTTCGTCCCACTCAAATAAAGGAAAGTCAGTTACCCATAAAGGACAAATTTTTTCTTGATCAATTAAATTAAACTTACTAGCTAATTCAACTCTAAGAGAGCCTAATTGTTCAAGTGTTTTTTTGTATTCTCCAGACATAATAAAAATTATATCTCCAGGTTTTGAAGAAATTTTTTCAGAAATAACTCTTAAATCTGACTCTGAAAAAAACTTATCGAATGAAGATTTAAATGAAGAGTCATTATTGTGTTTTATCCACAATAAGCCTGAAGCTCCTATTTGAGGTCTTTTAACCCAATCCGTAATTTCATCAATTTCTTTTCTAGTAAGATCAGATTTTCCTTCAACCCTTAAGCAAACACTTATTTCATTATTATCAAAAATTTGAAAGTTTTTACCCTTTACCTCATCTGAAATATTATTAATCAAAAGTTCATATCTCAAGTCAGGTTTATCAGTTCCATATTTTTCTATTGCAGACTCATATGTCATTCTATCAAAAGTTGTATTGTCAGAACCTAAAAATTTTGAAAATATTCTTTTCATTAAACCTTCAAATTGTTGAAAAACATCCTCTTGATTAACAAACGACATTTCACAGTCAATTTGAGTAAATTCAGGTTGCCTATCAGCTCTTAAATCCTCATCTCTAAAACATTTTACGATTTGATAATATTTATCAATACCACCAATCATTAGAAGCTGTTTAAAGATTTGAGGAGACTGAGGAAGAGCATAATAATGATCAGGATTTAACCTACTTGGAACAATAAAATCTCTTGCACCCTCTGGAGTTGACTTAATTAAACAAGGAGTTTCAACGTCAATGAAATTGTTTTCTGATAAATAATTTCTTACTTCAAGAGATAAACTGTGTCTAAAAATTAAGTTTTCTTTTATTGGCTCTCTTCTTATATCAAGATACCTATACTTCATCCTTAATTCTTCTCCTCCATCTGACTCATTTTCTATTGTAAAGGGAGGTGTTAAAGACTTGTTCAATATATTTATACTAGTAACTAAAATTTCAATTTCACCAGTATCAATATTTTCATTAATACTTTTTCTTTCAATTACTGAACCTTCAACTTCAATAACAAATTCCCTTCCAAGTTGACTGGCAGTGGTAAAAATCTCATCGTTAGATCTTTCTTTATCAAATACCAGTTGAGTAATACCATATCTATCCCTTAAATCAACCCAAATTATAAAACCCTTTTCTCTGATTTTATTTACCCAGCCAGAAAGTTTTACTGTTTGACCTAAGTTGGACTTTGTTAATTCACCGCAATTATTAGTTCTATTCATAAATTATTATGTAAATATAACTAGATATTTTTTAGTTTAATTCTGGCAAGATGTATTATATAATACATAGATGGAACGATAATTAAAGTAAGAAAAGTTGCAAATGTTATTCCAAAAATTACGGTCCAAGCAAGAGGTCCCCAGAAAATAACATTATCTCCACCTAAGTATAAATTTGGATTCCAATTTGCAAAAAGAGAGAAGAAATCAATATTTAAACCAACCGCAAGAGGAATCAATCCAAAAATAGTAGTTATAGCTGTAAGCAAAACAGGTTTAAGTCTTGCTTTACCTGCTGTTTTAACAAGTTCCATAGCTGTCATCTTATCAATTATTTCATCTTTTGACATATTTAAATCTATTTTTTTTCTATCAAATAATAGTTGAGTATAATCTATTAACACAACGGCATTATTTACAATAATTCCAGTAAGAGAAATTATCCCAAGCATAGTCATAAGTATGCTGAATGTCAAATTAAAAATTACTATACCTAGAAATACTCCAGTAAAGCTTAATACAATTGATGCGAGAACTATAAATGGTTTTGATATTGAGTTAAATTGAAATACAAGTAATAAAATGATTAGTGCTATACCTGTTAGAAGAGCTCCTGATAAAAATTCTTGATTTTCAGATTGCTGTTTAATTTCTCCTGTAAATTTATATTCAACACCCTGTGGCGCTTCATATCCAGACAAAGCAATTTCAGAAGTATTTACAATTTCATTTGCATTCGATCCGGCAAGTATTGATGAATATAAAGTAACTACTCTTTGAAGATCAATATGCTTGATTGCACTAAATGATGTAATATTCTTTTGATCAACAATCGATGCGATTGGAACCTCCTTTGTCTTACCAGTTGATTGGTCTCTAAAAACAATATTCTGATTAATAATAGAATTAATATCATTTTTAAATTCTTCATCAAACCTTACATTAATTTCATAATCCTCTCCTCTCAACTTATATATTCCAGCTTTGGACCCAATTATTGAATTCCTAATTGTTTGTCCAACCAGCCCAGTAGGAATTCCAAGTTCACCAGCTTTTTCTCTGTCTACATTAAACTCAAGACCGGGTTTACTCCTGCTTACATCAATCTTTAGTTGTTCTATTCCCTCAATATTCTCCTGATTTAAATAGTTCTTCATTGAAATTGCAGTTTCAATTAATTGTTCGTAATCCTCTCCGTAAATCTCAATATTTACAGGGTATCCTCCTGGAGGTCCTTGGGAATCTTTTTCTACAGAAATTGCAATTCCTGGAAACTTTTCAATTAATTCAACTTGAATTTCCTTTCTTAATTCCTCACTTGACATTCCTCTTCTAAATTTGAATTCTCGCATTGTCATTGTGATCAAAGCTTTATGAGGAATTTCTCCAGTACCGCCAGCATCTGTTTCAGGATTTCCAGCACCCTCTCCTACTTGAGATATAGCAGATTCAACTAAAAAGTTATAGCCATTATCGATGTACTTTGAGTTATTTACTACTTTGTAAACTTCTGACTCAATTAGCATTGAAGTTTCATTTGTTTTCTTAATATCTGTACCTTCAGGATACTCTAAATAAACTAGTATTTGTTGAGGTTCATTGTCAGGAAAGAATTCAACTTTAGGTGGAAATATAGCCATTAGTAAAATTGAAACAAAGAATAACGAAATTGTTCCAACCAGGAACAAATAAGGTCTAAATCCTGCAAGAGCAAATGATAAAAATTCGTTATACCTATTTTCCAATTTTACCAACAATGTATTTTGAAACTTTACAGCTGAGTTCTTAATAACATACTTGTAAGACCAAAATAAAAAACATATAAACGCAAGTAAAGATCCTATTGCTCTAGTGTCTTGAAATAATACAAAAACTAAAGCAAGTCCTCCAAGGATATACGTCATTTTCATAAGGTTTGTTCTACTAATTTCTCGCTCACTTAAATCCATGAAACTTGACACTAACATTGAATTGAAAAAAATTGCAACTATTAATGATGATCCTAAAATGGCAGAGAGTGTAATAGGGAAGTATATCATAAATTCACCAAGTGTTCCCGGCCAAGTGCCTAGAGGTATGAATGCAGCAATAGTAGTAGCAGTAGAAACAATAATTGGAAGGGCAACTTCACCAATTCCCAATTTTGCAGCTTGAACTCTTGGCATACCCTCTTTAGACATTAGTCTATATATATTCTCAACTACAACGATACCATTATCTACCAAAAGGCCAAGACCCATTACTAGTCCAAACAAAACCATTCTATTTAAAGTGAATCCAAAAGCTGATAAAATTACCAATGACATGAACATAGACATCGGAATTGCAAATCCAACAAAAAGGGCATTTCTAAGACCAAGAAAAAATGTTAGAACAGTTACAACTAGAATTATTCCAAATATTAAATTATTCATTAAGTCATTAACTGAGTTAATTGTATACTCAGATTGATCATTTTGAACAACAACATCTAGATTTTCAGGTAAAAAATTCTCTTTTGCATCTTTTATAATTTCCTGAATTGAATTTGATGCAAAAATTGCATTTTCACCACCTCTTTTAACAACCTCAAGCATAACTGTCTTTTGGTCAAATGACCTAGTAAATGAGGTTGCTTCTTTCTCTCTAAAACTTACTGATGCGACATCCTCTAGATAAACTGGACCATCATCTCTCTTGACTATAAGTCTATTTAGTTGAGAAGGATCAGATACTTCTCCGATTATTTTAACATTCCTTCTTTGTCCATCTGAAATTAAACTACCAGCTGAAATGGTAATATTTTCTTGAGAGATTGCATTTATAATATTACCAAAACTTGTTTTAGTAGCCTTCATTTTATATGGATTCACAGCAATTTCAACTTCGAAATCTTGTATACCTCGAACCTCTACAGTCTTGACTTGAGGTAGCCTCTCAATTCTCGTATCTAAATATTCTGCATATTCTTTTAGCTCTTCAACTTTATAATCACCAACTAAACTTATGTTTAATACAGGAAATCTCTCCGCTATATCAAATTCAAAAATATTTGGATCAACTTTAGCATTATTAAAGGTTGGCCAATCATCACCTACAGTTACATTATCTACTAAATCTTTAACTCTTAGTCTTGCAACTTCAGTAGGTATGTCATCATCAAATTCTATATTTATAATTGATATACCTTCACTTGATGTTGATTCAATCTCAATAAGTCCAATAACACCTTTAATTTCTTGTTCTAAGGGGTCTGTTATTAACTTTTCAATTTCTTCAGCATTGTTTCCAGGAAAAATAGTTGTTACAAAAATATTTGAGGAATTAATTTCTGGGAATAACTCTCTGGGCATAGTTTTATATGCTGTAATACCTGAGACTAAAAAAATAGTCATTAAAACATAAATAATAGTCTTATTATTTATTGCCCAGCTTGAAAGAAAAAACTCTTTATTTTTTTTATTCATCTTAGTCTATAAGCTTTACTCTTTGAGAATCCTCTACACTGTATGCTCCTTCTAAAACGACTATGTCTCCTAGGTCAAGACCTTCTGTAACTTCAACTTTCTCTAAACTCTTATTTCCAAGTGTGATAAATTGTTTAGAAGTTAAATAAACTCCCTCTTTGTTATCCTCAGACATTACGTATACAAAATTTTTACCAAGAGCATCTTCTCTAACAATTCTAAGTGGAATAACTATTGCATCATCTTTTTTGTAAATATTAATTTTGATTTTTGCATCAAGATTTTGCTTAATCCTATTATCAAAGTTTTCTACAGGCACTTCAATTCTAAATGTTCTGTTACTTGGATTTATAAAGTTACCTGTCTGATTAACTGATGATCTATACTCCATATTTAAAAGGGGTATTTGAACAATTGCTTCGGTACCCTCACCAATAAACGAGATATATTTTTCAGAAACGAAAGACTCGGCATAAATTATGTCAAGATTTACTAGTCTAAGAATTTGGGAAACACCAGGTATTAAGTTAGACCCAACATTAGAAATAATTTCATCTATTTCTCCATCAAATGGAGCATATATTTTTGTTTTTGAAAGCCTATCTTTCATTTGATCAACCAATTTTTTACTCGCTTCGAAATCCGTTTTGCTTTTTAAATATTGCATTTCAGAACCAATATTATTGTCCCACAATCTTTGAGTTCTTTCAAAATTCTCTTTAGCAAACTCTGCCTGGATAACCATCTGTTCATATTGTTCATTAAGCCCTGAATCATTGATTTCTGCTAAAAGTTGTCCTTTTTTTACTTTTTCGCCTTCACTTACAAAAACTTTTTCTAGTGTACCTTGAAATTCTGGAAGTATTAAAACATTCTTTCTAGTTTTTAGGTTTGCTTGTGCCTCAATGTAAGTATTAAAAATAGTTTGTTGAATTTCATATTTTGAAACAAGCGTAAGCCTTTCATTTTCATCTAATAATGAGATTCCATTATTTATCTCGTTGAGTTCAACCTTCATTGTATTCATTGCATCAACATATTCTTTTTTTCTTTTTTTAAGTTCCTTTAGATCTCCTGATTCAATTAATGACTCAATTGATGCATTTCTAGAAGAGTTACATCCACTTATTATTATGATTAGTAAAAGGGTATAAATTTTATTCATGATTAATTGTTGTATAATGTTTCTAATTCTGTTTTAACTGAGATGATTTCTAAAACTGAATTCAAATACTTTTGTTGAGAATCCAATAATTGAAGCTGAGCCTGTCTAAGCTCAAAAGATGTTACTAAGCCTTCAAAGAACTTTATAGAGTTCTTCTCTTCAATCGACATTGATAATCTCATATTTTTCTCATTAACACTAAGAGATTGAACAGCTAGCTGATAATCGTTTAATTTTTGTTGGACCTCTGCACGTGTTTTCTCTTTTTGTTCTTCGAGATTTGTCGCTGCCTGATCCATAGCAATTTTAGCTTTTTGAGATGATACATTTAACTTATTGGCATTAGTAAGCGGAAGTTCAAACTTCACTCCAAAAACTGATGATCCAAACCAATTCTGTGCTTTGCTAGTGAAATCAAATTCATTGTTATATCCTGTGTAGGTTCCACTTATAAATCCAGAAAGTTTTGGGAGTTGCTTTGATTTTTCTAATCTATACTCAATTCTCTTAGTATCAAATAAATTTTGAGAAATCTTTACGTCAATATTTTGATCCTCGCTAAAACTATCTATTGAATTTGAAAAAATTATATTCTCAGCAATAAAGTCGTTAATTGAAGTAGTAAGTATTATATTATCTTCAAGATTGATGCCTAAAATCAATTTTAATAAATTGAGCTGGTTTTCCTGTGTTTTTTTTGTTTGAAGAAGTGAAAGCTCAGCTTGGGCAAGAGTAATTTTAATCTGCTCAACATTTTCAATTTCCTCAAATCCATTTTCATAAAGCTCAGTTACTTCGAATAAATCTTTTTTAAAATTCTCTAAATTATTCTCCAGAAGTGCTATTCCTTCATTAAGCGTAACTACTAAGCTGTAAAGTTTTACAATAGACTCTCTTACTTGTAGAAAAGTCTTTTCATAAAAGTTTTCAGAACCAGATAAATAAATCTTACTATACTCAAGTCCAACAAGCCATGAGCCATCAAAAAGCAATTGTTCCATTCTGACTGAACCAATTGCAGATTGCTCAGTTCCAAATTGAATCTCTGAGAAATCTCCTTTATTACCCCCAAAAAATTCAGCTGGAATAAGTGATGTTTGAAGTTCAAGATTATTTAAATAATTTAATTCTAATGAAACATTTGGCAACCCAATTGCGATAGTTTTCCACCTTTCCTTAAATGACATTTGAATCTCTCTTTCAGCATTTTTCAAATTCCTATTATTTTCAATACCGTATTCCACTGCCTCTTCTAAACTTAAACTTAGTAGGTCATCTTGAGCCAATACTGTTGAACTAAAAAATATTATTAATAATAATTTTCTCATTTTTTTATCATTTGAATTATCCAAGCAGGAATTAATTTTTTTCTTTCAGTCATCATTATGTTAAAATCCTTTTTGGAGAGGTTTTCAATCTTCATAATTATCGGACTACACATAAATGGAAAAACAATTACACTTAAAACATTAGTTACAAAATGAATTGGATCAACCTTTCTGTAAATACCTTTTTTTACACCCTCTTGATATTGAGCTACAAAGTTTGACTTCATTATCATTTTTGTTGTAGGCATTTTTAAGAAAGATGTAGGATTATTTTTTAATTCATTTAAAACAAAAGTTGGAAGTAGAGGTTCAGCGATAATCATATCTATATATTTTTCAGAACATAGTTTTAGCTTTTGTTCAAGTGAAGTCTTCTCATCATTATAAACTTCAACCATTTTACTAAGAAATTCATATAAGGTCTCAAACATTATTATTTCGAATAGCCTTCTCTTACTCCTGAAATAATAATTTAACATTGCAAGATTGATATCTGATTCTCGAGCAATATCTCTAGTTGTAGTTGCACTATAACCTTTTTTTAAAAAAAGTGATTTAGCAGCATCTTTAATTTTAATTTCTGTATTTGAGTAATTATTATCCACAATATTATTGGAGCACAAAATAAACTTAATCACATGAATTAAACAAATGATTAATAAAAAATTAACAATTAATTTAATAGTATATTTATTGTTGTATTTCATTAATGAAAGATTTAATTACAAATTTTGAGAGTTTTCTAAAATCAGAATTGCTTCATTCTGATCCAAAAAATCTTTATCAGCCAGTTAAATACATTCTTGAATCTGGAGGTAAAAGACTGAGGCCTCTAATTACAATGAGTGTCTCTGATATTTTGTCAAATAATTCAATAAAAGCTTTACCCGCATCTGCTTCTCTTGAGATATTTCACAATTTTACTTTGGCCCATGATGATATAATGGATAACTCATTAATGCGAAGGGGCAAAGAAACTATCCACTTAAAATGGGATATAAATACAGGAATTTTATCAGGAGATGTAATGCTAATAATATCTTATGAGTTTCTAAAAAAATATGATGACTTAACATATTTAGAATTATCCAAACAGCTTATAGAGACTTCAAGGCTTTTGTGTGAGGGTCAGCAATACGATATTGATTTTTCTAGTCAAGATCTTGTAGATGAAGAAAAATATTTTAAGATGATTCAAAATAAAACAGCTGAACTTATTGCTTGTGCTTATAAATTTGGAGGTATAGTTTCAAATACAAAAGATGTAAACAAGCAAATATTGTACGAAATAGGATTAAATCTTGGAATTGCATTCCAGTTGGAGGATGATTTGCTCGACTGCTTTGGCGATGAAAAAAAATTTGGAAAAAGAATTGGAGGAGATATTATTGAAAAAAAGAAGACATTACTTTACATATATACAATTAAAAATTTAAGTAAACACCAAAGAGAAGAATTTGAAAAGGCATTTTACTCTGACGAGTTAAGTGAAGAATTAAAGATTAGTACAATTAAAACTTTCTATGAAGATTCCGGGTCTGTCGATTATCTTAAGCAAAAAGTAAAAGAATATTCAAATAAAGCTTCTATAAATATAAGTCAACTAGAGATTGATACGAACAAAAAGGATCAGATACTTAATTTTTCAAGAAATCTTTTAGATAGACAGATTTAACCCTTTTCATTAGAGACTTTACAAATGTCAAAATATTTACTGATACAAAAATTCTAATCTCTTCAAAAATATTCGTTTTCTCACCAAGAAATTTAAAAAGTAATAGCGGGTCATTATTCCTAAATAGATCAGAAAAAACCCTACTTCCTTTTCCTTTTGAATCAACAAGTACATCTAAGAATAAAACGTCATAATACCAAAATCTGTTCTTAAATCTTAATTTTGATAATGGCTTATTTTCTTTAATAAAATTAAGAATCATATCAATTTTTTCAATTGAGTTTTTAATAGTGTATCCAGTGCTTGGTTTTGTCCAACCACCAGAAGTTCCAATTTTAATAAAACTATCTGTATTTGAATTAAAAAAAGGATAACAAGTCATAGGAATTACTCCCTTTTCTCTTTCCGTTACTTTATATTTTTTAATACCCTCTCTGTCAAGATAGTTTTTTATCTCTTTTTCATAATATGAATTCTTCATGACTTCACCACCAAAAAACGTATACTCGAATAAAGCACTTTTTTTAGAAAAAGGTAATACGTACATAAATCTAATTTCTTGGTGCTGATCAATACTAAAATCCATAAACCTTATTCTATCTTCATCAAAAAAATCTTGTTTGGTTTCAATGGTCCATCCAAGAAAGTGCTGCTTTATAAGTGGGTATTTCTTGAATTCAAATTCTTCAGGATTATAAATACTTGAAAAAGCAATTGAACATTGAAAATTTCCTTTATCTGTTACAATATAGTTTATACCAGATTCCTTAATAATATTCTCAACACATGCATTTAAATAAGTAAAATTTGAAGCTCTTTCAATCTTTCTTTTCATAAATGAATAGAATTTATCTGATCTAACCATTTTATATTTATATGGTTTAAGACTAAAAGAGCTGTTAAATTCCAGGTCTTTAAATTCAGCTTTACCCCATGACTTGAAGACTATTTTATCTAAAATGTTTTTTTGATTATCCCAAAAACTAAATGTTCTATCATTCTCAATTTTAATTTCCTTTTCAATAACTAACACTCTTTTATTATCAAAAAAACTATCAGAAATTAATGAATTAGAAAGAAGTAGACCTGTAGCACCACCTCCACAAATTATATAGTCATATTTTTCATCAATTTTCATTGGTAATGTTGTTGTAATATCTATTTTTGCGGATAAGCGGATAAATAGACTAAACAATATACAAATATGGATCAAATTATTGAATATTTCTCAAACCTAGATCCTGTATTGGGTGCATTATATGCAACTTTATTTACATGGGGCGTAACTGCACTTGGAGCCTCTTCTGTATTCCTCTTCAAGTCTATGAGTAGAATGGCTTTAGATGGTATGCTTGGTTTTACTGGTGGTGTAATGGTTGCAGCTAGTTTTTGGAGTCTCTTGTCTCCTGCAATTGAAATGAGTGCCGGTGAAGGTTTTGTTAAGGTTATGCCATCAGCAATTGGATTTGGTTTAGGAGCGTTATTCATATTTGCAATTGATAAAGTTTTACCACATTTACATATAAATTTTAAGGAAGAGGACGCAGAGGGTATTAAAACTCCATGGAGAAGGACAACTCTTCTAACGCTAGCGATTACATTACATAATATTCCAGAAGGTCTTGCTGTTGGTGTATTATTTGGTGGAGTTGCAGCTGGAATTCCAGAAGCATCTGTTGCAGGCGCAGTTGTTCTTGCCTTTGGTATTGGACTTCAAAACTTTCCAGAAGGAATAGCAGTAGCAATGCCACTTAGAAGGTCGGGTATAAGTAGATTTAAAAGCTTTTGGTATGGTCAGCTTTCTGCTGTTGTAGAGCCAATAGCTGGAGTAATTGGTGCACTTGCAGTTACTTTCTTTACACCTATTTTACCATATGCATTAGCATTTGCAGCTGGAGCTATGATATTTGTTGTAGTTGAAGAAGTAATCCCAGAAACTCAGCTTGATAAATATACTGATATAGCAACCTTAGGATTTATAGGTGGATTTATAATTATGATGATTCTAGATGTAGCACTTGGTTAATCATTGTTTTTAAAAGAATCCCAACCCGAGCTACTAAGATTAATTTTTTGACCCAAACTTGTGATCATACAGTTATCCCCTTTTTTATTTAAACATGAACCGATAATTGTTAAGTAGTCAGATTCTTCAATTTTTTTCTTAAATCTTTTGGGGACAGTAAATAATAATTCATAATCCTCTCCACCATTAAGAGCAGCAATTGTTGAACTAATTTTAAACTCTTCACATACTCGTTTGGTATGCTCTGAAATAGGTATTTTATCTTCATAAATATGAAAAGATAATCCTGAATTGTCTGAAAGATGATTAATTTCTGTTGAAAGACCATCACTAATATCTATCATTGAGGTGGGATGTATATTTAGTTCTTTTAGGTGATTAATAATATCAACTCTTGCTTCTGGCTTTAGCTGTCTTTCAATACAATAACTATAATTAGAAAGATCTGGTTGAGATTTAGGATTAACCTCAAAAACTTTTTTCTCTCTTTCAAGTACTTGGAGACCCATGTATGCTGATCCTAGGTCACCTGAAACTACAAGTAAGTCCTCTTCCTTTGACCCTTTTCTTAATGTAAACTTGTTACTCTCTATAGTTCCAATACACGTAACAGATAACATTAGTCCTTTATTAGAAGAAGTTGTATCTCCACCAATTAAGTCAACGCCATAAGCTGAACACGCAAGTCTAATACCTTCGTATAGCTCCTCTAGGGCTTCAATTTTAAATCTATTTGATACAGCAATAGAAACCAACACCTGCGAGGGTTTTACATTCATTGAAATAATATCAGACACATTTACGACAACACTTTTGTAGCCAAGATGTTTTAAAGGAACATAAGATAAATCAAAATGAACACCTTCAACTAAAATATCTTGAGATACAGCTAAGTTGGTTTTATCAAAACATAAAATTGCTGCATCATCACCAATATCAATTTTTGTAGAACTATTCTTGTTTTTAAAAGATTTTGTTATCCTTTTAATAAGTTCTATTTCACTAATATTTTGTAGATTATTTGAAACATCCTTTTCTTTATCATCCATAATGCAAAATTAACTTAATTGAATTATTTATTTTATCTATAAATCATAACATAATTATGGATTTATTAACACTTAGATATATTCCATAAACCCTGATTTAATTGTATATTTGCCAAAGTTATCAAGGATATTTTTATGGCATACACTGAAGAAGAATTAAAAAAACAGCTTGAAACTAAAGAATACGAATATGGTTTCTACACAGATATAGATTCTGAAACCTTTCCTGTAGGACTTAGTGAAGAAATTGTAGTTGCTATTTCAAAGAAAAAGAATGAACCAAAATGGATGACAGAATGGAGATTGGATGCATTTAATATATGGAAAGGAATGAAAAAACCTTCTTGGTCAAATCTCAAATATAAAGAGCCTGATTATCAGGGTATTTCCTACTATTCAGCTCCTAAGAAAAAACCAGATCTCAAGTCTTTAGATGAAGTGGACCCAGAGCTTATTAAGACATTTAATAAACTTGGGATTTCAATTGACGAACAAAAAAGATTAAGTGGAGTGGCAATGGATGTTGTGGTTGACTCTGTTTCAGTAGCTACTTCTTTTAAAGATACATTAGAAGAAAAAGGAATAATTTTTTGTTCAATTTCAGATGCCATTAAGAATCACCCTAAACTTGTCAGAAAGTATATTGGTACAGTTATTCCTAAAAGAGATAATTATTTTGCAGCACTTAATTCTGCAGTTTTTTCTGACGGATCATTTTGTTACATACCAAAAGGAGTTAAGTGTCCAATGGAATTGTCTACTTACTTTAGAATTAATCAAGCTGGAACTGGTCAATTCGAAAGAACTTTATTAATCGCTGATGAATCAAGTTATGTTAGTTACCTGGAGGGATGTACAGCACCCTCAAGAGATGAAAATCAACTTCATGCTGCAGTTGTAGAATTAATTGCGTTAGATGATGCTGAGATAAAGTATTCAACTGTTCAAAATTGGTTTCCGGGTGATAAAGATGGAAACGGTGGAGTATTTAATTTTGTTACTAAAAGAGGTATCTGTCATGAAAGATCAAAAATTTCTTGGACTCAAGTAGAGACTGGCTCAGCTGTAACATGGAAATATCCGTCATGTGTTCTTAAAGGAAATGATTCAATTGGTGAATTTTATTCTATTGCTGTTACAAATAATTTTCAACAGGCTGATACTGGAACAAAAATGATACATATCGGAAAGAACACAAAAAGCACAATTATTTCAAAAGGAGTTTCAGCAGGAAAATCTCAAAATAGCTACAGGGGTTTAGTAAAAATTTCACCTATGGCAGAAAATGCTAGAAACTTTTCTCAATGTGATTCACTTTTGATGGGTAACGAATGTGGAGCTCATACATTCCCATACATTGAGGCTCAAAATAAATCGGCGCAGATTGAGCATGAGGCCTCCACTAGTAAAATTGGAGAGGATCAAATTTTTTATTGTAATCAAAGGGGTATTGACACTGAGAAGGCTATAGCTCTAATTGTCAACGGATTTAGTAAAGAAGTGTTAAATAAGCTGCCTATGGAATTTGCTGTCGAGGCTCAGAAATTACTAGAAATATCATTAGAAGGATCGGTTGGTTAAAAAAATATTATGTTAGAAATAGATAATTTACATTGTAAGATAGACGGAAAGTCAATTCTAAAAGGAGTAAACTTAAAAATTAAGAAAGGTGAGATTCATGCCATTATGGGGCCTAATGGTTCTGGTAAAAGCACCCTTGCAAATGTGATTTCTGGTCATGAAGATTATGAAGTTACAAAAGGGACAATTTATTTTGATAACAAGGAAATAAATGAACTTGGTGTTGATGAAAGAGCTCATGAAGGTATCTTTATGTCATTTCAGTATCCCGTTGAAATTCCTGGTGTAACAGTAACAAACTTTATTAAGACGGCAATTAATGAAACTAGGAAATCTCAAGGACTCGATGATATGTCATCCAGTGAGATGTTAAAAAAAATTAGAGAGAAAGCAAATTTGCTTGACATGGATTCAAATTTTTTATCAAGGTCATTAAATGAAGGTTTTTCCGGTGGAGAAAAAAAAAGAAATGAAATTTTTCAAATGGCAATGATGGAACCCAAATTGGCAGTACTTGATGAAACTGACTCTGGATTAGATATTGATGCCTTAAAAATAGTTGCAAATGGTGTTGTTAAGTGTAGTAATGATGATAACTCTGTACTTGTAATTACTCATTATCAAAGGCTTTTAGATTATATAGTACCAGATAAAGTCCATGTAATTATGGATGGCAAAGTAGTTAAATCTGGAAATAAAGATCTTGCAAAAAAGATTGAAGTAGTTGGATATGATTGGTTGAAAAAAAATTAGTTAATTATGAGTTTTCAAGATAAATTATTAGATTCTTTTATTGCTTTTGAGCAAGTCATAGATCTTGATAATCCTATTCACACTGATAGAAAAAATGCCTTAAAGAGATTTGAGAGTAAAGGCTTCCCCACAAAAAAAGATGAACTTTGGAAGTATACATCCCTAAAGTCAATTACACAGAGAGACTATAGTTTATCTGTCAAAAGCAATCCAAATGTTGGGCTAAAGGATATAAAAAAATATTCAATCAATGATATTGATTCATATAAAATAGTTTTTGTTGATGGTGTTTTTAATCCATTTTTATCTAATACAACGCATGATGGTATGGATGTATGCGTATTATCTGCTGCTTTATCAAAGAGTAAGTATAAAAAGACTATCAATAAATACTTTAATAATATAGTTCCACAGGACCAGAGTTTAGCTTCATTAAATACTTCATATACTCAGGAAGGAGCTTATATTCATATACCAAAATCTGTTTTACCAGAGGATCCTATTCAGATATTACATTTTTCTTCAGGGAAGAATAAACCTTTATGGCTTCAGCCTAGAAATATAATTATTGTTGAAGAGAATGCCAGAGTTGAAATAATAGAAAGACACCAAAGTTTGAGAACGCATGATGGTGTTACTAACTCACTAACTGAGATATATGCCGAAAAGAATTCATTTATTGATTATTACAAAATTCAGAATGATCTAGAAACTTCTAATTTAATTGATAATACTTTTATTGATCAGCAAAGGGATAGTAATGTCAGGGTTCATACTTTTTCCTTTGGTGGAAAATTAACTAGAAACAACTTAAATTTCTATCATAGAGGTGAGAATATTGAATCCACATTAAAAGGCCTTACGATCCTTGAAGGAGATCAGCATGTAGATCATAATACACTTGTGAACCATGCTCAACCAAATTGTGAAAGTCATCAAGATTATAAGGGAATTTTTTCTGAAAGATCAGTTGGTGTTTTTAATGGAAAAATACTTGTTGATCAAATTGCACAAAAAACAAATGCATTTCAGCAAAACAATAATATTTTAATTGACAATAAAGCTAAGGTTAACTCAAAACCTCAATTAGAAATATTTGCAGATGATGTTAAGTGTTCCCATGGATGTACAATTGGTCAACTTGACAAAGAAGCACTTTTTTACTTAAAATCCAGAGGTATTCCTGAGAAAGAAGCAATTGCTTTGCTTACTTACGGATTTGCAAATAGTATTCTTAAAAGTGTTAATATTCCTAGCCTAAAGAAAAGAATTAACTCACTAATTTCAAAAAAGCTAGGTGTTGACCTAGGCTTTGATTTATAGATGTTGGATGTATATAAAATAAGAGAAGACTTTCCAATACTTGGTAAAAAGGTCAATAATACTGACCTAATTTACTTTGATAATGCTGCTACATCTCAAACTCCAAATCAAGTTATTAATGTAATTTCAAATTACTACAGAGAAATTAATTCTAATATTCACAGAGGGCTGCATTCTCTAAGTGCAGATGCTACAAATAAATATGAAAATTCCAGATCAATAATTAAAAATCATTTTGGAGCTTCTCATGAACATGAAATAATTTTTACCTCAGGAACTACTCATGGTATTAACATTATTTCTTCAGGTCTTGAAAAATTCATTTCTTCAAAAGATGAATTAATTGTGTCAGAGATGGAGCATCATTCAAATATTGTCCCATGGCAAATGTTATGCGAAAAAACAGGATCAAAATTAAAAATAATACCAATTAATGATGATGGAACTCTTAATATGGATGAATATAAATTATTACTTACTTCTAAGGTAAAATTTGTATTTATTAATCATGTCTCAAATACCCTTGGTATTGTGAATCCAATAAAAGAAATTATTGATCTTGCTCACAAGAATAATAGTAAAGTTTTAATTGATGGTGCTCAAGGTGCTGCCCATTTTAAAATTAATCTAGAGGAATTAGATGTAGATTATTATGTTGCATCAGCTCACAAATTATGTGGTCCAACTGGAGTTGGATTTTTGTATGGAAAATCAGAATTACTAAATTCATTACCCCCTTATCAAGGAGGAGGTGAGATGATATCGACTGTATCTTTTAAAAAAACTGAGTATGCAGACCTTCCTCATAAATTTGAAGCTGGAACTCCTAACATTGCTGGAGTTATTGGTTTTGGTGCAGCTATAGAATACATGAACTCAATTGGCTTTGACAACATAGAAGCGTATGAAAAACAATTGTTAGATTATGCTACTGAAAATCTTAAAAAAATTGATAATATTAAAATCTATGGAGATGTAGATCATAAAATATCTGTTATTTCTTTTAATATTGGAAATCACCATCCATCAGATATTGGTTCTATTCTTGATCAATATGGAATTGCTGTCAGAACTGGACAACATTGTACTCAACCAATTATGGATCATTTTAATATTCCTGGAACTGTAAGAGCTTCTTTTTCTTTTTATAATACAAAAAGTGAAATTGATTTATTTATTGATGCAGTAAAAAAGGCATCAAAAATGTTGGGATAATTGCTTAATTTTAACCGTGCATAGTATTCAGCAAATACAGGACCAAATTATTGATGAGTTTAATTTTTTTAAAGACTGGTCAGAAAAATATCAATATTTAATTGATCTTGGTAAGAATCTACCTGAATTTAATGATAGTAACAGAACTGATTCAAATCTTATAAAAGGTTGCCAGAGTAAAGTATGGTTAAACTCATCTTTTGATAATAACGTAGTTATATTTGAGGCGGATAGTGATGCAATAATTTCTAAAGGGATAATATCGCTTTTAATTAGAGTCTTCTCCGGTCATAAACCAGAAGATATTCTAGAATCAAAAATTGATTTTATTGAAAAAATTGGATTGAATACTCACCTATCACAAACTAGAGCAAATGGTTTATTGGCTATGATAAAGCAAATTAAAATATATGCCTTAGCATATAAGTCAAAAAAGTAAAATATGTCAAAAAATAAAATGAATTCACAAGATCTTGGTGAAAAAATTGTAAAAGAATTAAAATCAATTTTTGACCCTGAAATTCCAGTAGATATATATGAGCTAGGATTAATTTATGATGTTTTTGTTAACGAAGACAACGAAGTTAAAATCCTAATGACTCTAACTAGTCCAAATTGTCCAGTTGCAGAAACTTTGCCTCAAGAAGTTCAGGAGAAGATCAAGTCTATTGATGAAGTGAAAACTGCTGAAGTTGAGATTACATTTGATCCACCTTGGACAAGAGATCTAATGAGCGAAGAAGCAAAACTGGAACTGGGATTTTTATAGAAATTGATGAAAAAAACTTTATTAATTTTCTTTCTTGTTTTAAATGTAAATCTTTATTCACAAGAATCAATCATTAAAGATTCCCTATGGTCAACACGAGGAAATATCTCTTTGTTATTGAATCAAACTGGATTTAGTGATTGGACTGGAGGTGGAACAAATAATTTTTCTGGAACTATTAAATTTGATTATGAATGGGAATATAACAAACTTGGATGGGATTGGCTAACAAACTTTGAGTCTGCATATGGTTTAGCAAAGTTTAAAAATGCTCCATTTGCTAGAAAAATTGATGATAGAATATTAATCCAATCAATTATTGGTAAAGAGTTTACAAAGAATTTATCTTTTTCTGCATTTTTTAATTTTACATCACAAATAGGTAAAGGTTATAAATACAAAAAAGATTCGGAGAATAATGAAATAAGAGAGCTAACTTCTCAATCCCTATCCCCAGCATACTTTCAAATAGGATCTGGTTTTTTATGGAAGAAAAGTGAAAAGTTATGGCTTAATTACTCTCCAATTGCATCAAGATTAATTTTAGTTAGCAAGAGATTTACTCAGAATTTAAGCGATAGTGAAAAATATTTTGGTATAGCCAAAAATAAATCCTCAAGATATGAATTAGGAGCAAATTTAACATTCCACTCTGAAGGTTCACTGTTTGAAAATGTAAATTACAGACAAGATTTAAAGCTTTTCTCAAATTATTTAGAAGATGCTTCAAATATTGACCTTGATTATCTTGTTCAAATTGATTTTGATATTAATCCATTATTATCTACTCAATTAATTTTTCAATTAATATATGATGATAATGCAGTATCTAGACTTCAGGTAAGGGAAGTATTTGGAATAGGAGCTCAACTAAAATTAAATTAGCTTGGCTTCTAAACGAAATATTTTAATTATTACTTACTATTGGCCACCGTCAGGTGGATCAGGTGTCCAGAGATGGATGTATTTTTCAAAGTACTTAAAAGAAATGGGACATAATCCTATTGTGGTTACAGTAGATGAAAAATATGCATCTTACAATCAAAAGGATTACTCACTCCTAAAAGAAATAGATAATATTGAAACATATAAAACAAAAAGTTTTGATCTTCTAAAACTATACTCATTTATAAAATCTGGAAATACAACAAAGAGTATACCTCAATCATATATACCAAATAAATCAATCTTTGATAAGCTTACATCTTTCTTGAGACTTAATTTCTTTATTCCTGATTCAAGAGTTGGCTGGAATAAGCATGCATATAAAAAAGCTAAAAGTATAATTAGTAAGCAAAATATTGATTGTCTTATAACAACTGGTCCTCCACATTCAAGCCATCTAATAGGACTTAAGCTTCATAATGAGTATAAACTTAAATGGATAGTTGATCTAAGAGATCCATGGACTGAAATATTTTATTTAAAAAATAGATTTAGATTTGATTTTTCGAAAAAAAAGAATAAAAAACTTGAATTAGAAGTATTAGAAAATTCTGATGCAATTATTACTACAGTCGGAGAGAAATATCATAGACTTTTATCTAATAGAGTGTCTAATAAGGAAAAAATATTTAAGATTTATAATGGATTTGATAAATCAGTTTATGATAAAATTAATATTAATAAAACAAATCAATTTAATATTGTTTTTACCGGTGTACTGTCAAAAAATCATAATTACAAAGTCTTCAAAGATGCAATTGAGTTATTAAATCCAAAAAGAAATAAGCTTAGTATAAAGTTAATTTTAGCTGGCAGAATTGATCTGGATTTAAAAAATATTTTTTCTAAAAATATTCAAATAGATTACAGAGGATATGTAAGTCATGAAGAAGCAATTAGATTAATAAAATCATCTCATATACTTATCAACTTCATGTATGAAAATACAGAGGAAACTGATATGCTTTCAGGAAAACTTATTGAGTATATTGCAAGTGGATCACCAATTATTAATTTCTCAAATTCTGGTATGGAGTCTCAAAATGTTTTAAAGCTTTCAAAAAAGTCATTTAATGCAAATTCTTTTTCTTTAGATAAAGTTGTAAAATTCATAAATGCTGAATATAATGAATGGAAAGCAGGAAATTACAGAAAGTACCCTATCGATAATATTGAATCATTATCAAGAGAGAGCCTAACAAAGAAACTAATTGATATAATTAATAAAATTAACTCTTAGAATTTAAAAAACCGATTACTTCCTCTGGCACAAGATGATCTATTTTTTGGTTCTTCTTCAATAGGTATCTAATATGGCTACTTGAAATCTTAATTTTTGGCGCATCAACTAATCTTATATTACTATTTTTTAATATTTCATCAGGGATTTTATGTTCAGTATCTCTTGGGTAAACATAAACTTCAGCAATTTCAATAATTTCCTCATAATCTTTCCACTTATTAAATCCTATTAAGTTATCCTCTCCGATTAAAAGGATAAGATTGTTGTATTCATGTCTTTTCTTAAATTCCTTTAATGTGTCAATTGTGAAATTAGGCCTTGACATTTTAAATTCAATATCAGAAACCTTTACATTTTTGAAGTATTTAAAAACAGTTTTAGCTAGTTCGAGCCTTTCTATATCATTAATAAAAGTATCCTCAATTTTAAATGGACTTTGAGGACTAATTACTACAAGGACTTGATCTAATTCTGGCAGTTCTGAAAAATACTTGGCTAATGTAACATGACCATTATGAATTGGGTTGAAAGTTCCAAGATACAAACCTACATTACTCATTATCTATAAATTCATTTACAAGATTTGATGCTATTCTTTTTGATTCTTCAAGATCATTATTAATTATGATTTTATCAAATTTTGAAGCAAAATCCAGCTCTAATTCAGCTTTTTTAATTCTTCTATTAATTTCACCATCTGAAATATCTCCTCTTGTAATTAATCTTCTCCTTAAAGTATCGATACTTGGAGGCATAACAAAAATAGATAGAGTATTCTCCGGATATATTTTCTTTATATTAAAACCTCCTACAACATCAATATCAAAAAGTGCTACTTTATTATTTTTCCATATATTTTCGACTTCAGACTTTAGAGTTCCATAATAAACTCCTTTATAAACCTCTTCAAATTCAATAAATTCATTGTTCTTAATTTTGTTTTTGAATTCGCTATTAGATAAAAAGTGATAATCAACTCCATCTTTCTCATTTCCTCTAGGCGATCTAGATGTAACAGATATTGAAAAATTTGTATTGCTAAATTGAGATAAAATATGTTTCACAAGCGTAGTTTTCCCTGCTCCTGATGGAGCTGAAAAAACAATAAGCTTATTTCTGTTCATTTATACTAGGTTATAAGGATAGTTAATTTAGAATTATAAATATTAATATAAATTTCTAATCTTGATATTTCTAAACCTTACGTCACTTCCATGATCTTGAAGACCAATTTTACCAGATTTAAATGCACCAAAAGCTAAAAATTCTTCATTAGACCCAACCTTTTTTGTATAGTATTCTTTATATCTAAACTTAGATTTTGATACAAGACTATCCCACTCAGGACCAGACAGAGGAAATGAAAAAGCAAATTGACCATTTAATTTAACTGTACCTAAATTATTCTTATGATCAATTGTTAAAATTAGATGATTCCACTCACCATGACCTTTTACAACAAGGGCTTCATTCTCTGTACTAACTAAATCATACAAAGATGGACTTTTATGAAGTTTAGTTGAGGTAAAAAAGTTTCTATTGTCTAACACTTGTATCTCAGGACCGGTCTTGAATGCCTCATCGAAATCTGGAAGTTCATGAACACCATAGAATATTCCACTATTGCCACCCTTAGATATATTCCACTCAATAGATAGTTCAAAATTTGAATATTCATTATCAGTAACAATGTCCTGTTTGCTTTCTCTATTATTTGTAAATATAAGTTCACCATTACTAATTGACCATTGACTGCCTACGGATTCACTATTATACTGGTGCCACCCATTAAAAGACTTTCCGTCAAATATATATGTCCATTCAGTATTCTGCGAAAAACAAAAGCTTGAAATTAATGTAAGAACTGTAATGAATAATTTTTTCATAACTATAAACCTAACATATTTTTTAAATCTTCTTCATTAATATCGCCTCCAGCAAAATCATCAAATTTTTTATTGGTACAATTTATAATTAAGTCATTTATAAATTTTGAACCTTCTATGGCTCCTTGTTCAGGACTTTTGACACAACATTCCCATTCCATTACGGCCCAAACATCGCATCCGTATTGTGTTAGTTTTGAAAATATGGTTTTAAAATCAATCTGCCCATCTCCCAGAGATCTGTATCTACCTGCTCTATTAGCCCAATCTAAATATCCACCAAATGCTCCTTTTTTACCTGTTGGATTAAATTCAGCATCTTTAACGTGAAATGATTTAATAAATTCATGATAATGATCAATATATGTTATATAATCAAGCTGTTGAAGAATAAAATGGCTTGGGTCATATAGTATGTTTACTCTCTTATGATTTTTAGTTGCTTTAAGAAATCTTTCAAAAGTAATTCCATCATGAAGATCTTCTCCTGGATGAATTTCATAACATACATCTACTCCATTTTCATCAAAAACATCTAGAATTGGAAGCCATCTTTTAGCAAGCTCTTCAAATCCCATTTCGACTAACCCTTTTGGAGCCTGTGGCCATGGATGCCATGTATGCCACAATAATGCACCTGAAAAAGTAGCATGTGCTTTCAAGCCAAGTCTTCTACTAGCAACTGCTGCTTTTTTCACAGTGTCAATTGCCCACTCAGTTCTTTCTTTCGGATTCTTCTTTAGTTTATCAGGAGCAAAATTATCAAACATTAGATCATATGCAGGATGAACTGCTACTAATTGACCTTGAAGATGAGTTGATAATTCTGTAATTTCTAATCCATAGGATCTTACCTTACCAATAAGTTCATCACAATAATCTTGACTCTCAGCAGCTTTATCTAAATCGATTAAAAAACTCTCCCATGTTGGTATTTGAACTCCATTATATCCTAAGTCAGAGGCCCATTTACACATACCATCAAGAGAATTAAACGGAGCTTTTTTATCTACAAACTGAGCTAAGAAAACTGCTGGACCTTTTATTGTTTTCATTATAATATCAATTTAATTTAACCCAAATGTTACCTTTTTTATGAGATTCAACAGCTTTCTCAATAAACATCATACCTCTAAGACCATCATTCAAAGAAGGATATTCACCATCAAATTCTATTGTTCCATTTATCTCTCTTGCGACTCCATAATAAATATTTGCCATTGAATCAAACATTCCTTCTGGATGACCCGGAGGTAATTTAGTTGAAATTTTAGCAAAATTTGAATTATAATCATGTCCTGGCTTTAATATTCTTAATGGATTTGACTCACTTAAATAATATAAATAATTTGGGTTTTGTTGTTCCCATTTTAACCCCCCTTTTTTACCATATATTGCAACGGTAAAATTATTCTCCTCACCAGTTGCTATTTGACTAGCTCTAATAACACCTTTAATTTTATCTGAGAATCTTATTAAAATTGTGCCATCTACATCCATGATATTATCATCATAAACGTAGTTTAAGTCAGATAGAAGTTCTTCAACTTCCATCCCTGTTACATATTCTAGCATATCAAATGCATGTGTTCCAATGTCTCCAATACAACAACTAATCCCTGATTTATCTGGCTGAAGCCTCCATGTTTCAGAACGTTTTTTGGAATCATGAATAATAGGGTTAATCCAACCCTGATAATATTGAAGATCAACACGTTGTATATCACCTATTTCTCCAGACTTAATCATTTCTTTCATTTGCCTTATCATTGGGTAACCAGTGTATGTGTATGTTACAGCAAATGTTAAATTCCTTGATTTGTATATTTTTTCTAGATCCTTGGCTTCTCCATAGGTTGTTGTCATAGGCTTTTCACAAATGACATTAAAATTATTCTCTAAAAGCTTTTTAGCCATTGGATAATGAAGAAAATTAGGTGTTAGAATTGAAACAGCTTGAATCCTTTCATTTTCATCAAGCTTTAACTCTTCATTAATCATCTTTTCATAGTCTTCATAAATTCTATTTTTTTTTAATCCAATTTCTTCAGCAAATTTTAAATTTTCAGAAAAATCTGGATTAAAAACACCGCCAATTATTTCATAACTATCATGCATTGATGATGCAATTCTATGAACTATTCCAATTAGAGAATCACCACCACCACCTAAAATTCCAAGCCTTATTTTATTTTTCAACTTCTATTTTCTCGTTTTTAAATGTTACAATAAAAATTACTAATACCACTGCTGCAAATATTGCTGGGAATGTCCAAATTTGAGTCCAGTCATGACCTGACTCAATAGCATATTGGTCTGTAATAATACCTGCAAGTCTAAATCCAATTAACATTCCAATTCCATAAGTTGCAAGAGCAATTAAACCTTGAGCTGCACTTTTATATTTCTCACCTGCTTTATAGTCTGTATATATCTGACCAGAGACAAAGAAAAAATCATAGCATATTCCATGAAGAACAATGCCGAAAATTAACATCCAAATATTTGATCCAGTATCTCCAAATGCAAATAGAACATATCTTAGACTCCATGCTAGCATTCCAATAATTAGTGTTTTTTTAATCCCGTATTTATTAAGAAAAATCGGAAGTAATAAAATAAATAATGCTTCTGATATTTGACCTAACGTCATAACACCTGCTGCATTAGCCATCCCAAGTTCATTTAAAAATAAATTAGCATCCTGATAATAAAATGCTAAAGGTATACATATAAGTATAGATGATAGAAAAAACACTAAATATCTAGTATCTCTTAGAAGCTGAAGAGCATCAAGACCTAAAATTTCTCTAAGACTAGGACTCTCATTTTTTGCTTTTGGAGGAGTTTTTGGTAAAGTAAAACTAAAAACACCTAATGCTGCAGATACAACTGCAGCTAAGTAAAAAGTATATTCAAGTGTTTGCATAGCTTCCCAGCCAACTCCATAACTAATTACAAGACCAGCAACAATCCATCCTATAGTACCCCATACTCTAATTTTTGGAAATTCCTTAGAAGGATCTTTCATTTGTCTAAACGCTATAGAATTAACTAAAGCTAAAGTTGGCATATAAAGTATCATATATATTAATATGTATGGATAGAATGCATCAAAACCTAAAGCTATTGAGCACATAAAGAGAAGTCCACCTCCAACAATGTGAATAACAGCTAAAATTTTTTCTGCATCAAAATATCTATCAGCAATTAATCCAATGATAAACGGAGCAATAATTGCACCCCATGATTGTGTCTCATATGCTAATGAAATTTCTCCACCAGAAGCACTAAAAGCTTGTGAAAGGAAAGTTCCCATTGTAACAAACCAACATCCCCAAATAAAAAACTCCAGGAACATCATTATGCTAAGCTTAATATTTATTGTTTTACTCATATTATATTGACTTTCCAATTTTAATTAATAAATCTCTAGTAGCTTTAATTCCATCTTCCTCAGACAACCTCTCACCTTCATATTCAACTCCAACATAACCAGTATATCCAAAACTTTTTACAATTTTCATCATTCTCAAATAATCAATAGTTTTTTCATCTCCATTATCATCAAAGTCATTTGACTTAGCACTAACTGCAAATGCCTTTGGCATCATTTCTTCTACTCCTTGATAAAAATCATATATTTTTTCACATGAACCATTGAACACAGAACCGTATCCCTCGTCAGCCATGCAGAAATTACCAAAATCAGGCAGAGTACCAACATTGTCCATATTTGTTCCGTATATAACATTCATAAGCTCTGGAATATTGGAAGTGATTCTACCGTGATTTTCAACAATTACATTTATCCCGGTTCCTTTCGCATATTCTCCTAGCCTTGATAAACTATCAATTGATAAATTTTTCCATGTTTCAACATCTTTAGAACCATATAGATTTAATCTCATTGATGAGCAACTCATTCCTGCAGCGGTATCAATCCATAACTTGTGATTATCTACCGCTTTTAGCCTCATGTTCTCATTCTCATCTGCTAAATTACCTTCATCATCAATCATAATAAGTACATTTTCAACCCCATTATCATCTGCTAGTTGATTATTCTTTAAAATAAATTCTTTAATAGCTGAAGATTTATCTTCACTTTTCATAACATCATCATATAATTGATTAACATATTCAAGACCTGTAAAACCTAGCTCACTAGATTTTTGAGCAAATAAATATGGATCCATTTTACCACTTTGAATCGCTTTATGAAGTGACCATTGAGCAAGAGAAAGTTTAAAAAATAATTCTTTTTGTACCTGACATGATAGATATCCTAAAGATGATATGCCAAAAGCACCAGTTGAAGCTAATTTTATGAATTCTTTTCTTTTCATATTATATCGGTTTTTTATATTAGTATAAATATAAATTTAAATAATTAATTACGATTTCAAGTATATATTATTTAAATTGGTTGAAACTATTGAAAATGCAGACTCACTTTGATGCTATTGTTGTAGGTACAGGAATAAGTGGTGGCTGGGCTGCCAAAGAGCTTACCGAAAAAGGTTTAAAAACACTTGTACTTGACAGAGGAAGAATGATAACACATATTGATGATTATCATACTGCTAATATGAATCCATGGGATTTTGAAGGTGGTGATACAATCACTCAAGATGCATTAAAAAGGCAACCTAAACAAAGTAGGACTGGGTACGTAAATACAGAATCCTCTAGACATTTTTTTGTAGATGATGTTGACCATCCATACAACGATGAAGAAAATAAGTTTAATTGGATACGAGGATATCATGTTGGAGGTAGGTCTATAACTTGGGGAAGACATACTTATAGACTAAGTGAATTCGATTTTGAGGGTAATGCAAAAGATGGCATTGCAGTTGATTGGCCAATAAGATATAAAGATATTGCCCCATGGTATGATTATGTTGAGGAATACATTGGAGTTCAGGGGAGGTATGAAGGGTTACCCCAATTTCCTGATGGAAAATTTCTAAAGCCTTTTGAATTAAATGTTCTTGAGAAACACATGAGAGAGAGCATTTCTAAAAACTTTTACGATGGAAGAATATTATCTAATGCCAGAACTGCTCATATTACTGAGGGCACAAAACCTGGTCTTGGAAGAGTAACCTGTCAATATAGAAATAGATGTATCCGAGGTTGCCCTTATGGAGCCTACTTTAGTAGTAATTCTTCAACCCTTCCTGCAGCAGAAGCAACTGGAAACATGACACTTATGCCAAACTCTATTGTTCATGAGGTAATATATGATCAGGATAAAAAAAGAGCTACAGGTGTTAGAGTAATTGATTCAGTAAATAATCAATCATATGAATATTTTGCAAAAGTGATTTTCTTGTGCTCTTCAACTGTTGGTTCTACATCAATTTTAATGCAATCAAAGTCTGATAGATTTCCAAATGGAATGGGTAATGATTCAGGTGAGTTAGGACATAATCTAATGGATCATCATTTTCAAGTTGGGGCTTCTGGTACTTTTAAGGGTTTTAAAAATAAAATTACATATGGAAGAAAACCTGCTGGATTTTATATACCTAGATTTAGGAATATTGGAGGTATTACTGATAGAAAGGATTTCATAAGAGGTTATCAATATCAGGGTGGAGCATCCAGAGGTTTCATGAGTATAGCTGATAGCGCTGAAGAGCTTATTTCATATGGTCCAAAATTTAAAGAGAATATAGTGAAAAGAGATGAGTGGACTGCAAGTATGAATGGTTTTGGTGAGATTTTACCATATCATGAAAATAAAATGACTCTTGATTATAATAAAAAAGATAAATGGGGATTGCCTACCGTTACTTTTGATGCTAAAATCAGGGAAAATGAAATAACTATGAGAAAAGATATGAAAAAACAAGCTGAGGAAATGCTTGAAAAAGCAGGGTTTGAAGATGTGGACGGCTGGGAAAGTAAATATATTTTTGGTAATGGAATACATGAGATGGGAACTGCTAGAATGGGAAGAGATCCAAAAACATCTGTATTAAATGGCAATAACCAAATTCATGAGGTTAAGAATGTCTATGTGACTGATGGTTCATGTATGACATCAGCAGGTAATCAAAATCCATCAATCACATATATGGCATTAACTGCACGTGCAGTTAATCATGCAGTTGAGGAATTAAAAAAGTTAAACATCTAACTATGAAGAGAAGAGGCGCGATAAAAAGAATTGGTTTAGCTTTTAGTACATTAACAATATCAACACCTGTAATTTTAACTATCCAATCATGTCAAACCAATTCTTCCAATCTAAATTTTTCTTTTTTTAATAAAAAGCAAATTAGTTTTCTTGAAAAAATTATGGAGATAGTTATTCCTGAAACAGATACTCCTGGTGCAAAGTCTCTTAATATATTAAACTTTGTTGATGCTCACGTTTCAAAAAATATTAGAAAAGAAGATCAAACATATCTTCTTGCTATGATAGATAGTTTTATAGATATGATTACTGAAACTGAAAAAATAAATTCAATAATTGAAGTTGATGATAAGCTTTTAGAAAAGCATTTTTCCAATCATATTGACAATGTTAGTATGATTGCATTAAATGGCCAAAACTATAGTCAAATATGCGCCTTAATAAGAGAGATGGCAGTAACCTCATATATGATTAGTGAATACGTAATGACAAATAAACTTGGATATGTTCCCATACCAGGATATTATGATGGGAATGTTGATATTTAATCTAGAAGCCTAAAATATTCTAGAATCTCTCTTGCTTCTTCCTCCAATAAATTTTGATTATACATATATTCAAAATTATATTCCTTAAGTAACTCTATTGCAATAGGATCTTCTTCGAGCATTTGTATAGGGTTTAAAATCATATTCATTATCCATTCGGGTGACCTTCTATCAAGAATTCCTACCATACTAGGGCCAATATAATCTTCATTTATTATGTGACAGGATGTACAAAGTTGATTAAATAATTTTTCACCAGAGTTTGCCATTGAAATATTCACTTTATCTTCAAGTGTAACATTAATAATTGGCCCAACTCCTTTACTAGACATATAGTAAGCTTTTTCAGATTTATTTTGACACCCAATTGAAATAAATAAAAGAATTAATAAAACCTTCTTCACTAGAATAAGTTTATTTAAATTAATTCTTTAGAGTACAATAAATTCACCCATCATCAATTGATAGTGGCCTGGAAATGAACAAATAAATGTATATGTGCCAGGTTCAGGAGCATCGAAAGTAATTGTATCAGACTCTCCTCCTCCTAACATTTTTGTAAATGCAATTTCATCACCTCCTTCAGGAATATAATCATTATCTCTTGCACTAATAGCCCTAAGAGCATATTCATCTACATCAATATCCTTTTTGATAAGTACAAAGTTATGTCCCATTGAAATAGCAGGAAATCTACCAGTATGATTTAATGTTAAAGTAACATTCTCATTAGCATTCACTCTAATTATTCTTTTATCAAACTTCATCTGATCATCAGAGTTTAAAATTACATTATTTGAAACTGAATTACTTTGATTGGAAACATTGTCTTCTTTGACTCTTTCATATTGAAACTTTTCTTTTGATGTATTAGAATTGTTACATGAAAGAATTAATAAAATTGTTAGAATTGAAAGAAGCTTTTTCATAATATTTTTATTTGATTCAAATTTATTATAGAAAATTTAAAATACATAATACTAGTCAATTAATATTTCTGATTTAATAATCAATCATTCTTATTTTTAATTGACACAAGATAAACTCCTATAAATACTAATGCACATGCTATTATTTTTGTTGAATCTAAAGTGTCGTTAGCAGTTATTAATGCATATATTATTGTGATTATTGGTTGTAGATATATGAATGAGCCAATTACTGTTGGAGATAATGTCTTTAATGCATATATATTTAATAAATATGTCATAAATGTTGTACCAATAACCACATAAATCATTCTCCAAATAGCATACCAAGGTAATTCAGCCCAATCTACTTCAACAAATTGATTATATGTAAGAGGAGTTGATAAAACCAGTCCAATTAAGAATAACCATTTCATCAAAGTAAAAATGTTGTATTTAGCAGTTAAAGGCTTGAGGATTATTAAATATCCAGCATAGGCAGAGGCATTAAGTAAGAAAAATGAATTTCCTAGTGGAATATTTGGTGCGTTTATACCTATTTTACTGCTATTAATAATCAAAAAAAGTGCTCCAGAAAATCCAATGATAATTCCTAGAATCTTTTTCATTGTAACTTTCTCTTTCAAGAAAAAATAAGATAATATAAGAACAAGAACAGGGGATAAAGTTATTATTACACCACTATTAATTGGAGTCGACAATTCAAGACCTCTAAAAAAAGCTAACATATTTGTGCACATACCTAAAATTGAAGCAAAAACTATCTTTAGAATATCTTTGGATTCAATTTTCTCTTTGGGAGTAAAAAAGCTAATTAACCAAAAAAGGGCTGTTGCTCCCAGAAGTCTGAGCATAATAAAGCCAGCTGAACCTATATAAACTGGCATTACTTCTTTAGCAACAGTATGATTGATTCCATATATTGTTGTTGCTATAAATGCTGCGGCAAGAGCAAAATATCTGCTGTTCATTTGATATTTTGCAACAAAGAAAATCATTTTAGTTGAAAAGTATAGTTAAAGTCCAATATCTTTATCTTTGCAGTGTATGAAGAAAAAATTAAAATTTAATTCTAGAGCTATACATGGTGGACAAATTTTAGATCCAGCCTATGGATCTGTGATGACACCTATTTATCAAACATCTACATATGCTCAAACTTCTCCTGGTGTTCACAAAGGTTATGAATATAGCAGAACCCATAATCCAACTAGAACTAATTTTGAAAGATCAATTGCTTCTCTTGAAAATGGTAATTATGGTTTGGCCTTTGCTTCAGGTTTAGCAGCAATTGATGCTATTGTTAAGACTTTAGATCCTGGTGATGAGATAATATCTACAAATGATCTATATGGGGGAAGTTATAGACTATTCAAACAAATATTTGAGAAATATGACTTAAAGTTTCACTTTGTAAACATGGAAAATCTAGATCAAGTATCAAATAAAATAAATAATAAAACTAAACTTATTTGGGCTGAAACACCCACAAACCCTATGATGAATGTTGTTGACATAGAATCGATATCAAAAATTGCTAAAAAAAATCAAATACTTCTTTGTATTGATAATACTTTTGCATCTCCATATATACAAAGACCTCTGGAGCTAGGTGCAGATATTGTTATGCACTCTGCCACAAAATATATTGCTGGTCATAGTGATGTTGTTATTGGCGCTATTGTTGTCAATGATGAGCAACTATATAATAAGTTATCATTTATTCAAAACGCTTCAGGAGCTACTCCTGGACCAATGGATTGTTTCCTTACACTAAGAGGAATTAAGACATTGCATCTAAGAATGCAAAGACATTCAGAAAATGCTGAAAAAGTAGCAATCTTTTTGAGAAATCATGATAAAATAGGTAATGTTTACTGGGCAGGATTTTCAGACAACAAAAACTATAAAATTGCAGAAAAGCAAATGGATGCATTTGGAGGTATGGTCTCATTCATACCAAAAGACAATTCTTTTGAATCTGCAAAAAAAATAGCAGAGAATCTTAAATTATTTACTCTAGCTGAATCACTTGGAGGAGTGGAGAGTCTTTGCTGTCACCCAGCTAGTATGACACATGCTTCAATACCACCAGAGGAAAGAAAAAAATCAGGACTAGTAGAGTCTCTATTAAGGTTAAGTGTTGGAATTGAGGATGCAGATGATCTAATAGAAGATTTAAATAATGCAATTGGTTGATCATGGATATTCCATTAAATAAAAAAATATACTTTTCATCTGATAATCACCTAGGAGCACCTTCCCTTGAAGAAAGTCATGCAAGAGAAAAAATATTTGTTTCATGGTTGGACTCAATTAAAGATGATGCTGATATAATTTTTTTATTAGGAGATCTGTTTGATTTCTGGTTTGAATATAAAGAGTCTATACCAAAAGGATTTACTAGAGTTTTAGGAAAACTAGCAAATCTATCTGATTCAGGAATAAAAATTTATTTTTTTGTTGGTAATCATGACTATTGGATGAATGATTATTTTGAAAAGGAGCTAAAAATTAAGGTATTTAGATCACCTGAACTCTTTGTATTCAATAAAAAATCATTCTATATAGGACATGGTGATGGTCTTGGACCTGGTGATTACGGATATAAAAGGATGAAAATGATATTATCAAATAGTTTTTTCATTAAAATGTATAGACTAATTCACCCTGATATAGGTTTATGGCTTGGAAAATATTTTTCACAAAAAAATAAATTATTATCAGGAAAAGAGGATCTAAAATTTAAAGGTGAGGATAAAGAATGGTTAATTCAATTCTGTGAAAAAAAACTAGCAAAGGAACATATTGACTATTTTGTTTTTGGACATAGACATCTGCCCATTGTTCATCAACTTAAGTCAAAATCAAAATACATTAATTTAGGAGATTGGATTACGCATTATACTTATGGTGTATTTGATGGTAAAACGTTTAATCTTAGAACCTACTCAGCTTAAAATGATTGATCCAAAAAAGTCAAATTATGAAAATACTGTTTTAGTTGGAGTTGTAAATGATTCCCAAGATGAAGAAAAATTATCAGAATTTCTTGAAGAACTAGAGTTTCTATCTGTTACAGCTGGTGGGAATGTTGTTAAAAAGTTCAAACAAAAGATAAATTCACCAAATCCAAGAACATTTATTGGAAAAGGAAAAATTGATGAGATACTGAAATATGTCAAAGTCAATGACGTCTCAGTAGTAGTATTTGATGATGAACTGTCTCCTACTCAACAAGCAAATATTGAAAGAATTTTAAAGTGTAAAATTCTTGATAGAACAGCTCTTATTCTTGATATTTTTGCTCAAAGAGCAAAAACAAGTTATGCTAAGACTCAAGTTGAACTTGCTCAGTACGAGTATTTACTTCCAAGACTAAAAGGACTATGGACCCACCTTGAAAGACAAAGAGGGGGTATTGGTATGAGAGGTCCTGGTGAGACTGAGATAGAAACCGATAGAAGAATTGTTAGAGATAAAATTTCACTATTAAAAAGAAAAATATCTACAATTGATAAACAGATGAAGGTTCAAAGAGGAAATAGAGGGTCATTAGTTAGAGTGGCATTAGTAGGATACACTAATGTAGGAAAGTCAACAATAATGAATATGTTGTCTAAAAGTAATGTTTTTGCAGAAGATAAATTGTTTGCAACACTAGATACTACAGTGAGAAAAGTTGTTATTAATACATTACCATTTCTTCTAACTGACACAGTAGGTTTTATAAGAAAATTGCCCACACAACTTATCGAGTCTTTCAAAAGTACTTTGGAAGAAGTTAAAGATGCGGATATACTTTTACATATTGTTGACATATCTCATCCAAGTTTTGAAGATCATATTGAATCCGTTAATAATATTTTGAATGAAATCAACTGTCATAATAAATATAACTTGATGATTTTCAATAAAATTGATAAATATCAAGCTATTGATTTTAATGACTCATATTCTGGAAAAAATGGGCACTACTCTTTACAACAATGGAGAAATACATGGATGAACAAGACTAATGGTAAGGCCTTATTTATTTCAGCAAAAAACAAAGTTAACTTTGATAGTTTAAGAAAAGAAATATATGAACTAGTAAAGAATGTTGATATGAGTCATTATCCAAAAAATGATTATTTATACCCCGAATACTTTTCAAAGTAATATTTTTGTTAAAAATCAATTTAACCAATTGTTAACAGGAGATTTGCTAATAAATTTTGAAATTTAATAATTAAAATAACTAGTTATGAGTGATACAAACAAGAATGTAGATTTAGGTAAAAAAGATGAATTAATCAAAAAAGAGAGTGCTTTCGTAGATTTACTTTCAATGGAGATCAATAAAAAAATTGTTGGTCAGAAAACAATGATTGAAAGACTTTTAATAGGTCTATTAGGTAAAGGACATATTTTACTTGAAGGTGTTCCAGGACTTGCCAAAACATTGGCTATTAATAGTCTTAGTAATGCTGTTAAAGGCTCATTCAGCAGAATTCAATTTACTCCAGATCTTCTTCCTGCTGATGTCATTGGAACTATGATTTATAATATGAAATCAGGTACATTCTCTATTAAACAGGGACCAGTTTTTGCAAATTTTGTATTAGCAGATGAGATAAATAGAGCACCAGCTAAAGTTCAATCAGCATTGCTTGAAGCAATGCAAGAAAAACAGGTAACTATTGGTGATAAAACATTCAAATTAACCGATCCTTTTCTAGTAATGGCTACTCAAAATCCTGTTGAGCAAGAAGGTACATATCCTCTTCCAGAGGCACAAGTAGATAGGTTTATGCTCAAAGTTGTAGTGGATTATCCTAAACTTGAAGAAGAACAAAAGATTATAAATATGAATCTATCTTTGAAAGAAGATAAAATCAAGCCTGTAGTTACAACTAAGCAAATATTAACTGCTCAAAATTTAGTTAACGAAGTATACATGGATGAAAAAATTGAAAAGTATATATTAGATCTAATTTTCTGTACTAGATATCCAGAAAAATATAATCTTAAAAACTTATCCCCTCTTATTTCATTTGGTGCTTCACCAAGAGGGAGTATCAACTTGGCTCTTGCAGCTAAATGCTATGCATTTATAAATCACCGAGGCTTCGTAATACCTGAAGATGTTAGAGAAGTTATAACTGATGTTCTTAGACATAGAATTGGTTTAACATATGAGGCTGAGGCTGAAAACGTATCTACTGAAGACGTAATTAAACAAATTGTAAATACAGTTGAAGTACCATAGTTAATGGATTCTAAAGAATTACTTAAGAAAGTAAGACAAATTGAAATTAAAAGCAGAAGGCTTAGTGACAACCTGTTTGGAGGAGAATATCTTAGTACTTTTAAAGGTAGAGGTATGACTTTCAGTGAAGTTAGAAAGTATGAATTCGGAGATGATATTAGATCGATTGACTGGAACGTAACAGCAAGATATAATGAGCCCTTTATAAAAGTATTTGAAGAGGAGAGAGAACTAACATTAATGCTTTTAATAGATGTAAGTGGTTCGGAAAACTTTGCAACTAGTAATAAACTCAAGAAAGAAATAATAACAGAAATTGCCGCAACATTGGCATTTTCTGCTTTAAAAAATAATGATAAAGTTGGTGCAATACTTTTTACTGATGATATTGAGTTATTCATTCCACCTAATAAGGGTAAAAAGCATATACTTAGAATTATAAGAGAATTAATTGAATTTAAGCCTAAAAGCTCTAAAACAAACATTAATTCATCACTTAAATTTCTTCTAAGTGTAATTCAAAAAAAAGCAATTGTATTTATTTTATCGGACTTCATTGATAAAGACTATAATAAATCCTTAAAACTTGCAGCTAAAAAATTTGATCTTACTGGAATAAGAATTTATGATGAAATGGAAACTAAGATGGCAAAAATAGGCTTTGTACCAATGATTGATGCAGAAACAAATGAGCTCATATGGGTTGATACATCATCAAAGAGACTAAGGGAAAACTATAATCTAAATTATGCTGATTCAGTAAAATATTTTGAAACACTTTTCAATAAAAATGGGGCAGGAGTAATTAATTGTGAAGTTGATGATAGTTATGTAAAAAAACTTCTAGGATATTTTAAGAAGCGATAAATGAAAAAGATTTTACTCACGTATTTATTTTCTAGCTTATTATTATGTGGTCAATCTCCAAATTTTGATCAAAATATAATTATATCTACTTCTGTGGATTCAACTCAAGTTAAAATTGGAGAAGAATTAAATTTTAAAATTGATATATCCACAAAAAATAAATACAATATTTCATTTGATGAAATTCCAAATTTTATGCCTTTTGAGATTTTAGAGTCATTTGATACTGATACACTTCAAGACTCATCCAGTTTTTCAAAGCGTTATTCATTGATAAATTTTGAGCCCGGGGAATATTGGATTCCTCCACAAAAAATATACTTTAATCAGTCCGTAAAATTTTCAGATTCATTATTAATTGTAGTAAACGATGTTGAAGTTGATACTTTAAAACAAAACCTTTATGATATAAAACCAATTATTCCTGTTAAAAGAAATTATCAAAATCTACTATTAAGGATATTTATTGCAATAATTGTTGGCTTCCTTGTATTCTTTCTCTACCGATATTATTTGCTGAAAAAAAACATAAAACCTAATGAAGAAGAAAAATCCTTATTTGAGTTGGCAAATGAGAAGTTAGAAAAGTTGAATAGCCTGGATCCTAACTCTCAGATTGAATTCAAAGAATATTATACAATTTTAATTGATATTTTCAGAGAATATCTTGAATCCCAGATTAAAATACCTGCTATGGAAAGTACTTCCAAGGAGCTTATATTAAGAATTAATTTACTTAGAGATAGTGGTAATTATAATTTTGAAAAAAGTAAAATAAGTAAGCTTGAAAGTCTTTTCACTAAGTCTGATTTAGTCAAATTCGCAAAATCACTTCCAACAAAATCAGATATTAAGAATGACTTAGATATAATATCAGACTTTATTGATGATACCGAAAAAATTTATAATGAAAAATTTAATATAGTTGAAGATATAGAACCCGAAAAGGAGGAATATTCAATAATTGACGACTTAAAAACCTTTTTAAAATATTCGTTTTTAATTCTTTCCACAATTCTATTAATATCAATTTTAATATTTGGTTATTATCCTGTTAGAGATACCATATTGTTGAATCCTACAAAAATTCTAATGTCCAAAGAATGGTTCACAAGTCAATATGGTTCTCCACCAGTTGAATTAAATTCTCCAAATATTTTAGTTAGATCAAATGACACTCTTTATGATAGCAAATTTGTTATGGGGGACTTTAAAGATGCATTTTTTTTGACAATTGATTTTAAAGATGTTGTGCAAGTTGATAACAACCCTAGTCTTGATTTAATAAAAAATGATTTAATTAATCAATTTCAAACTATGGGCTCAAAAAATATACTTTTAAAGGATGATCAGTTCACAATTAAATCTGGAGATACCGGTTTAAGACTCTTTGGAAGTCTTGATATTGAAATTAAAAACAGATTAATTAGATCTAATTTTACTACTGTTATTCTTCCCTATGATAAAAAAACTATCAAACTTACAATAGTTCATAGAGCAGATGATAGGTATGCGGACAATATAAAGTCTAGGATTTTAGAAAGCTTTGATATAATAAAAGAATTGTAATGTTTAAAGATTTGTACTTAGCAAACCCAGAATATCTTTTTATTTTGATAATTATACCAGCAATATTATTTTTTTGGTATAAGTTCGAAAAATATACTCAGGCATCACTTACACATTCTTCTTTATCATATTTAAAGGCTAAAAATTCACTTTTAACTAAGCTTAGACCCTTGTTAAATATAATAAGAGTATTAGTTGTCTTACTATTAATAATTGCGATTTCGAGACCTCAATCTAAGTCAACATCTAAAAGGATTACAACATCAAGAGGTATTGATATTGTTATGGTTATTGACATCTCTTCAAGTATGTTATCTAAAGACCTAAAACCAGATAGACTAACTGCCTTAAAAAATGTTGCTTCAAACTTTATTGATGATAGACCAAATGATAGGATAGGTTTAGTAGTTTATGCAGCCGAGAGTTATACTAAAACACCTGTTACAACTGACAAACTAATCCTTAAGCAATCTCTATCTGAAATTAATTATGAGGCTCTTCTAGAAGATGGAACTGCTATAGGCATGGGACTGTCAACTGCAGTTAATAGACTTAAAGAGAGTACTGCTAAAAGTAAGGTAATTATTTTGCTCACGGATGGAGTCAACAATTCAGGTTTTATAGACCCAAGAATTGCTGCAGAACTAGCTGCTGAATATGAAATTAAAACATATACTATTGGTCTAGGAACAAATGGAAGAGCACTTGCACCAGTCTCAATTCTTCCCAACGGAAATTTCCAATTTAGTCTTACAAAAGTTGAAATTGATGAGGATCTTTTAAGATATATTTCTGAAAAGACATCTGGAAGATATTTTAGAGCAACTGATAATTTAGAACTTCAAAATATTTATGATGAGATCAATAAATTAGAGAAGACAGAAATAAAAGAAACTATTTTCACTAATGTTTCTGAAAAATATAGGCCATTTGTAATGTTAGGGTTTATATTCTTTGTAATAGAAGTATTTGCAAGAAAAACAATATTTAAAAGCTTTGTATAATGTATGAGATAGACATTACATATTTTCTTTATTTAGCATTAGTAATTCCGCTGTTAGTTATTGTCAATTATATCTACATGATATGGAGGAAGAAAGTACAGAATTCATTCTCAAAGCATGATTTATTAGAATACATTAGCCCTAATAGATCTAATTTCAAGCTTAATCTTAAACTTATTCTAGAATGTTTAGCCATTTTATGTTTATCCATAGCACTTGCTAACCCTAAAATAGGAACTGAGCTTAAAACAATTAATAGAGAAGGTGTTGATATTGTTTTTGCAGTAGATGTATCTAAAAGTATGCTTGCAGAAGATGTAGCTCCTAATAGACTGTTAAGATCAAAAAGAATAGTTTCAGAAATAATAAACTCTTTATCAAGTGATAGGGTTGGTATTGTTGCTTATGCTGCTCAGGCTATTCCGCAAGTTCCTCTTACTACAGATTTTGCTTCTGTAAAAAACTTTCTCCAGATAATAGATACGGATATGCTATCATCTCAAGGAACATCAATTGATGCTGCACTAAATTTATCAGTAAATTTCTTTGATCAAAATTCAGAGACAAATAGAGTTTTAGTTCTTATCTCTGATGGAGAAGATCATGATGATATACCTGATGATTTAATTGACTTAATCTCAATAAATGACATAAACTTAATAACAGTAGGAATTGGAGAAGATTCAGGATCTACTATACCAATTAGATTAAATGGAGCAATTGATTCATACAAAAAAGATATTAATGGAGAAGTAGTTATTACCAAAAGAAATAGTTTGATTCTTAATAAAATAGCAGATTCTTCTGATGGTCATTATATTGATGGAAATTTTACTGAAGAAGCCTTAGATCAAGTAAGATCTATACTTAATGAAATAGATAAGTCTGAGTTTGAAACATCTCAGTTCATTGATTATAAACAACAATTTCAAATATTTTTATTTTTGTCTCTGTTATTTATAATTTGTGATGTATTTGTTTTTCAGACTAAAACAAAATGGATACAGAATTTAAATTTATTTAATGAAAATAAAGATTAAGATACTTGATGTTACTTTTTTATTTTTCACTTTAATGTCATTCTCGCAAAGTGATCCGAATAACCTTGTTCTAAAAGGTAATGCTGATATTTTGAATAAGAACTACAAAGATGCTGAGGTTGAATATAGAAAGGCTATATCTGCTAATAAAAATCAAAATAAAGCAAGTCATAATTTAGGTAATCTTTTATTTGAAAATCAGAACTATGATGAGGCTATTCAAGAGTATTTCAAAACACAAAAAAACTCAGAAATAGACCTTGAAAAACATTCAGCTTTTCATAATCTAGGAAATTCTTACATGAAGAAAAAGGATTATGCACAAGCAGTAGAAGCATATAAAAATGCTCTCAGAAATAATTCTGCAGATGATGAAACTAGATATAATTATGCTCTTGCAAAGAAATTTTTAGAAGGCGATAAACGTCAAAATTCTGAAAATAGTGAAGATTCAGAAGAAGAAAAACAGGATCAATCAGAAGATCAGAATGAGAATCAAGATGAAAATCAAAACAGTGATCAAAATTCTGAATCAGAAAAGGAAAAACCAAAAGATCAAGATGATAAGGAAGAACAAGAACAAGGTGGAGGTCTTTCAAAACAACAAATGGAAAATCTGTTAGAAGCTGTAAATAATATTGAAAAGGACTTAAATGAAAAACTTAAGTCTGGTAAAAAGAAATTACAAACAACAAAAAAATCAGAAAAAGATTGGTAAGAAATATAACAATATTGATACTTGCTTTGAATAGCTTATTTCTCTCTGCTCAGGTAAAGTTCGATGCATCTGTAAGTAAAACTAAACTTGGACTAAATGAAAGATTGAGAGTTGATTTTGTTATGAATCAAAACGGTGATAATTTCTCACCCCCTGATTTTGAAAATTTTCAAATAATTGGAGGTCCAAATCAATCTATAAAGACTTCATATGTTAATGGAGAAAGGAGCTTTTCAAAAACATATTCATATTTTCTCCAACCCCTTAAAAAAGGTTCTATTAGAATTAAACAGGCAAGTATTGAAATAGATGGAGAAGAATATAAATCACTTCCAATAGAGGTATTAATAACAGATTCGGTTAGTCAACCATCAGAATCTGTTACTCAATACTATAACGATGACGATATAGAGCTACGCGCTTTAATTTCTAAAGGTTCTCCTTACCTCAATGAACCAATAACAGTTATATATAAGCTATATTATAAAGCTCCAATAAATATCTCTGATGCTAGAGAGACTGAAACCCCAAACTATAAAGATTTCTGGAGTCAGACTATAAAGATTCCTCAATTAAAAGTTCAAAGAGAAATATATAAAGGTCAAAATTATAATGTAGTAGAGTGGAGAAAAGTCGTTTTGTATCCTCAAAAATCTGGTCAACTTGAAATATCTCCATTATCATTAAACCTTGTACTAGATGTCCCCACTGACAAAAGAGATTTTTTTGGAAATGTTATTTATGATCAAACATCTCAATTTATCTCAACTGGAATGAGAAGAATAAATGTTAAAGATCTTCCTTTAAATAACAAGCCATCTAGTTTCACTGGAGCTGTCGGTCAATTTGAGTTTGATGTAATTCTTAATAAATCTTCTCTTAGAGCAACTGAATCTTTTCAAGCTGAGTTAAAGGTTAATGGTGAGGGTAATTTAAAACTTTTTGATTTACCTGATCTTTTAGTCCCAAGCTCTATGGAATTATTTGAACCACAACGAGAAGAATCAATTAACACCAATCTTTCAGGTATGAGTGGTTCAATAACTAAATTATTTACAGTAATTCCAAGATTTCAAGGGAGCTTTCCTATTGAGGAGGTTGAATTCTCATATTTTGACCCTCAATTAGAATCATATAAAACACTTAAATCTCCGAGACTCACAGTTGATGTATTTGACGGACCTACAATTGCCAACTCATCATCAAATAATACAAATGTTATCACACCTAATGACTCATTTAGATTTATTAAGACAAAGGCTAACTTAATTAAGATAGATGATAGTGAGTTTTTTGAATCTCAATTATTTTACATTTTAGTCTATTCACCTTTTGCAATGGTTATTGCTTTTGTTATGCTGACTGCTTATACTAGAACTAGAAAATCATCATCTATAGAGTTGCAAAAGGCTCAAGAAAAAGAAATAATTAAAATGATTGATGCTGCAAAGAAATCATTAAACGATAAGAATATATTTTATGACCTAATTGAAAAAGCCTTACTAAAAACATTGTTTTTGAAATTTTCAATAAATATTGAAAATTTTAATAAAGAGAAGATTAAAAGTATATCAAAAGATAAAGGAGTTGATGAAAAAACTATTTCAAAAATTATTCAATTAATTGAAAATTGTGAAAGTGCCAAATATTCAAGGTCCTCAAATTCGATAATGAATAATGACCTAAACAATGCAAGAGAAGTTATTAACCTGATTCTAAAAAATAAGCAATGAGAATTTTATATATTATTTTATTGTTTTTAAATAATCAAAGCCTTGATTCAATATTTGATTCATCGAATGATCAATATACAAATGGAAATTATCAAATGGCTGTTGAGGGTTATCAAAGCATTTTAAATTCAGGTTTTGAAAGTGCTGAACTCTACTATAATCTTGGAAATGCATTTTATAAGCTTAATAATATTCCAGAAAGCAATTTCTTTTATGAAAAAGCAAGATCTATATCGCCTTCTGATGAAGATATATTGATGAATTTATCTTTTGCTCAGAATCTAAGAATTGATAAAATTGAAAAGCTTCCAATTACACAAACTCAAGATCTAAAAAACAATACTCTAAACCTTCTTAGTGAAAAAGGATGGTCTTTACTATTAATAATCTTAGCTTGGACTGCATGCATTTCGTTTATACTATACCTATCATTTAAAAATTCTAAACAAAAAAGAATCTTTTTCTCTCAATCTATTATACTGACAATTATAGCAATAATAGTATTAATGATTAACTATGAAAAAAAGGAATTAAATAATGAGAAGTTCGCTATAGTATATGATAAAGAAATTGAAGTATGGTCTGAACCTAATAAAATATCCGAGCTTAAATTTTTACTTCATGAGGGAACAAAAGTAAAGCAGGTTGATACTATTCAAGACTGGGTAAATATTCAACTTGAAAACGGAACATTAGGTTGGATCCAATCCTCAAGTATTAAAACACTAGATTAAATTATTTGGATACTCATAATTAATTATCTCTACTGAGTAAAAAATAATTTCAGAAAGAATATGTAGCTGTATCATAAGATTAGACTCACTAAGTATTTTCATAGGAATAAGATTGAAACTAAAAATAATCTTTGATAATATCATTAATATTAATAGAAGTTTTAACCCTCCAAATAATGATCCAAGAAGGCTGTTTAATAATCCTAAGTATACAAATTTTATAAGTTTTGTGAATCCTTTTGCAATAAAAATAATAGCTGAATATGATAGTAGAAAAGTTAAAATAAAAACTATAATATTTAATATGTCAAAATTTATATTTATTAATTCTACTATCTGTCTTGAAATAATATCATCCAAGTTTATTGAAATAAAAAAAGCAATAAAAACCCCAAAAAAACTAGATAGTTCAATTATTAGTCCTTTTTTATATCCCTTTATTAAACCGTAACCTAATAATGCAATTATTATTAAATCAATTAAATTCATAAAACTTAATATATATTTGCAATATACAGAAGGATCGTCATAGACGTTTAATTTTATTTAAAAAATTAAGATGATACGCAAACTAGATGAACATATTTCATATATCAAAAATTTCAAATCAAAAGATATTGATGAGATAGAGTCTTTGAAGATCCAATTTCTAGGTAGAAAAGGAATAATTAACGATCTGTTTAATGAATTTAAAAATGTTCCTTCTGATCAAAAAAAGGAGTATGGTCAAAAAATAAATGAGTTAAAAAATTTAGCGCAAAGTAAGTATGATGAATTAAAATCAGTTAACTCAAAGTCTAATAAAAGTATTTCAGAAGATTTAACTAAACCAGGATTCCCAATTTCTAGCGGAACTTTGCATCCAATAACTTTAATTAAGAATCAGATAATTGAAATTTTTTCAAAAGTTGGATTTGAATTATCAGAGGGGCCTGAGATTGAAGATGATTGGCATAATTTTACTGCACTTAATTTACCAAAGCATCATCCTGCAAGAGATATGCAAGACACTTTCTTCATTCAACAAGACCCTGATATTCTATTAAGAACTCATACCTCTTCAGTCCAGGTTAGGTATTTAGAAAATAATTCACCTCCTCTGAAAATTCTTTCACCAGGAAGAGTATATAGAAATGAGGCAATTTCATCTAGATCTCATTGTATTTTTCATCAAGTTGAAGGAATCTATGTTGATGAAAATGTATCATTTGCAGATTTAAAACAGATGATTCTATATTTTACTAAGTCAATGTTTGGAAAGTCTAAGTTAAGGTTTAGACCTTCCTTTTTCCCATTCACTGAACCAAGTGCAGAAGTTGATATCTACTGGGGACTAGAAACTGAAACTGATTATAGAATTACAAAAGGTACAGGTTGGCTTGAAATTATGGGTTGTGGTATGGTAGATCCACAGGTTCTGGAAAATTGTAATATTGATTCAGAAAAATATACTGGTTATGCATTTGGCTTGGGTATTGAGAGAATTGCAATGTTAATCTACCAAATCCCCGATATTAGGCTATTCTTTGAGAATGACATTAGATTTTTAAATCAGTTTAAATAATAAATTTATTCTAACTCAAATTTTATACCCTGGGCTAGTGGAAGTTCAGATGAGAAATTGATTGTATTTGTTTGTCTTCTCATGTAAATTTTCCATGCATCCGAACCACTCTCCCTTCCACCACCGGTATCCTTTTCACCACCGAATGCACCCCCAATTTCTGCACCAGAAGTTCCTATGTTAACATTTGCAATACCACAATCACTTCCCCAATGTGATAAGAATAATTCAGCATCTTTTAAATTATTTGTCATAATTGCAGAGGAAAGCCCTTGATCAACCTCATTTTGAATATCAATTGCATTCTCTATATCTCCAGAATATTTAATAAGATATAATATTGGAGCAAATGTTTCAGTATGTACAATTTTTAAAGAATGATCAACTTCTGCAATAACTGGTTTTACATAACATCCACTATCATATTGACTTCCAGATAATACACCACCCTCAACCAACCAATTGCCTCCTTCTTTTTCAATCTCAGATAAAGCTTTTTCATAAAATTTTACTGCATCTAAATCAATAAGAGGTCCTACGTGCATGTTTGAGTCAAGTGGATTACCAATTTTAATTTGATTGTAAGCTTTAACTAGAGCATCTTTAACTTTTTCATATACTTTTTCATGAACAATAAGTCTTCTGGTTGAAGTACATCTCTGTCCACAAGTTCCAACTGCACCAAAAACAGTTCCCATAATTGTCATCTTTAAATCAGCATCAGGAGTTACTATAATTGCATTATTGCCTCCAAGCTCAAGTAAAGTTTTACCTAATCTAGCTCCTACCTTTTCAGCAACAATTTTTCCCATTCTAGTTGACCCAGTAGCAGATAGAAGAGGTATATTTTTAGATTCAGACAATAACTCACCAATTTTATAATCACCATTAATTAGACATGAAACACCTTCAGGAATATTATTCTCTTTGAAAACTTCACCAATTAATTTCTGACAAACTATACTGCATAAAGGAGTCTTTTCACTGGGTTTCCAAATTGTTACATTACCACAAACCCATGCTAATGCAACATTCCAGCTCCAAACTGCAACAGGAAAATTAAACGCAGAAATAATACCAACAACTCCAAGGGGATGATACTGTTCATACATCCTATGTGTAGGCCTTTCAGAGTGCATTGTTAGTCCGTGTAGCTGTCTTGAAAGACCAACTGCAAAATCACATATGTCTATCATTTCCTGAACTTCACCAAGTCCTTCTTGATATGATTTACCCATTTCATATGAAACTAAAGTTCCAAGTAACTCCTTTTCTTCTCTTAATTTATTTCCAAATTGTCTTACTAATTCTCCCCTCTTTGGTGCAGGAATTTTTCTAAAATCATCAAAAGATTTTTTGGAGATTTTAATAATATTATCAAAGTCTTTTTTTGACCCACATGATACTTCTCGAATTAATTTCCCATCTACGGGAGATATACTTTCAATTATTTCTCCTGAACCAAACCAATTATTTCCAGTAGAGCATCCATTTGTTAATTGATCAATATCATATTTATCAAATAATTTATCTAAATTTTTCATAACTATATTTTTGATACACGAACAGTATTTACCATACCTTTTTTTTCAATTGGCATTGATGTAAGGTTTATGACCTTATCATCTTTTTGTAAAAAACTGTTTTCAACAGCAATCTCATTAATTTCTTCAATTGTTCTATCAGTACTTTCTGTACCATTATAAAAGAAAGCCTTTACTCCCCATAGCAAATTAAGCTGGGTCAATATTCTTTTATTTGATGTAAAAACTAGAACATGAGTTCTAGGTCTCCATGAGGAGATTTGATATGCTGTATAACCACTATTTGTTAAGGTACTAATTGCTTTAGCCTTTGTGTCATTAGCAATTTTAGCTGCATAGTAACAAACTGATTTTGTAATGAACCTTTCTGATTCATAATCAGTTGGATGTTTGTGTTTTAAAGAGATTAAATCAGAGTTCTCAACTTTACTTATAATTTGAGAGATTGTTCTAATTACTTCAACAGGATGTTCTCCAACTGAAGTTTCTCCTGAAAGCATTACTGCATCCGCCCCATCCATAATTGAATTTGCAACATCATTTACTTCTGCTCTATTTGGGTTTAAACTCTTCATCATGCTCTCCATCATTTGAGTAGCAATAATTACAGGTATCCTAGCTTTTTTTGCCTTATTAACTAATTTTTTTTGAATTAGCGGGACTTCTGCAGCATTTATTTCAACTCCAAGATCACCTCTAGCAACCATAATACCACTAGCATATTTCATGATTTCATCAATATTTCTAACCCCTTCAGGTTTTTCAATTTTGGCAATTACTGGAATTCTGTAATTGGTATTTTTATCTAATAATTTTATTAATGACTCTATATCAGATCCATTCCTTACAAATGAAAGTGCAATCCAATCTACATTTTGTTTTGCAGAAAAAATTGCATCCTCAATATCTTTATTAGTTAATGCAGGTTGGGAAATATTGGTATTAGGTAGATTAAATCCTTTATTAGAAGAAAGCATTCCACCCTGAACTACTTCAGCTATTATTTCATTTTTTTTATCTATTTCAATAACCTTAAGAATAATTTTACCATCATCAATAAGAATCTTCTCACCCTTCTTAATATCCTTTGCAAGATTATTGTAATTAAGATATAATTTCTTGTTATTCCCCTTAAATTCTTTACCGGTCTTAATATTTATATTATCTCCATCTATAAGCTCAGTATTTTCGACAACTACTCCTATCCTAAGCTTAGGGCCCTGAAGATCAGCAAGAATTGCAGTATTTGTAGCTAGTGATTCATTAATTCTTCTTATCTGCTTAATTACTTTTTCTGCTTCTTTATGAGTTATATGTGAAAAATTAATTCTTAAAACATCAACTCCTTCTTTGATAAGATTTTCAATACTTTCAATTGACGATGTTGAAGGACCAAGAGTAGCAATTATTTTTGTTTTTTTTATCTTCTTCATATTTCAAAATTAAAATTTTCAAAAGTTTGTTCTTTAGGTAATCTATAGGAAAATGATATGTGTGGAATTTTTGACATTTTTTCAATCAAATTTGATGTTGAAAAGTAACAGTTTTGTTTTATAAAGAAATCAACTTCTTTATATGATTCTATCAAAGATAACTCTTTTGAGTTTGAGAAACTAAAAAGAGAATCTTTAAGCTTAGAGTCATTATCTTCAACAATATATTTATTTTCAAAAAGCTCAAAATCAATCCCCTTTTCATTTATTTTCCATTCAAAACAGGGAATATTATATCCACCATCAACAAGAATATCATTTCGGGATCGAATAAAATTTGTAAAACAGAATTTATTTATTTGGAAAGCAAGAGAGTGAATCCTTAGAGTTGAGTGTATAGCAATTAATTTGTATTTATCCTCTTTTGTTAGCTCAAGTTTTAATATCTTTTTGATAACTCAATAAATTTTTACTGATCGATCTTTTTAAATATAACACAAGCATTATGACCACCAAATCCAAATGTATTAGACATTGCAATATTTACTTCTCTTTTTTGTGGAGAAGAAAATGTAAAGTTTAATTTCGAATCAATATTATCATCATCATTAAAATGATTAATTGTCGGAGGGACAATACTATGCTTCATTGCTAGTATACACGAGATAGATTCAATTGCACCTGCAGCTCCTAATAAGTGACCCGTCATTGATTTCGTAGAATTTATATTCAAGTTGTATGTATGGTCTTGAAAAACATTCATAACTGCCTTAGATTCAGCAACATCCCCAAGTGAAGTAGAGGTGCCATGCATATTTATAAGATCAATCTCATCATGATCAAGATCAGCATCATCCAAACAGTTTTTCATAACTTTAATTGCGCCTCTTCCATCTGGATGTGGTGCTGTCATGTGATAGGCATCACAAGATAATCCACCCCCAGCAAGCTCTGCATAGATTTTAGCCCCTCTATTAATAGCATGTTCATATTCTTCTAATATTAATGCACCAGCTCCTTCCCCAAGTACGAATCCATCCCTGTCTCTATCAAATGGTCTAGAAGCTGTACTTGGATCGTCATTTCTTGTAGACAGTGCATGCATGGCGTTAAAACCAGCTAAACCAGCAATTGTTACAGGTGCTTCTGAGCCCCCCGCAACAATTACATCAGCATGACCAATTCGGATATAATTTAATGCATCAATTAATGCGTTGGAAGATGAAGCACATGCAGATACAGTTGCATAATTTGGACCTTGAAAACCATATTTCATAGCTATTAGACCAGGGGCAATGTCTGGAATCATCTTTGGTATAAAGAAAGGATTAAATCTTGGAGTGCCATCGCCATCTGCAAAGTTTAAAACTTCATTTTGAAACGTTTCTAAACCTCCAATACCAGCCCCCCATATAACACCAATTCTATCATAATTTGGACTACTATCAATTAATCCTGAATTACCAATCGCCTCATTAGCTGCAACAATCCCATACTGTGAAAAACGGTCATATCTTCTATATTCTTTTTTTTCAAAGTGATCTTCAGGATTAAATCCTTTTAGTTCACAAGCAAATTTTGTTTTGAAATTTGACGCATCAAAACGAGTGATATTAGCACATCCACTTGTACCACTTATAAGACCATTCCAATATGAGTCAAGGTCGTTACCAATTGGAGTTAAAGCTCCCATTCCAGTTACTACAACTCTTCTTGATGTCATCAATTAAATTTATTTGGATTTTTCTATAAACTCAATAGCTTGACCAACTGAAACAATATTCTCAGCTTGGTCATCGGGTATTTGAATATCGAATTCTTTTTCGAATTCCATTATTAATTCTACGGTATCTAGAGAATCTGCACCAAGGTCATTAGTAAAACTTGCCTCAGGAACAACTTCATTCTCATCAACCCCTAATTTATCTACTATTATTGCTTTTACTCTTGAAGAAATATCTGACATAATATATTTATTTATGAGTTTAGTTTATAAAATTAAAAAACTTTAATCAAAACTCGTGTAAAATTCTAAATTATACCTTTATTTGTTAAATAAAAAAGTTTTTAATAAAAGTTATGAACCGCTTCAATTATTCATGAATAAAAAAATTGTAATTTTTATATCTGGCAGGGGTTCTAACGCCAAAAATATTATTAATTACTTTAGTGATAAAAGTGATTTTCTTGTTTCTCATGTTTTTTCAAACAACAAACATTCTGATATCATTAACCATTTAAATATTAAACAAGTTAAATTCTTTTTATTTGATGAAGAAGACTTTAACGGAAAGGTTTTTGATGAACTAAAAAAAATTAATCCTAAACTAATAATACTGGCAGGTTTTTTAAAAAAAATTCCACCCTTATATATAAGTTATTTTAAAAATAAAATTATTAATATTCATCCTTCTCTTCTGCCTAATTATGGTGGTAAAGGAATGTATGGATCAAAAATTCATAAAAAGGTAATCGAAAATGGAGAAGCTGAAACGGGTATTACTATTCATTATGTCTCAGAAGAATATGATTCAGGTAAAATTATTTTTCAAAAAAAAATAATAGTTGATAAATACGATACACCAAAAAAACTTGAAGAAAAAATTCATAAGTTAGAGTATGAGTATTTTCCTAAAGTTATTGAGTCACTGTTAAAATGATAATGAAAAAATCAATAAGAATATATACAGATGGTTCTTCAATTGGTAATCCTGGACCTGGAGGTTATGGAATAGTTATGTTAGTTGAGGGTGAAAATTATAAAAAAGAATTTAGTCAGGGCTTTAGGTTAACAACTAACAATAGAATGGAGCTTTTAGCTGTAATAACTGCCCTTGAAAAAATTAAGATTAAAAATTCTAATGTTAATATATTTACAGACTCAAAATATGTATCAGATGCAGTTGAAAAAGGTTGGGTATTTGAATGGGAGAAAAAAAATTTTAAGAATAAAAAAAACTCTGATTTATGGGTACGTTTTTTAAATATCTTTAATGAACATAAAATTAAATTTCATTGGGTTAAAGGACATAGTAATAACCTTTATAATGATAGATGCGATCTTTTAGCAAATAACGCTGCTAGAGGCTCAAGCCTTATTGAAGATTCAGGTTACATAAACAAAAATTAATTAAATGTCAAAGAAATCACTATTAATAGTAGCTTCATTAGCATATGATGGAATAGAAACTAGTGAGCACAAGGTTGAACGAACATTAGGTGGGGCAGGATCATACATATGCTTGTCTGTAAAACATTTTGAATGTAATTCATCAATAATCTCAGTTGTAGGTAATGATTTTCATAACAAAGATCTAGAATTGCTTAAATCTTGTGGAGTAGAAATATCAGGAATAGAAATTATAAAACATGATAAAACTTTTTATTGGAGCTGTATTTATAAAAATAATTTCAAAGACAGGATAACAACAAAAACTGAATTGAACGTCATGTCAAACTTTAATCCAATTATATCTCAATCAAATTCGACTCCCGATATTCTTTTACTTGGTAATCTCCATCCTGAAATTCAACTAAATGCTATCAAACAAATTAAGAAAAAACCTGAAGTTATTATTCTGGATACAATGAATTATTGGATTGAAAACTTTTGGGATACTCTAAAAGAGGTAATCAATAACTCTGATTTAATTTCTATAAATGATGAAGAATCAGAGATGATAACAGGTGAGAAAGATCTAAAAAAAGCAGCAGAAGTTCTTCATAGTATGGGCCCTAAGTTTGTTATAATAAAAAAAGCAGCAGATGGTGCTGAACTATTTAATTTTGAAAATGTATATAAGTCCAATGCATTTAAAGTTGATAAGGTAGTTGACCCTACGGGTGCTGGAGATTGCTTCATAGGAGGTATCGCAGGTTACCTCACTCAATCAGGTGAAATTTCATTTGATAATATTAAATCTGCAATTGCTTATGGTACATCAATAGCATCTTTTAATGTAGAAAATATGGGAACAAAAAACTTATTAAATTTGTCAATGAATGACATTAAAAGTCGAATCAATAAATTATAATAAGTGAGTGATCAGCTAAAACATGAATGTGGAATTTCATTAATTCATTTAAAAAAGCCACTTGATTTCTATACAAAAAAATATGGTTCATATATGTATGGAGTGGATAAGATGTTCTTAATGATGGAAAAACAAAAAAATCGAGGTCAAGATGGAGCGGGTTATGCTAGTATAAAATTTGACTTAGACCCTGGGCAAAAGTATTTTTACAGAGTAAGATCATTTGAACAACAAGCAATTCACTCAATCTTTAAAAAAATTAATAAAAAAGTTAATTCATTTATAAAATCTGAAAAAATCCAAAAAGGTTCCAATAAATTTTATGAACAAACTCCATTTTTGGGACAAGTTATGTTAGGACATGTTAGATATGGAACATATGGAAAAAATTCGATTGATTATGTTCAACCCATGATGAGACAAAACAATTGGATGAACAGAAATTTAATTCTAGCGGGTAATTTTAATATGACTAATACAGATGAACTTTTTCTGAGTCTTGTTAAACTAGGCCAGCATCCAAGAGAACAATCTGATACAATTACTATAATGGAAAAAATAGGACATTTCTTAGACTCTGAAGTAATTTCTGGATATAATAAATTAAAGAAAAAAGGTGTATTGAAATCTGAAATGCCTCCACTTATTGAAAAAAGATTAAATATTGAAAAAATATTAAAAAAGTCATCGAAGAAATGGGATGGAGGCTATGTAATAGCTGGTATGATAGGTCATGGAGATTCCTTTGTTATTAGAGATCCCCATGGAATTAGACCTGCATACTATTTTGAAAATGATGAGGTAATTGCAGTAGCCTCAGAAAGACCTGCCATTCAAACAGTTTTTGATGTTTCATATGCTCAGATTCATGAAATACCAAGAGGAAATGCTTTGATAATAAAAAGGAACGGAACTTCATCATTAAAAGAAATTTTGAAACAAAAAGAAAAAAAATCTTGTTCCTTTGAAAGAATTTATTTTTCAAGAGGTTCAGATGCAGATATATACATGGAAAGAAAAATGCTTGGAAGTCTCCTTATACCTCAGATAGAAAAATCAATTAATAAGGATTATAAGAATACAGTTTTTTCATTTATACCTAATACAGCAGAGACATCATTCTATGGCCTACTAGAAAAAGCCAGTAAGAATAATCCTAGAGTTGAAAAAATTGCAATTAAAGATGCAAAGTTGAGGACCTTTATTGCTGCTGATAAAGGAAGAGAAGATTTAGTTGCACATGTATATGATATAACATATGGTGTTATAAAAAAATCAGATAATCTTGTAATTATAGATGATAGTATTGTTCGAGGTACAACTCTTAGAGAAAGTATCCTTAAGATGTTGGTAAGATTAAATCCAAAAAAGATAGTCATTGTATCAAGTGCTCCTCAGATTAGGTATCCGGATTGTTATGGAATTGATATGGCAAGAATTGAAGATTTTATTGCATTTAGGGCTGCTGTTGAGCTACATGAAGATAGAGGAACAGCAAAAAAAATAATCAAAGACACTTATGACAAATGTCTTTTATCAAAAGAACAATCAGATTATAAAAAAAATCATGTTAAAAATATTTATAAAGACTTTACTCCTGAGCAAATATCATCTAAAATGTCGGAAATGTTGATGGATTCAAATTCAAACATTGAATTAGATATAATTTTTCAAAAGGTTGAAAATCTTCATAAAGCTTGTATAAATCATAAAGGCGATTGGTACTTCACTGGAGATTACCCCACACCAGGAGGAAATAAAGTTGTTAACCAAGCTTTTATAAATTTTGTTGAGGGAAAATCAGCAAGAGCATACTAGGGTATAATAAAAAATAATTTCTAAATAAGTTTTATTTATTTGAAAAATTACCTAAATTGGTTGTACCTGAACATAAGTAGGTTAAGTTCATGGTAAGATTTGGGGCAAAAAAGGGGATTCTTCCCCTTTTTTTATTTTAAAAACTTTTTATTTACTTCTTCCCAATTAATTACATTAAAAAATGCATTTATATAATCAGGTCTTCTATTTTGATAATTTAAGTAATATGCATGTTCCCAAACATCAAGACATAAAATAGGAGCACCTCCACACCCATTTGGCATTATAGGATTGTCCTGATTTGCAGTAGAGCAGATCTCAAGTTTACCATTAGCATGAGCACATAACCATGCCCATCCTGAACCAAACCTTGTGGCAGCTGCTTTACTGAACTCATCTTTAAAATTTTCGAATGAACCAAAATTTGAATTTATAGACTCACCTATTTCTCCAGCTGGATTTCCACCTGAATTTGGTCCCATTATTTCCCAAAATAGATTATGATTATAATAACCACCACCATTATTTCTTAATCCACTGTTATTAAGGTCTAGAGATTTAAGAATTTCTTCAATACTCTTACCTTCATTTTCAGTACCGGAAATGATATTATTGAGATTATTTGTATAACCATTATGGTGTTTCCCATAATGGATTTCCATAGTTTTTGCATCTATGTTTGGTTCTAATGCATCAAAAGCATAATTTAATTTAGGTAATTCAAAAGCCATAATTTTTTTTTTACAAAATTAGGATTATTTTGTTAAGTATCAATAATCATAAATGAGCTACTCTTATAAAATTATAAACTCATCTGCAGGGTCAGGTAAAACATTCTACCTAGCAATTGAGTTTATAGCTCAACTATTAAATTCAAAAAAAGATGATCATTATAAGTCGATGCTTGCATTAACATTTACTAATAAGGCATCTGCTGAAATGAAAGATAGAATTTTATCTTATCTAAATATTATAGTAAATGAAAATGAAAATGTTATAATCGATATAGTTTCAAGTAAAACAACTATAAATAATAAAGAAATTAAAGAAAAGGCTTTTATAATTTTAGAAAACATTCTTTATAACTATTCAAGTTTCAATGTCATGACTATTGACAGTTTTACCAATAATATTCTTAAGTCATTTAAATCTGAATCTGACATTGAAAAAGATTATTTGGTTGAGTTAGATAGTATGGTTTATATTGATCAAGCGATTGATGACATTTTCATAGATATTAATGATGATGATAATTTAAAGAATCAACTGATAGAGTTTGCAAGATTTAAAACATCTATAAACAAAAGCTGGGATATCTCTCATGATTTAAGGGAATTTATTGTTTTAATTGATAAAGAATCAAATAGAGATCAAATCGAATACTTCAGTCAAAAGAATAAAGAATTTTTTTCTCAAATGAAATTAGAGGTTAATAATCTAAAAAATGAGAAAAAAGAAAATCTAAGGAATCTTGCAAAAAAAAGTATAGAACTAATATCAATTAATGGCCTTGATTTTGGTGATTTTAGAGGAAGCTACTTCCCGAATTATTTGAACAATATAATCATCAATGACCAGCTTTACATAAATGAGTCTATATATAAATCACTCAATGGTGAGACAAGTCTATATAATAAATCTTTGAGCAATAGCAAATCTGATAAAATTGAAAAAATAAGATATTCGTTACTTAATAATTACAATGAAATAAACAAAACAATATTAGATGTTTTTGTTTTAAATTCATTTCTATCTCATTTACCTTCACTGTCTCTAATAAACTTAATTGAAAATAAGATTAATAAAATTCAAAGTGACAATAACACCAAATTAATTTCAAAATTTAATTCTGAATTAAATTCACTTGTTAAATCAAATGATGCTCCATTAATTTATGAGAAGCTAGGCTCAAGATTTTCAAATTTTTTTATTGATGAATTTCAAGATACTTCTGAGCTTCAGTGGGAAAATTTAATTCCTTTAATTTCTAATTCAATTCAAAGTGAGTCTCATGATGGAACTAAAGGGTCTTTATTAATTGTTGGAGATCCTAAACAATCAATTTATAGGTGGAGAGGGAGTAGAATAAATCAATTTGTAAATCTTATTCTTGGTGAGACCAATCCTTTTTATATAAATCCAGAAATAGAAAAAATT
>CACGZJ010000001.1 GCA_902577515.1 uncultured Bacteroidota bacterium | reverse complement strand
TAATTGAGCCGGTTGATTTTAAAAATTCGTTGTTACTCTCTCTAATTTTTTTTAAAATTCTAAGTATTATATTTGAAATCTTCTTTGAGGTAGTTCGAATTATATTTAAGTTATCCTTATCAAGTTCACATTCGAACCAAATATCTCCACTCCTATTTATACTTTTCCATTTTATTAAATTTGATTTATTTGAAATTAAATTTAAATCTTGGCCAAATTTGGTTGGAAGAGCAAGTGCTAATGCACCATTTAAAACTAAATATTCACCTGTCAAAAGAAGTTTGCCGCAACTGTAAAATCTCATTTTAAGGATTTAGTTTTAAAAATTCATTTACTGAATAATTATTAATTTCTTTATCTACAAAAAATTTTTTAGCTCTTTTTATCTGGTCTTCATTAGCATTTTTTTTAATTAGAAGATTGATTAAGTGCATCCTCATATGTCCTTTCTGGATTCCAGAAGTAATTAAAGATTTAACAGCAGCAAAATTTTGAGCAAGTCCAACAGAAGCTACAATACACATAAAATCTCTTGATGATGGATTACCTAGCATTTTTAATGATAGTTTTACAAGTGGGTGCAAGTCTGTAATTCCTCCAACAGTTCCAACGGATAGAGGGATTTCAATACTTAATCTAAATTTATTATCCAAAATTGTACATTGTGATAAACTCTCATATTTAGAGTTTAATGACGCATAAGCGTGAACATTAGCTTCTACTGCTCTAAAATCATTACCTGTTGCAATCAGAATTGCATCTATTCCGTTCATAATTCCTTTGTTGTGAGTAACTGCTCTATTAATATCAATTTTTGCAATATCAAAAGCATATTTCATTTTATTCGCAAATTCATTAGGGTCAATATCATCAATAGCAATTAGATCTTTTATCTCACATTCTGCATAAGCTTCAACAATACAATCTGGAGTAAAATTAGATAATATTGACATGATTATATTGATGCTAAAATTGTTTACAATAAAAGGCTCATATCGTCTTGACAATTCTTCTATTTTTTTTGACATTGCTTCAAGACAGGAATTAATAAAATTAGCTCCCATCGAATCTGAAGTATTAAAATCAATAGATAATTGATAATAGTCTTTTAGATCATCTGTTTTATCGACAACATTTATAGCAGATATACCACCACCTCTTTTTTTCATATTCTTAGTTATGTTATATGTTGATTTAAGAATATCTGCTCTATTTTTTTCAATAAAATCTTTAAGTATATCTATTTTCCCGTTAAAGGAAATGTATATATAACCTCTTTTTATAAAACTCTTAACTTTAGATTTAAATCCTCCTTTATTAAACCAGAATTTAGCTGAATTTGATACGGCAGCAACAACTGAACTTTCTTCTGTTACTAGTGGTATAGTATAATTTTTATCGTTTATTAAAAAGTTTGGTGATACAGAATATGGAAGATAAAAATTTGAAATACTATTTTCAGAAAATGAATCATGAATAGTCTGAATATCATTATTGGAATTTAAATAATTATCAAGTAATAATTTAACTTGATTTGAATTATCAAGTATATTTTTAGTTAACCAATCAATCTTTTCAACCCTTGAAAGTTTTGAAAAACCAATTATTTTTTTTGGCATAATTTTCTTTTCTTTATGTAAATATAAGTGAAAACAAACTCAATATAATTTAAGCCATTATACTATGAATAATATTAATCTATTTAATGGAGACGAAATAAACCAAAAAACAATTCTTGGTCATCCTTCAGGACTCTTTACACTTTTTTTTACTGAAATGTGGGAAAGGTTTTCATACTATGGAATGCGTGCAATTCTTATCTTATTTTTAATATCCTCAATGGCTGGGGAAAATCCTGGATGGGGTTGGGAAAGATCTGATGCTTTAGTATTATATGGTTGGTATACTGGACTTGTATATATAACTCCAATTTTTGGTGGTTTAATTGCAGATAGATATATTGGCTACAGAAAAGCTATTGTTGCAGGAGCCTTATTAATGACTTTAGGTCATGCAGCTATGGCACTTGAAGTTTTTTATGATATCTTTTTATATCTAGGTTTAAGTCTTTTAATACTTGGAAATGGTCTATTTAAGCCAAATATAAGCTCAATAGTAGGCCAAATGTATAAAGATGAGGGTAAGATAAAAGATGCAGCATATACAATATTTTATATGGGAATAAATGCTGGAGCATTTCTTGGGATTCTACTTTGCGGATATATAGGTGAATTTGAAGGATGGCATTATGGCTTTGGCTTAGCAGGTATCTTTATGTTTTTTGGTATGCTTCAGTTCCATTTTGGACAGCAAATATTTGGTTCAATTGGCTTAAGACCAGGAGAGAATAAAAATGAAGTAAAAGTTAAAGCTGATCAAAATAATGTTCCAAGAAAAACTGTTATTGATAGATTAATTGTTATTGGAATTTTTTCTTTTGTTACTATATTTTTTTGGTGGGGATTTGAGCAAGCAGGAGGTAGTATGACTATTTTTGCTAATGATTATACAAATAGAGACTTGGTTGGGGATGGAGCTTTAGCTTTTAAAATTATCAATTCACTTTTAGTAATTGTCCCTATGATTATTTTAACAATAATTCTCTATTACCTTTTTAATAATACATTTCAGAAATATGCAATTTCTAATATATTTCTTGGAAGTAGCTTTATAATTATATGGGGCTTAATTATTTGGATGTTAAATAAAGAGTTTGCAAAAAGTGCAACTGAAGTTCCTGCATCGTGGTTTGCAATTTTGAACTCTTTTTTTATTATTGTATTTGCACCTGTGCTATCAAAAATATGGCAGTCTAAATATAACCCATCTGGTCCTGTAAAATTTGGAATTGGATTAATGCTTTTATCAATAGGGTTTGCTATACTATCTTATGGCTCTATTAACATACCTTTGGGTGCTTATTCTGCCTCTCAGAGTATGATTTTTTTAATACTTGCCTACTTATTCCATACTTTAGGAGAATTGTGTGTTTCACCTGTTGGACTTTCTTATGTAAGTAAATTAGCCCCTCAGAAGCTTGTTGGGTTAATGTTTGGTGTTTGGTTTGTAGCTAACTTTATTGCAAATTTAAGTGCAGGTATTACGGGGAGCTTTCTAGACCCAATTGTTGAGGACTATGGAATGTCTGTTTTCTTTTTAATTTTTACAATTTTACCTGCATTTGTTGGATTATTAATGATAGTTGCAAATAAAAAGATTGTAAGTATGATGCACGGAATCAACTAAAAATTGATGAAGCAATTTTCTTTGATGTATAATCGACAGATAATAAATCAAAAATTTTAGAATATTCTTTAATTATTTTTGATCTTTTTTCTTCTTCACAAAGCTTATCAAATTCGTAAGATAAATTTTTCTCATTAAGATCATTTTGAATGAGTTCTTTTATAATATTATTTTCTAGAATAATATTTACAAGAGATATATATTTTAGTTTAACAAATAATTTACCAATAATGAAACTAAGACCACTTGTTTTATAACATACCAACTGAGGGACTTTAAAAAGAGAACATTCAAGTGACGCTGTACCACTTGTAACAATAGCTGCAAAAGAATTAGTTAGTAAGTCATACGTTTGATTATATACAATAAATAAATTAGAATATGGGGCTATATTATATATATTAGGATCTACATTATTTACACCTGCAATTATAAAATTATAGTTAGGATACTTACTAATTATCGATAAAAAAATTGGTAGCATAGTTTTAATCTCCTGAACCCTACTACCTGGTAAAAATGCAACAACTTGTTTGTTGTTAGGGATATTATTTTCACTAAAAAAGCTATTATTTATTTTATATGAATTAATGACCTCTATTAAAGGATGCCCATAATAAAATGTATCCATATTATGTTTTTCATTATAATATTTCTTTTCAAATGGAAAAATAACAAATAGCTTATCTATACTTTTTTTTATCTTTTTTATGCGCCCTTCTTTCCACGCCCATATTTGAGGACTTATATAATAGTAGTTGCTGAATCCCTTCTTTTTAGCCCAATTACAAATTCTCAAGTTAAAACCAGGATAATCAATATAAATTATTTTATCAGGATTAAAATCTAGTATATCCTTTTTACAAAGACTAAAATTACTTATGATTTTATCAAGATTCTTGACTACTTCATAGAATCCCATAAACGCTAGTTCTTTTATATGCTTTACAATAGTTCCACCACTCAAAATCATTTTATCTCCACCCCAAAATCTAATTTCAGCGTTACTGTCTAGCAATTTTATTTCAGTTATTAGACGAGAACCATATAAATCTCCTGATGCCTCTCCAGCAATTATATAATATTTCATTTAAAATCCCACTCGTTTAGTCCTTGAATTGCATCGTGAGCAGTTAAATCAAATTTAACTGGTACAATTGAAATATAATTATTGTTAAGAGCCCATTCATCAGTATCTTCTCCTTGATCTTCATTGATAAACTTGCCAGTTAACCAGTAGTATTCTTGACCAAAAGGATTTTTTCTTTTATCAAACTCTTCAACCCAATAAGCCTTTGCTTGTCTACAAATCTTAATACCCATAATGTTAGACTTTTTTACTGATGGAATATTCACGTTTAAAACAACTCCTTTTGGAATTCCATTATTTAGGGTATTAAGGGTGATCTTACTTATAAAATCTGTAGATTGACTAAAATCTGCATTCCATCGATAGTCTAAAAGGGAAAACCCAATTGAAGGAACTCCTTCTATCCCAGCTTCAATGGCAGCACTCATAGTACCTGAATATATAACATTAATTGAAGAGTTGGAGCCATGATTAATTCCAGATACACATAAATCAGGTTTCCTAGGCATTAACTCATTAATGGCTAGTTTAACACAATCAGCGGGTGTTCCAGAACAACTATACTCAATAATTTCAGAATCTTTTGGAGTAATTCTAGAAGAATGTAATGTTGAATTTATCGTTATAGCGTGCCCCATACCAGATTGAGGACTATCTGGAGCTACAACAACAATATCACCAATATTTTTCATTACAGAAATTAAAGTTCTTATTCCAGGAGCATTTATACCATCATCATTTGTTACTAAAATAAGTGGCTTTTTCATTTAAAATAATTTCATGTAAATATATGAAAACGTTTTACTCTTTTAACTTTAACATAAACTTTGCTGTTATTAGGGTTACCTTAATTTTTTTTAAGCTAATTTTACTATATGATTTTGAGAATTTTTGGATTAATTGTATCTGGTATAATTTCGCTTGTTATTTATTTTGAAGTTTCAAATTTCAAGTTTTCAAGTGATCAGCCAAATAAAGATAGATTACTTGTTGATCTTGTTTCTTATGTTCTAGATAAGTTGCATTATGATCCTAAAATAATAAATGATGATTTTTCAATAAAAGTATTTGATGAATTCATTGAAGCTGTAGATTCTCAGAAAAGGTTTTTGTATGAATCTGATATTGAAATTTTTTCAGAATATAGACTTCTTATAGATGACCAAATAAACTCTTCAGATATTACTTTCTTTAATATCGTATACGAAACATTATTGAATAGAATTTCTGAAGTTGAAGGATTTTATGAAGACATACTTGACAAGCCTTTCAATTTTAATATTGACGAAGAGATTAATCTTGACTATGAAAATTTAAATTATGCAGTAAATCTTGATGATTTAAAAAACATTTGGAGAAAAAGATTAAAGTTATCAGCTCTTGATGGCTATGCATCAAAAAAAGAAATAAATGAAAGTAAAAGTGATTCTGAAAATAAGCAAACTAAAACCGATCAAGAAATTGAACAAGAGTCTAGAATTTCAATCAAAGAAAATCTAAAAGATTTTTTTCAATTTAATAGTGAATTAGAAAGAACAGATTGGTTCTCTATTTATCTTAATTCTATTGTTACCCAATTTGATCCTCATACTACTTATTTAGCTCCTGAAGCAAAAGATGTTTTTGATCAAAACATTTCAGGAAAGTTTCAAGGAATAGGTGCAAGATTGTCAAAAACAAAACAACAAGTTGAAATAGTAGAGATTATCATTGGTGGTCCAGTATGGAGAGATAATCTTTTAAATGTTGGTGATGTTATAATTTCTGTAGCTCAGTCAGAGGATGAGGAGCCTACTGAAATATCATTAATGAAATTAAGTGATGCAACTGATCTTATAAAAGGAGAAAAAGGAACAAAAGTTTATTTAACTGTTAAAAGAGTTGATGGAGGAGTAGAACAGGTAATTGTAACTAGAGATATTGTTGAACTTGAAGAAACTTATGCGAAATCCTCAATAATAAACGACGATCTTTCAAAATATGGTCTTATTAATCTACCAAGATTTTATGTTGACTTTGATGATTATGGTGAGAGAAATGCAGCCAGCGATTTGAAGAGAGAGATTGTAAATTTAAAATCAAAAGGTATTAATGGATTGATTTTAGATCTTAGGAATAATGGAGGTGGATCTCTTAAAACTGTAGTTGATATCACAGGTTTTTTTATTGAAAAAGGTCCAGTTGTTCAAGTTAAAAGTATCGGCGGAAGAAAAGAGATTTTAAGAGACAACGACCCTTCAATCCTTTGGGATGGTCCGCTTATAGTTCTTGTAAATGAATTTTCTGCTTCAGCCTCTGAAATTCTTGCGGCAGCTCTTCAAGACTATAACAGAGCTATAATTTTAGGTAGTAAACAAACTTATGGGAAAGGAACTGTTCAAAATATTGTTGATCTAAATAATGTTGTATCAGGAAATACATATGGTGATCTAGGATCTCTTAAAATTACAACTGATAAATTCTACAGGGTAAATGGCGGATCTACTCAGCTTGAGGGAGTAAAGAGTGATATAGTATTTCCAAATAGATATTCTTATGTCGAAATAGGAGAAAAAGATTTAGAGAACCCATTAAGTTGGGATAAAATTGATCCAGCTAGGTACAGTAACTCAAATAAGATATTTAATTATTCACAGGTTATTATTGATAGTAAAAATAGAATAAATAATAATGAGTTTTTTTCAATAATTGATGAGCATGCATCTTGGATCAAATCTCAACAAGATGATAAGACAATTTCTCTAGATTATATTACATATAAAGGTGACCTTAAAAGTTCAAAGTCTCAGAACGAAAAATTAAAACAAATTGAAGAGTTTGAATCACCATATTATTTTCAATGGAATAATACTAATGATAAAGAGGATAATTCATACAATGATGACATTAAAGAAAAGAGAGAAAGGTGGATTGAGTCACTAAAAAAAGACATTTATGTTAATGAAGCTATGAACTTACTCAAAGATCTTTCTTCTATTAAATCAAATGAAATTCTTTCTCAAATTAATATTGATTAATCTTCCATTAATCTACTAGAGTCAAAGTTTATATAAACAAAGAACATCATACTAAATATTAACAGGCTTGACCCACCATAACTTATAAATGGTAGAGGTATGCCAATAGATGGAATTAATCCTATTGACATGCCAATATTTAGAAAAAAGTGGGAAAAAAGTAAGCTAGCAAAGCAATAAGAATAAATCCGTCTAAAATGATTTGGTTGCTTGTCTGCCCTAGTTATAATTCTAATGATTAAAAATGAAAAAAATATAATAGTAATAATTGTACCAATAAACCCCCATTCTTCTCCAATTGTACTAAAAATAAAATCAGTATGTTGTCTTGGAACAAAATTTCCTTTAGTTTGAGTGCCCTCTAAGAAACCAGTACCAAAAAGTCCACCATTACTAATTGCAATTTTAGATTGATTAATATTATACCCAATTCCACTAGTATCTACTTCCTTTCCAAGAACTAAATTTATTCTATCTCTATGTCTTTGCTCCAAGACATTCTCAAATAGATAATTAGTTGAGAAGGAAATACAAATTAATATGAAAAATGAAAATAAAAATTTAAGTAATGAAATTTTAATCTTTTTAGTTCTAAAATAAATTAGATACGCAGAAAAAACAATCATCAATATGGCTAAGCAGACAAGAAAATTGAATTTTAGTGTCAGTAACAAAGTTGAAATAATATATAATCCAAAATAAAAATAATTAAGATTTAGTCCTTCACGAATAACAGGAAAGATAAAAGCTAAAAAAATTAATGCTGAACCGGGATCAGGTTGTATAGTAGTTAAAATTAGAGGTATTAGTATAATTATAAATACAATTAATATATCTCTATTACTCTTTAGGTCTGTTTGAATTATACTTAAAAATTTTGATAAAAATAAAGCCGTTCCCAATTTAGCGAGCTCGCTTGGTTGAAAGCTTATTGGACCGAGTGCATACCATGATTTTGCTCCCCCTCTTTCGACACCAAAAATAAATAGACCCAGCAAGAGTATAATAGAAAAAAAATAAAATATATATGCAGAATTATCAAAAAACCTACTTCTTGTGAAAAGTATAAATATGAATGCAATAAGGGATAGAAAAAAAAATAAGACTTGCTTACCCACAATAGAACTAACATCGAATAAATTTATAGAAGACTCGTTAAAACTAGAAGAATAAATATTTACTAAACCAAATGATACTAGGCTAAGATATAGAATAATTGAAACTAAATCATATTTAAATATACTTAGTCTATTCATTAATTGTAAAATTTTGAAATTTATATGGCTTTTCATATTCAGCTAAAAGGCTACCATTTATCATTCTACTTTCAAGCCATTTCCTTTCAACATTTCCAGTTAAATATTTTTCTATAATAAGGCTTGCAATAGGTGCTGCCCATCTGCTTCCCCAATATCCATTTTCAACGAAAACTGAAATAACAATTTTTGGATCTTCTGCAGGGGCAAATGCAATAAAAGTTGAATGATCGGTTAGTTGTTTTTTCTCTCCTTCAATTAATATAAAGTTTTCAACAGTTCCAGTTTTTCCAGCTATATTAATATTCTTTATTTTAGCAATTCTTGCAGTACCCCTATCTACAACATCAACCATACCATTAATTACTACCTCAAAGTTTCCTTTATCAATTGATGTAAAATTTTTTTCTAAACGAATATTTGATTGATTATTAATTTTTTTTACAAAGTGAGGTTTATAATAAAATCCTCGATTTGCAATAGCAGATGTAAAGTTGGCCATTTGAATAGGAGTAGTTAAAATTTCACCTTGACCAATAGAATTTGATATAGTTGTTGAAGCACTCCATCTATTATTTCCGTAAAACCTATTGTAATAGTTTGATTCTGGAATAAATCCCTTTTTGCCAATAGATAAATCATATCCAAGATAATCTCCAAGACCAAAACTTTTAATATGCTTACTCCAGCTATCAAGACCTTGACTTGGTGAATCATATTTGTCAATTATCATTTTGTAGGTTTTAGCAAAATATGTATTACATGAATTGTAAATACCCTTTCTTAAATTACTAATGGTACCTATTTTATTATGACAAGCCATGAAGGCATTCCTAGCATAGTAATGACCTGCATTACACTTAAAAGTAGTACTTTCATTAACTACACCCTCTTGAAGTCCAATTAATGCATTAAGTATTTTAATCGGAGATCCAGGTGAGTATTGAGCCTGAAGTGATCTATCAAATAAAGGCTTATTTATTGTATCGTTAAGTAAGCCTTGAAAATTAGCGGTTCTATCTTGACCGATAAATTGATTAGAATGGTATGTCGGGGCACTAACTAATGTAAGTATCTCTCCAGAAGATGGCTCAATTGCAACAATTCCTCCTCTCTTATTATTTAATAAACTTTCAGCATATTCTTGTAGTTTAATATCAATAGTTAAAGTAAGATTATCAGCTTTTTTTGGTGATATATCTTTTTTTGAATCATTATATGGGCCAATGATCCTATTAAACCTATCTTTTTGAAAATATCTCTTGCCTTTTACTCCTCTTAATCTTTCTTCATAATAGCTTTCAATACCCTGCTTACCAATCATTTCTCCTTTTTCATAATATGGATTTGAGTTTATATCATTTTGATCAACCTCACCGGTATAACCTATTACATTACTTGCAAAAGGCCTGATGTAGTCTCTTACAGAGTTTTTTCTTAGATAAAAACCATCAAATTGCCAGATTTTTTCTTGTAAAAAAGCATTTTCTTCCTTTGAAATTTGAGATTGAATAACAGAAGGTAGTTTTGTTGAATATTTTATTGCAGATGATATTCTTTTAGATAAGTCGTTATGTTCAATACCAATTAAATTTGATAGTTGAATTGTATCAAATTCAACTGTATTTTCTGGTATAATAATCAACTCATACATTGGTTGATTCGTAACTAATAATTCACCGTTTCTATCAAAAATTAAACCTCTTTCAGGGTATACTGAGATTTCTTGTACTGCAAAATCTCTATTAAAAGAATCACTGGCAAGCTGAAGAGAAGCAAGCTGAATTATAAAAATTACAGAGCTAAATATAGTAATCCAAATTAAGAGATTCTTCCTTATCATTTTTGTTTTTCGAAAATTAACTTAGAGACAATCCAAATGACTATAAAGTTAACAATTGAATTAATAAGAGTATATAAAAATATAGTTAATGTAAATTCGAAATTAAAAAAGATTAAAGAAAAATAAATAAATGAATGAAGAAATATGATTATTAAGAAATATGTTACTCTATTTGTTAGTTGTGTACCCCTAATCATTGCTAATGGTAATATAGAGTTTACTCCAAATGAATATTTCACTATTCTTTCTCTCAGATAACATACTGTAATTGAGGCCAGGGTATGGGTACCATAGGTTTGCAATGACAAATCAATTATTAGTCCAACTAAAAATCCATATAGAATCAAAAATGTTTTATTATATGTTGTTTTATAAAGGATGAACAAAGAAACATATATGAAAGGATTTACAGTTCCAAAAAGATTAATATGATTGAAAATCAATAATTGAGATAATACAATTAATAATGATAGAATTATATCTTTCGCTAACTCTCTATTCATTTAATAAGGATTTAATTTCATCATTATCCGTTCTTTCTAAAATGTAAAGATTAGAAAGCGAAGAAAAGTCGCTGAAAATTAATACATCAATAGAATAATATCCCTCGAGTGATGTATTGTTATAATCTTCTATTGTCCCGATGGGTATTCCCCTAGGAAAATAAAATGACATACCCCCAGTCACAATTGTATCTCCAACTTTAATTGAACTACTTAGAGGAATATCATTAAGTTGAACAATTCTAGGATCTAATCCATTCCAACTTATCGATCCTATAGTTGAAGAGTTCTTCAAAATAGCATTTATCTTTAAATCTGTATTAAGTAATGAAACAATTGAAGAGTAATTACCTGTTATATTTTTTATAATTCCAACAACCCCTCGTGAAGATATAACACCCATTTCTCTAGTTATACCATTAAATTCTCCTTTATTGATTACAATAATATTTTTATTCTTGTTAATTGAGTTAAATATTACTTTAGCACTAATAGTTTTATCGATTTTACTGTTTGAAATATCTTTAGTATCAGAAATATCAAAAAATTGAGATTCAATTTTTTTTAATTCAAGGTTTTCTTCAATTAACTTATTGTTCTCTTGCCTAAGATTAAAATAAGAATTTATGTATGAGTAAATACTAGAAGTTGAACCTGAAATGAATGTTCCAACTTTTCCAAATCCAGAGTAGTGAACTGAACTATTATTGTATAGATAGTTGAAAGTAACAAATGAAAGGAAAAGATATATAATTAAGTTCCTATTTTTAACTATGGAATTAATTATTGATTGCATTAAAAAATTACTTGATTAGAACAGACTTAAATTTATCTATATTCTTAAGGGCAATTCCTGTCCCCCTAACTACTGCTTGAAGCGGATCTTCAGCAATGTAAACAGGTAGATCAGTTTTCTTTGACAACCTTTCATCTAAGCCTCTAAGAAGTGCTCCACCTCCAGCCAGGTATATTCCTGTATTATATATATCTGCAGCAAGTTCTGGTGGGGTTTGAGATAGAGTCTCCATGATTGAATCCTCAATTCTTATGACAGATTTATCAATAGCTTTAGCTACTTCTATGTAAGAAATAATCTTTTCTTTTGGCTTTCCTGATAATAGGTCTCTGCCTTGAACATGCATATCTTCAGGAGGATCATCTAGACTTTCAGTTACAGATCCTACTTCAATTTTTATTTTTTCTGCTGTCCTATCACCGATATATAAATTATGTTTAGTCCTCATGTAGTACACTATATCATTAGTGAGCATATCACCAGCTACTTTCAATGACTTTTCACAAACAATACCTGCTAGTGCAATAACTGCAATTTCGGTAGTTCCACCTCCAATATCTACAACCATATTACCTTTTGGCTTTACTATGTCAATACCAATACCAATAGCTGCTGCCATTGGTTCATGAATTAAATATACTTCCTTTCCATTTACTCTTTCAGCAGATTCTTTTACAGCTCTCATTTCAACTTCGGTGATTCCAGAAGGAATACAAATTACCATAGTCAGGGAAGGAGAAAACCATCTTTTTTTTAGAGTAGGAATACTTCTAATTAATTCACTAATCATTTTTTCTGAAGCCTCAAAATCAGCAATGACACCATCCTTAAGAGGTCTAATTGTTTTTATATTTTCATGGGTTTTACCCTGCATAAATTTTGCTTCTTCACCAATTGCTATTATTTTTTTTGTAGACCTATCCATAGCAACAATAGAAGGACTGTTAATAACAACTTTGTCGTTATGAATAATCAAAGTATTTGCAGTCCCAAGATCAATAGCTATTTCTTCAGTGAAAAATCCCATAATAGTCTGCAAAGTTAATTAAATAATACCAATTAATGTCTAAAATGTCTTATTCCTGAAAAAACCATAGACATCCCATTCTTATTACAAAAATCAATGGAATCTTTATCTTTAATTGAGCCTCCAGGCTGAACAATAGTATTGATATTATTTACATGTGATATTTCAACACAATCTGAAAATGGAAAGAAAGCATCACTTGCTAGACAAGACTCATTTAGGTCAAAACCAAATTTTTTAGATTTTTCAATTGCTTGATTTAACGCATCTATTCTTGATACTTGACCCATCCCAGATCCTATTAATTGTTTGTTTTTTACAATTGCTATACAATTTGACTTTGTATGTTTTGCAATTATTGATGCTAATACAAGATCACCAAATTTTGTAGAATCTGGTGTTATTTTTGTAACAACTTTAAAATCATCAAATTTTTCAGTTTTATCATCTAGATCTTGCTCAAGTATACCATTAAGACATGATCTATTTTGTATTTTATTTGTTGGATAAGATTTTAATTTTATAATTATTCTATTTTTTTTAGATTTTAAAATATCCAATGCGCTGTTACTAAAGTTAGGTGCAATTAGAACTTCAAAGAATAACTTGTCGATCTCTTTAGCAGTATTCTCGTCAATAGTCTGGTTAGAAGTTAAAATTCCACCAAAAGCAGATACATTATCACATGATAGTGCATCCAAATAAGCATCCAATAAACTATCCCTTATAGAAACACCACATGGATTATTATGCTTATGTATTAAAAAAACTGATTTTTTTGTTTCCAAGTCTTTAAGAAGTCCTATTGCTGAATCTATATCTAAAAGATTATTGTATGAGATATCTTTACCATGTATTTGTTCAAATATTCTATCAATTTGGCCGATAAATCTACCATTTTGATGAGGGTTTTCCCCATACCTTAACTCTTTTACAGTAGCCTTAACAGAATTTGAATTAATATTCTTATTATTTAAATAAGATGAAATTTGATAGTCATAATCTGAGCTTTTTTGGAATGCTTCAAACGCAAGTTTTTTTCTATATTCTATATCTGTTTTAAAATCATTCTTTAAAACATTAATCAATTCATTGTATTGATCTTGAGATGAAATGCAAATAACGTTTTCATAGTTTTTTGCTGCAGCTCTAATAAGAGAGATCCCTCCTATATCAATCTTTTCAATAATATCCTCATGATTGCTTGAACTTTTAGCAGTCTCTTCAAAAGGATATAGATCAACTACTACAAGATCTATATCAGGAATTTCATAATTTTTTGATTCATCAATGTCAGACTTTGAATTTGTTTTTAAAATTCCACCAAATATCTTAGGATGAAGGGTTTTTACTCTTCCATTTAAAATAGATGGGTATGAAGTTATGTCCTCTACTTTTTCAAGTTTAATACCCAGACTATTTATATAATCATAAGTTCCTCCAGTAGAATATATTTTAACATTATTGTCTGAAAGAATCTGACATAAATGTTCAATTTTATTTTTATTAAAAACTGAAATCAGTGCTGAAGAAACCTTTTTCATATGAAGAAAACAAAAGTACAAAAAAAACCTGCTGAAAAGCAGGTTTTTATCATTGTGGTTAATCTATTACATCATACCTGGCATTCCCCCTCCGCCCATTGGTGGCATTGGCGCAGGATTATCTTCTTTGATGTCTACTAATGCACATTCTGTAGTTAATATCATTCCAGCTACAGATGCTGCATTTTCAAGAGCAACTCTTGTCACTTTTTTAGGGTCGATTATACCTTCTTTTAACATATCAACATATTTACCCTCTTTTGCATTAAATCCAAAGTTTTTATCTCCATCAAGAACTTTTGATACAACTACTGATCCTTCCCCTCCAGAATTTTCAACAATTGTCCTTAAAGGAGCTTCAATTGCTTTATTTACAATTTGAATTCCTGTTGACTCATCTGCATTTATAGATTTTAACTTTTCTAATCCATTTTTAGAATTAAGTAGTGCAACACCACCACCAGCTACAATTCCTTCTTCAATTGCTGCTCTAGTGGCATGAAGTGCATCATCAACTCTATCTTTTTTCTCTTTCATCTCTACTTCTGATGGAGCACCAACATAAAGAACCGCAACCCCACCAGCCAACTTGGCTAGCCTTTCTTGAAGCTTTTCTTTGTCATAATCTGAAGTTGTAGTTTCAATTTGTGCTTTAATTTGGCTTACTCGAGACTTTATGTCTTTTTTGTTTCCAGAGCCATTAACTATAGTAGTATTATCCTTATCAATTGTAACTTTTTCTGCAGTCCCAAGCATATCAATTGTAGTATTTTCAAGGGTGAAGCCTCTTTCTTCAGATATAACAGTACCGCCAGTCAATATTGCAATATCTTCTAGCATTGCTTTCCTCCTGTCTCCAAAACCAGGAGCTTTTACAGCAGCAATTTTTAACGATCCTCTTAACTTGTTTACTACTAAAGTAGCTAATGCTTCTCCATCAATATCCTCTGCGATAATTAAAAGAGGTTTTCCAGTTTGTGCAACTGGTTCAAGGATAGGAAGTAAATCCTTCATAACTGATATCTTTTTATCTGTTATAAGAATTTGAGGAGTATCTAAATCTGCTTCCATCTTCTCTGAATCAGTAACAAAATATGGTGAAATATATCCTCTATCAAATTGCATACCCTCAACTACATCAACATAAGTTTCTGTTCCTTTTGCTTCTTCAACAGTAATTACCCCTTCTTTGCCAACTTTCTCAAATGCTTCAGTAATTAATTTACCAATAGCCTCATCATTATTAGCAGAAATACTTGCAACCTGAAGAATCTTTTCAGATGCACTCCCAATTTCTACTGATTGTTTCTCTAATGCATCAACAACAGAAGTCACAGCTTTATCTATTCCCCTTTTTAAATCCATTGGATTTGCTCCAGCAGCAACATTTTTAAGTCCTTCAGTAACAATAGACTGAGCAAGGATTGTAGCAGTTGTGGTTCCATCCCCAGCTAAGTCATTTGTCTTTGATGCAACTTCTTTTACCATCTGTGCACCCATATTTTCTAAATTATCATTAAGTTCAATTTCTTTTGCAACAGTAACTCCATCTTTAGTCACTTGAGGAGCGCCAAAAGATTTTCCTATAATTACATTTCTTCCTTTTGGACCTAATGTTACTTTAACAGCGTTAGCAAGAGCATCTACTCCTCGCTTTATACCATCACGTGCTTCAATATCAAATTCAATTTTTTTTGCCATTTTATTTTAAGTTTAGTTATACAATTGCGAGAATATCACTTTCTTTCATTATTAAATAATCAACACCTTCATGTTGTAGTTCAGTTCCTGAATACTTTCCATAAAGTACAATATCACCAGATTTAAGAGTTACTGGATTTTCTTTTGTTCCAGGACCAACTGCAACAATTTTACCTCTCTGAGGTTTTTCTTTAGCAGTATCTGGAATAATAATCCCAGATGAAGTAGTTGTTTCAGCTTCAGAAGGTTGAACCAAAACTCTATCTGCAAGTGGTTTAATATTAATTTTACTCATTTTTTTTAATTTAAAGATTTCACAAACTGTGCCATTTAATTTAAAATTCATGAAATGATATTTTTCATGACATCATGACACTAATCATCTATAGTTTCAGCGGGAATTTCAGGTATACTTTGTTCTGGAATTTCAGGAATTGTTTGCTCAGGAATTGATTCATCAATTAGAATTGAGTCAGAATTATCTGATTCATTCATTAATGTTACGTTTGAAATAAGAATCAAAACAAGAATAATTATAGCAAGAGCCCATGTGCTTTTATCAAGAAAATCTGTGGTGCTTTTTACACCACCAATTTGTTGTTGGCCTCCACCAAAAGTAGACGAAAGGCCACCTCCTTTAGGGTTTTGCACCATTATAACAAGTATTAATAAAACACAAACAAATAAAATCAGCGATACTAATATCCAAAAAGTTCCCATGATTAATTATTATTTTTTTTTAAGTTTTTAATCCTTTCAATTTGGTCTGCAAAGAAACTACTTTTTTTTGGATATTTCAAGCCTAAAATATTATAGGCTTTTATCGCTTTATTATATTTTTTTTGATTAATATATATTTTTGCGAGTGTTTCAGTTATTAGATCATCCTTGATCTTAGATTCAGGAATAATTTCAATATCATTATTATATTCCTTGTTTATATTAATTTTTGGAGAATTCTTTATGAAATTATCAATTAAGTTAATCTTGTAATCCAAATTTGATTCATTTTCATTTATTACATCAAACCAATCTAAAAAAGAATATTTTTCAATTTTATCAAACTTCTGATCAGTTTTATTTTCTTCCTTTTCATATATCCAATTCCTAAGGATAGTCCTATTGTGTGTTAAGATAGCAGTTTTTGGGAGTAATTCATTGAATGAATCTTTCTTCTGAACTTTAAGTGTTTTTAAAAAATAAGCTGATGCTGACTGAAAAAAAGGGTAAGTATTTAGTATTCCTTTTAAAACTGTAGATGTTGAGGAATCTGAAGGATCAAATTCTTTTATAATTTTAGAGAAGGAATCACTTGTCTTATTTACCATTTTGCTAATGTTTCGTTAAAGATATCTTGAGTGATCCTATCAAATAACTCCTTTAATGCAGAGTCTTTAATATCATAAACTTGTAAATTCCCTGGAAAATCATAATAGAAAGAAAACCCCTTTTCTATATTGTCATCCTCGTTAAGGGTGTTTTCGTATATAAGATTTACCGACATTGTTAGTCTGTTTTGCGCAGCTTTAATCTCTGCAGTAGCTGCCATTGGAGTAACACTAAATTCAGTTATTTCACCACTGTATATTATATCACCCCCTTGATTAACAAGATTTAAACTAGTTTGGTTCACAATTAAATCTTGTAGCGCAATTGTAAAATCTGTATCCAGTCCAGGCTCTACTGTTGATCCAGGTCTGTTACCAGCTATATTTTCAAAATAATTTACTTGAAAGGTTTCAACTCCAATTGGAATTGAGGATCCAGTGAAACTATATATACCACATGATATGGTAGTTAATGAAAAGTATAAAAGTAAAAATTGTTTTTTAAAGCTCTGATATATCTCCAATGTTGTGTTGTTTAATTTTTCTATATAATGTTCTTTCAGATATTCCAAGCTCTTTTGCAGCATTTTTTCTCCTACCATTTGTTCTTATTAGTGCTTGCTTAATCATTTCTAATTCTTTATCATGTAAAGAAAGTGTCTCTTCCTCTTCAATCGTTTCAACATAGTCATACTTATCCTGAACTTTACTCTCTATATCAACATTCAAATCAACGGGTGAATTTTGTATTTCTTGACTGTCATATGATTCATCATCACCATAAATTTTATTAATCAAGCCTTGATTCTTTTCTTTTATCTCATTGTTATCATCGCCTTGCATAATTTCAAGAGTTAATTTTTTTAGATCATTTAAGTCATTCTTCATATCAAACAGAACCTTATAAAGTATTTCACGCTCTGATGAGAAAGATGATGAATCTTCTTTAACATCATCAAGAGTTGCGGGTAGTTTAGAAACTTTATTTGGAAGATAATTATTTAGAGTATCAATTTTAAGATTCCTTTCTTTTTCCAATATTGACATTTGTTCAGCAATATTTCTAAGCTGTCTTATATTACCTTTCCAGTCTTGTTGACAGAGTAAGTTTTGAGCAGATTCATCAAGTCTTAAGGTTGGCATGTTATATTTTTGGGCAAAATCAGATGCAAATTTTCTGAACAAAATAGGGATATCATCTTTTCTATCCCTTAATGGCGGTATGTTAATAATTATAGTACTTAGCCTGTAAAAAAGATCTTCTCTGAATTTTCCTTTTTTTATTGCCTCATCCATATTAATATTTGTCGCAGCCACTATTCTTACATTAGTTTTTTGAACTTTTGAAGATCCAACTTTAATATATTCTCCACTTTCAAGAATTCTTAAAAGTCTTACTTGAGTAGAAAGTGGAAGTTCACCAACTTCATCAAGGAATATTGTTCCACCATCAGCTACTTCAAAATAACCACTCCTGTTTGCTGTAGCTCCAGTAAATGCTCCTTTTTCATGCCCGAATAATTCAGAATCAATTGTACCCTCGGGAATTGCTCCACAATTAACAGCAATGTATTTAGCATGTTTTCTGTGAGAATACTGATGAATAATTTTAGGAATGTTCTCTTTTCCAACACCACTCTCTCCTGTAACAAGAACAGATATATCAGAGTTAGCAACTTGAATTGATTTTTCAATTGCTCTATTAAGTTTAGGATTATCTCCAATTATACCAAACCTTTGTTTTACATTTAAAACCGACTCCATTAAACCTTAGCTTTTGATTGATTAATATTTCCAATTAGAGTTGCAGTTGTACAATCACTAATATTAACATTTACAGTATCACCTAATTTAAAATTGTATTTAGGAAAAACAACAACATTATTTTCAGTTGTTCTTCCACTCCAAAAATCATTTGATTTTTTAGATTCTTTATCTATAAGTACTTCACAATCTTTATTAATAAAACTTTTATTTCTTTCTAGGCTTTGCCTTTGTTGAAGAGTAATTATTTCTTCTAACCTTCTTTGTTTAATTTCTGGAGAGATATCGTCTTTAAAATGTCTAGCCGCATAAGTTCCCGGTCTTTCAGAATACGCAAACATATATCCAAAGTCATACCTTACTTCTTCCATTAGAGATAAAGTATCTTGATGATCTCTTTCAGTTTCAGATGGAAACCCAGTAATCATATCATGAGAAATACCACAATTAGGGATTATTTCTCTAATTTTCTTTATAAGATCAAGATACTCCTTTCTAGTATGAAGTCGATTCATCTTTTTTAAAATTCTATCACTTCCAGACTGAATAGGAAGGTGAATATAATTACATATATTTCCATATAAAGACATAGTTTCAATTACATCAATTGTCATGTCCTGAGGATTAGAAGTTGAAAATCTTATTCTAATTTCAGGAAAACTTGAAGCAACCAAGTCAAGTAATCTTGAAAAATTTATAGAATTTTTCTTTTGCTCTTCAGTGGCTTTTTTATAGTCTTTTTTGGGACCTCCACCATACCATAAATAACTATCAACATTTTGTCCGAGTAATGTTATTTCCCTATATCCTTTTTGGTTTAACTCATCTATCTCCCTTAATATGCTATCAGGGTTTCTACTTCTTTCTCTTCCCCTTGTAAAAGGCACAACACAAAAAGTACACATATTATCACAACCTCTTGTAATAGATACAAATGCGTTAATACCATTATTATGAATTCTAACAGGGGAAATATCACCATAAGTTTCAGATTTAGATAGAATCACATTGACTGCTCTTTGATTATGCTCTACTTCATCTAATAGATTTGGTAGATCTTTATATGAGTCAGGTCCAACAACTAAATCAACAATTTTTTCCTCATCAAGAAGTTTTTCTTTGAGTCTTTCCGCCATACACCCTAATAAGCCAACTTTAAGATCTTTATTCTCTTTTTTCTGTGAATTAAAATTTTTTAGCTTATTTCTTACAGTTTGCTCAGCTTTATCTCTTATAGAACAAGTATTCAGTAATACAAGATTAGCATCTTTTGCCTTATCAGTAAGTTTATAACCATCTTTATCAAGAATTGATGCAACTACTTCGCTATCAGCAAAATTCATCTGACATCCATATGTTTCAATATATAAAGACTTCTTTTTAATATTAATTTAATTTTGATTATAAAATTAATTAATTAATTGAAAATATGCCAATTTGTCAGTAATTTTCAGTTATTTAAAGAAATTAACTCAATTTTATTTTCCTCTAAATAATTTTTAATCTTTTGCGAATGCTTATCAATCAGAGCATCTAATTTCATTACTTCTGAATCTAATTCTCCTTTTACTTGAATAAAGAATTCTTTTGATTGATCAGTAGGAGGATAGTCTCCTCTTTGAGAATCTGCTAGCAAAAATGCAATTCTATTGTTTATTCGAATTCCATAATTTAGAGGATCTTGTCGACTTTGATTTTTTGTCATATGAATATTATTTTCAATTTCAGAGACATCAGTCAAATAATTATTTATCATTTCTTGTAATTCAATATTATCCCTAGTCTTCTCAGAAATAAAAATCATATTGTTTTTAATATTTCTGATATCAATTATTTTTTGGTTAGCTCTACTGACTTCATCTCTGACATTAATTAAAAATTCTAATTGATCTTCATAATCAGCTTGAGAAATCTTAACTCTTGGATCTTTGACTATCTCAAATTCTTTTTGTTGGATTTGATCATTGTAAGTCATTTTAATAATATACTTTCCTGGTGCAACTTTTGGACCTACATTTGGGGAAGAATAGAGAACCATACCTTCAAATGATTTAAACCCTGGATACCTCATATCCCATATTAGCCTATTTCCACCTGACCTAGGAGATAATGAGACAAGATTGTCTGAACTCAATGCATTATCAATATCATTAGGATTACTCAAGACAGGATTCCCAACCATTTTATTAACATCATTATTTTCAATCTTGGAGTGTTTATCTTTATTATTTGTAAAAGTTCTAATAACTGACCCATCCTTATTTTCAATATCAATTCTTATATAATCACCTTCTTGTAGATTCTTTATATAATAATTTACAATTACTCCATTAGGGTGGTTTTCACCATATAAAAGATTATTAGGCCTATTTCGACCACCTGATTGAGCCATTCTGTATGAAAGGTCAGGTTTAAAAAGTATCGCATCATCATTTTGATTATCATTATTTAATTGGTGCAATGGAGTTAAATCGTCAATAATCCAAAAACTCCTACCATGAGTAGCAACAACTAGGTCATTATCTTTAACCTTGAGGTCTCTGATGGATGTGACAGGAAGATTTAACTGAAATTCAGACCATGAATTTCCATCATCAAAACTAATATACATTCCCCACTCTGTTCCTGCATAAAGAAGACCTTCTCTTTTTTTGTCACTTCTCAAAACTCTAGTGTAATAATTTGAATTAATTCCATCCGTAATAAGGCTCCAACTTTTTCCGTAATCTTCAGTCTTGTATAGATAGGGAGTATAATCTCCAAACTTATATGACGTTGCAGCTACATATGCTTTCCCTTTCTTAAATGGACTTGGATCGATACTATTTATCATGTTTAATTCAGGTGATAATTTTTTTGGTGGAGTTATATTTTCCCATGTTTCTCCTCCATCTTTTGTTATATGAATTAAACCGTCATCACTTCCAACCCAGATTACACCTTCCTCTAGTTCTGATTCAGCAATTGCAAAAATATTAGCATAATACTCTGCGCCAGTATTATCTTGAGTAATGGGACCTCCTGACGACTTTATTGTCTCTGGAATATTTCTTGTTAAATCGGGAGATATTGTTTTCCATGTCTGTCCACTATTCTCAGAAAGATGTAAATAATTTGAGCCTGCGTATAACTTATTAGGATTGTTCGGGCTAAACATAACAGGAAAGTTCCAATTGAATCGATACTTCATCACTTCAGCACCTGATCCTGCTGGATTATCTGGCCAAATATTTACTGACCTAATTTGACCATTTGAATGATCTTGCATCATCATGTAGCCTTTGTATGTACCTCCAAATACTATTTCATTATTCTTTGGATCAGGTGCTAAATGGGCACTTTCTCCCCCAGCACTTGGCTCCCAATCTCTTTCAGTTATTGAAGAGCCTGAGGATCTATGTTTTATTCTTACTGTACTATTATCTTGTTGAGCACCATATATTCTATATGGAAAAGAATTATCAGTAGAGACTCTATAGAATTGAGCTGTAGGTTGATTAAAATATGTTGACCAATTTTCTCCTCCATCATTTGAAACTTGTGCACCTCCATCATCAGCAATTACCATTCTCATATTATTATTTGGGTCAATCCATAAATCATGATGATCTCCATGAGGAGCATTCTTTAGTGTAAAAGTTTTTCCTCCGTCAGTTGATACTCCATAACTTACATTAAGAACAAATACTTTATCTTCATTTTGAGTATCAGCATAAATTCTTGTATAATACCAAGCTCTCTGTCTTAATGCTCTATTAGAATTAACTTTTTCCCAGTTGTTGCCTCCATCATCTGATCTAAATAAACCTCCATTATCTGCTTCAACCATTACCCAAATTCTTTTTGAATTTACAGGAGAAATTGCTACACCAACTATTCCCCACGGAAATGATGGTAATCCATTAAATTCTGAAATATCTTCCCACGTTTTACCACTATCATAACTTCTAAAAATTTTTGAATCAGGACCTCCACTATCCATTCTATATCCATTTCTTTTCATTTGCCAGGTTGTAGCATATATAATTCTAGAATTATTTGGATCGAGAATTATGTCTCCAATTCCAGCTTTATCAGAAACGTATAAGATTTTTTCCCATGTAATTCCACCGTCATTTGTTTTATATAGCCCTCTCTCAGAATTGGGCTTCCATAAATTTCCTATAACTCCTACATAAACTATTTCAGGATTTTCAGGATGAATTCTTATTCTAGATATATGCTCAGATTTTGGCAAACCTATGTATTGCCAGGTTTCACCAGCATCTGTACTTTTCCACATTCCGTGCCCAGAAGATACATTCCCTCTTAGGGTTTGTTCACCTTCACCAACATATATGATGTTTGGATCAGATTCACTTACTGCAATTGCTCCAATACTTCCACCAAAATAACCATCACTAATAGGTTCCCAAGTAGAGCCAGCATCTTGTGTTTTCCATACTCCACCTCCAGCTGTTCCCATGTAATATAAATTTGGATTATTTAAAACACCGACTGCTGTTCCAGCTCGACCACCTCGAAATGGCCCTACCAATCTATACTCAATTGAGCTATATAGGTTTTGGTCAAATTTTAGCTCAGATTTCTTTTTCTGTCCATAAGTGTTTAAAGAAAAAATAATTAGAATTGCTGATAATATATTTTTTGTCTTCATAAGATTTTTTTTAATGTATATTTTAAATTACAAAAAATATAAATATTTAAAAGTTAAAAATGAGCAATTTATATACCTTGATTTGATGATATAGAGTCAAATCCACCCAATATATTTACAATATTATCTTTATTATTGAATTTTAGGATTGAGCATGCAATCATACTCCTATAACCACCTTTGCAATAAACGTATAGGTTGCTATTTGTATTAATTCCTTCTATTTCATCCTTTAGAGAAATAAGGGGAATATTAAAAGAATTTTCCACTTTAGATTGACTATTTTCCTTTTTTGACCTTACGTCTAGTACTTTAATATCAGACTCTGAATTTAATTTTAAAAAGTCATTAGCATTAATGTTTTTTATATGTACAGTATCTTTACCTGAACTAACCCATGATTCTATTCCTCCTTCTAGATAACCGAGAATATTATCAAAACCAACCCTAGATAATCTTAGTACAGTTTCCTCCTCTCTCCCCTCAGGGGTTACTAAAATTAATTGTTGAGTAATATCCTCAAGAATCTCACCAACCCACGGAGCAAATCTTCCATCTAAACCTATAAAGATTGATCCAGGTATATGAGATTTTGAAAAGTCATCATGATTCCTCACATCCAGTACTGTTGAGTTTTTAAATTCTTCCTCTATTTCATCAGGACTCAAAGGATTAATTGACTTTTCCAAAATTTCTTCAGACCCTAAATAACCCTTTTTATTCAAACTTACATTAGCAGGAAAATATTTTGGAGGTTCTAACAATCCATCAATCACTTCATTAATGAACTCTTCTTTACTCATATTTTCTCTTAGTGCATAATTAGTTTTCTTCTGATCGCCCAAAGTCCCAACTGTATCAGAACTTAGATCTTTTCCACATGAACTACCCTCTCCGTGACCAGGATAAATTATAACATCATCATCAAGAGTCATTATTTTGTTTCTTAAGCTATCGAAAAGCATAGATGCTAAATCACTATTACTTAGACTTGATTTTTGAGAAAGATCAGGTCTTCCAACATCACCTAAAAATAGAGTGTCTCCTGTAAAAATTGCATGATCTTTTCCTGATGAATCTCTAAGTAAGTAAGTTGTACTCTCAACTGTATGGCCAGGTGTATGAATTGCAACAATAGTTATATCACCAATTTTAAATTCCTCATAATCTTTCGCATTAATATTTTCAAAATCAGTTTCTGTTTCAGGACCATAAACTATCTGTGCTCCTGATTTTTTTGCAAGATTTAAATGACCACTAATAAAATCTGCATGAATATGTGTTTCAAAAATATATTTAATTTTAGAATTACTTGATTTAGCTTTAGCTATATAGATATCAACTTCTCTTAAAGGGTCAATAATAGCTACTTCTTTATTACTCTCTATGTAGTATGAACCTTGTGATAAACACTTTGTATATATCTGCTCAACTTTCATTTAAATACAAAATTACTTTCTTTAAAACTAACTAGCAATTATGTTAAACAAATTTTAAAAAATTAATTTTTTTATGATTCATAACAATAAATCTAATTACATTTAGGCCCAAAAAATAAAATATGCCAAAAAATTTAGTCATTGTTGAGTCTGCTACAAAAGCAAAGACTATTGAAAAAATTTTAGGACAAGACTTTAAAGTTGTGTCTTGTGTTGGGCATATTTCAGACCTTCCAGTTAAAGAATTAGGAGTTGATGTTGAAAATAATTTTAAACCTAAATATATAATTCCTACAGAAAAGAAACCTGTTATAAAAGATCTTAAAAAGTATGTTAATGAATCTGATAAAATTTGGTTAGCAAGTGACGAAGATAGAGAAGGTGAGGCAATTGCTTGGCACTTATATGAAAATTTAAACTTAATTAATAAAGACTATGATCGAATAGTATTTCATGAAATAACCAAAAACGCAATTTTAAGTGCATTAGATAGTCCTAGAGAGATAAACTATAATCTTGTAAATGCTCAACAGGCTAGAAGAGTCTTAGATAGATTAGTAGGTTATGAACTATCTCCAGTATTATGGAGAAAAGTTAAGACAGGCCTTTCTGCTGGAAGGGTTCAGTCAGTTTCAGTAAGACTTATTGTTGAAAAGGAAAGAGAGATTAAAAACTTTTTAACAAATAGTACTTACAAGTCAATTGCAACTTTTAAAAATTCTAGTGGAGTCAACCTAAAGGCTGAGTTAAACAAGAAATTTGATTCTGCTGAAGCAGTTAAAGCATTTCTTGTAAAAAATATCAATAGTTCATATAATGTGTCTAACGTAGAAAAAAAACCGGCTAAGAAATCTCCTACACCTCCTTTCACCACATCAACGCTTCAGCAAGAGGCTTCTAGGAAACTTGGTTTTGGGGTCACAAGGACTATGTCAACAGCTCAAAAACTTTATGAAGCAGGTTTAATAACATATATGAGAACAGATAGTGTCACTATATCTGAAGAAGCTAAATCATCAATTTTATCTAAAATTGAGAGCAAGTATGGAGATAGTTATGTAAATCTGAGAAATTATAAAAATAAAAATAAATCAGCTCAAGAGGCTCATGAAGCTGTTAGACCAACAGATATTTTGGTTGAAGATATATCCTCAGATTATGATCAGCAAAGATTATATCAACTTATTTGGAGAAGGACAATTTCTTCACAAATGTCAGATGCACAAATTGAGAGAACAGTCGTGAATATCAATTCAAATTCTTTTGATGAAATATTTATTGCTAGAGGTGAAGTAATAAAGTTTGATGGTTTTCTAAGAGTATACAATGAAGGAACTGACGATGAAGTTCAGGAAGAAAAAGGCATCTTACCACAATTAAATGTTAATGAGGATCTTGATTTAACTAATATCATTTCAAGAGAGTTATTCTCTAGACCTCCCTCAAGATATACTGAAGCATCTTTAGTTAAAAAATTGGAGGAACTTGGTATTGGGAGACCTGCAACTTACGCAACTACAATATCAACAATTCAGAATAGAGGCTATGTAGCTAAAGGTGAAAACGAAGGCACAGAAAGAAGCTATAAATCAATAGAATTAAAAAATGGAGATATAATTGAAAATACTTCAATTGAAAAAACTGGTTCTAATAAAGGCAAGCTTGTTCCTACTGATATTGGTATAATTGTAAATGACTTTTTAGTTGATAATTTTCATAATATTCTTGATTATGGGTTTACTGCAGAAGTTGAAAAAAGTTTTGATAAAATAGCTGAGGGAAATCAAAACTGGACTGATACAATAAAACAATTTTATTCGGATTTTCACACAAATGTAAATGTTGTAAAAGATACAGCTGAAAGACAATCAGGTGAAAAAATTTTAGGAGATGATCCAGTTTCAGGAAGAGTCGTTAAAGTTAGACTTGGAAAGTTTGGTCCAATTGCTCAAATAGGAACAATTGATGATGAGGACAAACCAATTTTTGCAAGCTTAACTAAAGATAAGCAGTTAGATACAATAACTCTTGACGAAGCATTAGAACTATTTAAGTTTCCCAAGGAAATTGGAAGCTATAAAGGTGAGATTGTAACTGTCAATAATGGTAGATATGGGCCATATTTAAAATATTCCTCAAAATCTATTTCAATACCTAAGGAAATTGATCCTCATTCAGTAGATATAGACTCTGCAATCCCGCTGATTGATGAAAAGTTAAAAGCGGATGAGCCTATTCATACTTATAATGATTTGCCTGTAACAAAAGGAAAGGGTAGGTTTGGACCATTTATAAAATGGAACGAAATGTTTATCAATGTAAATAAGACATATGACTTCGATAATCTTAGTATAGATAATATTGAGGAACTAATTGAATTAAAATTAAAAAAGGAAAAAGAAAAATTAATTGCCGAGTGGGTTGATGAAGGAATTAAGCTTGAAAAGGGTAGATGGGGAAGATCAATTATCACAATGGGTAAAAAGAAAATAGAAATTCCAAAAGAAATAGATCCCAAAACTATTACTTTAGATATTGCTAAAGAATATCTAAATCCAAAAAAGAAAAAATGAGCCTTGAGCTATTAAAACCTGTTTCAGAAAATTTACTCAATGAATTAAATGAAAATCACTTACAAGGATCACTTTTTAATAAAATAAAATTTCATACTGAACAATCTGGTATTCCTGATATAGATTCATCAAATCTTTGCATAATTGGAATTAGCGAAACTAGAAACTCTTATTTTGAATCTGATATACAAGATTTAAATATTCTTAGAAAAGAACTTTATACGCTAAAACAAGGGAAATGGAAAATAACCATATCTGATTTAGGTGATCTTCCTAACGGTAATACTGTTGAGGATACCTATCATGCAATTTATGATATCTGTAAGGAATTATATTCAAAAAAAATTACTTTAATCGTAATAGGAGGGAGTAATGATATAATATATCCAATCTTCAAATCTTTTGATTCTTATTCTGAGAAAGTAAACATTGTATCAATTGATAATCAATTTGACTTATATCAAGATTCAGATATAATTTCAGGTAGAACATACATGAACAAAATTATACTGGATGATTCTAATAAATTAAATGATTTTACAAATATCGGGTATCAACGACACCTATGCTCATATGAGGAGTTAGAGCTAATGGAAAAATTATTCTTTGAAAAAATTTCATTGGGTGAAATTTCAGAAAATAATATGAGAGCTGAACCAATTGTTCGAGATGCTGATATAGTTGGTTTTGATATGAAATCATTATCATTCTCAGGAAATTCTAATCCTAACGGAATAGATCCAAGACTTGCTTGTATACTAAGTAAATATGCAGGTCAAAGCAATAAGACATCCTTTTTTGGATTGTTTGACTTAAATAAAAATGAGATTTCTAATAAATTATATTCTGAGATCATTTGGTATTTTATTGAAAATTTAAATAATAGAACTTATGAATCGAATTTTAATGATTCTCAATTATTTTTTAAATATATAGTTCAAACTTCAGGTAGAGATATTATATTTTATAAAAGTAAGATTTCAGAGAGATGGTGGATGACAGTAAACTCATCTAGTAATGATAAAACTAAATTTTTGCCTTGTCTTGAAAGTGATTATCAAGATGCCTTAAATGATAACCTGCCTGTAAGGTGGATAAAAGCATCAAAAAGAATTTAAATTTCTTGTAAATATCTTTCAGCATCTAGAGCTGCCATACAGCCAGTACCTGCAGCAGTAATTGCTTGCCTATAATCTTTATCTTGGACATCACCTGCAGCAAATACTCCAGGTATATTTGTTTTTGTTGAAGTCTTATCTGTTAGTATATATCCGCCATCATCCATATCAACAATACCTTTGAAAATCTCTGTATTTGGAGTATGACCAATGGCAAGGAATAGTCCAGTAATATTAATTTCAGAATACTCATTTGTGATATTATTTTTAATTTTTATTCCCTCAACTACATTATCGCCCAATACTTCATCTATTTCAGAATTAAAAAGAACATGAATATTTTTAAAATTGCTTAAGCGATGTTGCATCGCTTTTGAAGCTCTAAAATGATCCTTTCTAACTAACATTGTAACATTATTACAAATTTTCGCTAAATATGTTGCCTCCTCAATTGCACTATCTCCTCCACCTACTACAGCAACATCTTGACCCTTGTAAAAGAACCCGTCACAAACTGCACAAGCTGAAACTCCACCGCCAATAAGTTTTTGTTCACTTGGAAGACCAAGATATTTAGCAGAAGCACCTGTACATATTATTATCGTCTTTGTTTGTATTTCATCACCATTTTGAGTGTAAATTTTATGCACTCCTCCTTTTTCTTTTGAAAATTCTACTTTTGAAATAAAATCAACTTCAACTTTTGTTCCAAATCTTTCTGCTTGTTCTCTTAATTCATTCATCATGGTTGGCCCATCAATACCTTGGGGATATCCAGGAAAATTATCTACTTCAGTTGTAGTAGTTAGTTGACCACCTGGTTCTAAACCAGTATATATTATTGGTTTAAGATCAGCTCTAGCTGCATAGATTGCCGCTGTGTATCCAGCTGGCCCACTTCCTATAATGATTGTATTCATGCTAAGATAGTTGAGATTTTAAATTGATTTTGTAAAATTAAAAAAACATAAGAATAAATTCATGAAAACATTATTAACTTTGTAATTTCATAAGAGAAAGAAAAAATGTCCAAAAAAAACCTCAAGTATCAATCTCCAGGAATCAACGAGGATACTAGATTTGAAAAACTTCATACTGTTAATTTTGAGAATTCACATGAGGCCTCTATTCATATTGCCAGAGAGATATGTGATCTAGTTAAGTCTAAACAGGAAAAAAATAAAAATTGTGTAATAGGATTCGCTACAGGTTCATCTCCAACGCAAGTTTATCAAGAAATTATTAAGATCCATAAAAATGAATCATTGAGTTTCAAAAATGTAATTGCATTTAATCTTGATGAATATTATGGAATAAAAAAAGATGATACTAATAGTTATAATCATTTCATGAATGAAAATCTATTTGATCATATTGATCTTCCAAAAGAAAATATTAATATACCATCTGGAGAAATAATTGAGAAAGAAATTAAAAAATACTGCTCTTCATATGAGGAAAAGATTGAACAATATGGCGGAATAGATATACAGCTATTAGGTATTGGGAGAACTGGACATATTGGATTTAACGAACCTGGCTCTCATTTTAACTCTAAAACTAGACTTATTACTCTTGACCATACAACTAGATTTGATGCAAGTAAAAGTTTTAATGGTATTGAGAATGTACCTACTAAGGCGATAACTATGGGTGTAAGAACAATTTTTAGCGCAAAAAGGATTATTGTGATGGCATGGGGACTTCATAAAAGTTTAATTGTAAAAAAATCAGTAGAAGATACTATCACATCATTAATTCCAACTACATATCTTCAAAGTCATAAGAATACTACACTAGTCCTTGATAAAGAGTCTGCCAGTGAATTAACAAGATTTAAAACTCCATGGCTAGTTAGCACATGTGAATGGATTGATTCAATGAAAAGAAGAGCAATAGTTTGGCTTTGTGAGATAACTGGAAAATCTATATTAAAATTAACTGACGAAGACTATAATAAGAATGGATTATCTGATTTATTGGCTCTTGAAGGATCTGCATATGATCTTAATATTAAGATGTTTAATCACTTTCAAAATACAATTACAGGTTGGCCTGGAGGAAAACCAAGTGCTGATGACTCAACCAGACCTGAGAGAAAATCACCTAGTTCTAAAAGGGTAATTATTTTTAGTCCTCATCCTGATGATGATGTAGTATCAATGGGAGGAACATTTGATAGACTTGTATCTCAAGGACATGAAGTTCATATTGCATACCAAGTAAAAGGGAATATTGCTGTCTCAGATCATGATGCTCTCAAATTTTTAGAGGTTTCCAAGGACATGTTTAAAAATGACTCCGAAGTACCTGTCAGTTTATTAATAAAGGAATTAAAGAATAATAAGCCAGATAAAGTTGATTCAAAAGCTTTACGAAATTTTAAAGGATTTATAAGAAAAAGAGAAGCTATAGCTGCTACAAGATATATTGGGATTCCAGATTCAAATACTCATTTTATGAATCTTCCATTTTATGATACAGGAAGAATAAAAAAGAATCCTCCAACAAAGAAAGACTTACTGATAACAGCATCATTAATAAAAAAAATTAAACCTCATCAGATATTTGCTGCTGGAGATCTTGAAGATCCACATGGAACTCACAAAGTTTGTTTGGATATAATTTTAGAGGCTTTAAATTCTTTAAAGGGTGAAAAGTTCATTAAAGATTGCTGGCTTTGGCTATATAGAGGTGCATGGTTAGATTGGGAGATACATGATATCGATATGGCAGTACCTATGAGTCCTGCTCAAGTGTTAAGAAAAAGAAAAGCAATCTTTTTTCATCAGACTCAAAAAGATGGTGTAATGTTTCAAGGGCAAGACCTACGAGAGTTTTGGGTTAGAGCCGAAGAAAGAAATAGTGAAACAGCAGAAAAATATAAAAATATGGGACTTGCAGATTATGCTGCAATTGAATCATTTAAAAGACATTATTATTAAATTTAAGTTATGAAAAAAATAAAAAAAATCTTTATATCTATATTAATCATAGGATTTGTATCAAACATTCAATCTCAAAATAATTTTTCAAATAGGAAAATTGATAATCTCAAAAATCAAGTTGAACAATTAGTGGAGGAAGATAAAAAAATGACTCAAGTAATGATAGATAAAGTGTTTAGCTTTGGTGAGCTTGGGTTTCAAGAATTTGAAACCTCAAAATATATGGGAGCCATTTTAGAAGAAAATGGATTTGACGTTGAATATAAAATTTCTGATATACCTACTTCGTGGCTTGCAACTTGGTCTAATGGAGAAGGTGGTCCAGTAATAGCTTTAGGAAGTGACTTTGATGGAGTTCCGTCTACATCTCAATATCCTGGTGTTGCATATGAAAAACCAGTAGTTGAGGGCGCTCCAGGACATGGTGAGGGGCATAATATTGGTCTTCCAATTGTTTTAACTTCTGCCCTATCCCTAAAAAAAATTATGATTGAAAACAACATTAATGGAACTCTATTAATTTGGCCAGGTGTTGCAGAAGAAATTTTAGGGTCAAAAGCTTGGTATGTAAGAGATGGTTATTTTGATGATGTCGATATATGTATTTTTACTCATGTAAGTACCAACATGTCTACATCCTGGGGAAGACCTACTGGTACCGGACTGATTTCAGTTAAATATACTTTTTATGGAGAAACAGCACATTCAGCTGGTTCACCATGGATAGCTAGAAGTGCTCTTGATGCAGCTGAATTAATGAATATTGGCTGGAATTATAAAAGAGAGCACCTACATCCAGACCAAAGATCTCATTCAATTTTTCTTGATTCTGGCGATCAACCAAATGTTGTTCCATCCAAAGCCTCAATTTGGTTTTTCTTAAGAGAAATTACATATGCTGGAATTATGAATATGTATGCAACAGCAAATAAAATGGCTGAAGGAGCAGCATTAATGACAAATACTACTTTTGATTCTGAGGTACTAGGAGCTGCATGGCCAAGGCATTTTAACAAAACAATTGCTGAGGAAATGTATAATAATATCAAAAAAGTTGGTTTGCCTGATTGGTCGGAGGATGATCAAGCTTTAGCAAAAGCTCTTCAAAAAGTCTTAGGTAACGAAAATCCTGAAGGCTTAGCAACTGAATTACCTCCTCTTCTTGAGCCTCTCCCTTATAATGTTAGTGGAGGTTCTGATGATATAGGTGATGTCTCTTGGAAGGTCCCTACTGTTGTGCTTAGATTTCCTTCAAATATTCCTGATGTTACTTTCCACCATTGGTCAGCAAGTGTTGCTGCTGCTACACCCATAGCTCATAAAGGGGCTACTGCAGGGGCTAAAGTTGTTGCAATGACTGCATTAGATTTTTTGACAAAACCTGATAAACTTATTGAGGCCAAAAACTATTTTAATAAGATCCAGAGTAAAGAAGATACATACAGACCAATGATATCTGAAACAGATCCACCTCCGGTTTATTTAAATACTGAGATAATGGAAAAATATAGGGATGAAATGAAGAAGTTTTATTTTGACGAAACTAAATATGATACATATTTAGATCAACTAGGAGTAAAATATCCAACTGTAAAAGAAGATTAAAAGTATATAACTTAAATTTCGCATGACATATCAAGTCCACAGCACATCGGGGACTTTATCATGCCATCGCATTGTGGGCAGAAAGATACCTGAACTTCATCACCACTGTCTGTTGTTATAGTCTTGTTTTGAAGAGGTTCATCACATTTGCCACATTGGCTTTTAACTGACATTCCACATTCGTTACATGTGTAAGTGATATTTTCCATATCATAAATTTAAAAAAAGAATTTAAAATTGTTTTGTTTCAGTTAAATTAATATCTTGAAATATCATAAAACAAAAATTAAAAATCGACTATGAGAATTATACTTAGTACAGTTTTTTTATTTTTTTCTTTAATTTCTTTTAGCCAGGCCCCTGTAAGTGGTTTGGTGAGTGATGAAAACGGTGTGCCTCTTCCAGGAGCAAACGTTATCATCGAGGGTACTAATACAGGTGTATCTACAGATTTTGATGGAAATTTTGAAATATCTGCTAGTCAAGGACAAGTCCTTGCTATTAGTTACATTGGTTATACTACTCAGTTTATAACTGTTGCAGGTCAAACCAATATCAACATCTCGTTACAGCTTGACAACGAATTAGAAGAGGTAGTAGTTACTGCCTTGGGGTTTGCAGCTGTTAGAGATCAACAAGGTTCTACATCATCAGTTATCGACACAGATGATGTTATCCGGTCAGCTGAACCAACCGTGGTTAACGCATTAAGTGGAAAAGCGTCCGGTGTAAGAATTACTCGATCTAATGGAGACCCAGGAGCTGGGAGTACAATTAGAATTCGTGGTGCAAATACAATTGACGGATCAATACAACCATTAATAATTGTTGATGGTGTTCCCCTTGATAATACTACTACATACGCTGGAGGTAATAATATTACAGGTGGAAATGGTGGTGTTTCACAAGGTTCACGATTAAATGACATTAATCCAAGTGATATTGAATCTGTAAATGTTTTAAAAGGAGCATCTGCTGCTTCATTATATGGAAGTAGGGCTGCAAATGGAGTAATTGTGATAACTACAAAAAAAGGTCAAAGGGGCCAGGCTAAAATATCATTTAAATCTTCTTATTCTTTTGATGAAATTTCAGAGAGAATTCCTATGCAAAATACATGGGGACAAGGAAGAAGTGGTGTTTTTGGTGAAAATAGAGCAGAATCCTGGGGAGACTATATCCCAAATAGATCAGGTGGAGCAGATGAATTTAAATCTGGAGCCTATTTTGTTGCAGACAATGGTAGAAAATATCAGGCTATCAGTAAAAAGAACTCTAAGGAGACATTTGTTGATGAAAATTTCAACTCAGTCTTTGGAACAGGTCATGCTTTGCAAAATGATTTAACAGTAAGTGGTGGTAATGAGAATAGTAATTATTTCTTTAGTCTAGGTCATCTTGATCAAGATGGTGTTATAAAAAATGCTTCATATGAAAGAACTAATGCTAGACTTAACTACGAGGCAAAATTAAATGATAAAATTACTCTATCATCAAAAATGTCTTACACATATACTAATTCAAATAGAATTCAGCAAAGTTCTAATGTGTCAGGTATGATGCTAGGACTATTAAGAACTCCGCCAGATTTTGATGGTAGAGACTACAAAGGAACATATTATAGTTCAAGTGGAGTAGAATATATAAATAGAGGTAGATCATATAGAAAACCTATTGGTCAAAGTGTAAACCAATCATATACAAATCCACTATGGACTGTCAATGAGCAAGAATCAAGTACAAGGGTAAACAGAGTAACAGTAACTCCTCAAATTACTATCAAGCCAACCAACTGGCTGCAAGTAATTACTAGAGGTAATTTAGATTTTGCAGATGATAAACGAACTTATTTCTTCCCAGTTGGAGATGCAAGTTCAAGAGCAAACGGTCAATATCAAGAGGATGTTTTTGATATTAGAAACTCTGCTTTAGATGTTATTGGTAAAGCTAATTTTCAGTTATCAGATCAAGTAAATCTAACTACAACTGTTGGTTGGAGCTATAATGATAGAAAGTATTCTAGAGTTTCTGGAAATATAACTGGATTTTTGGTCAACTCTGCTAAAAGAACTACGGCCTTAAATACATCTTCGGAGGCTTCAACATTTAGTGGAGCTAAAGCATTTAGAAGATCTAATAGAGGATATGCAATATTAAACTTTGATATAAGTGATCAACTATTTTTAAATCTTTCTGGAACTCAAGAAGCTTCTTCTACAATTAGTGGAACATTCTTTTATCCTTCTGCTGATGCAGCATGGGTTCTTACTGAGGATTTAATACAATCTAACGCTCTTTCATTTGCTAAGCTTAGAGCTTCATGGGGGCAAGTAGGTGTTCAACCTTCTGCTCACAAGTTTGAGACATTAGCTGAGGGAGGATTTGGTTACTCTACTTATAGTGACCCACTAGATAGTAATCTTTTTGGAGGAGGATTTAGGTTAGATAATAACTTAGGTAATCCGAATCTTGAACCTGAATTAAAAACTGAATGGGAAATTGGTGGTGACTTTAGATTCTTAGATGATAAGGTTTCTTTATCAGTAACTTATTATGATAATATAATTGAAGGTATTTTATTAGATGTTTCATTATCTCCTTCAACAGGTTTCTCTACTCAGTATGGAAATTATGGTGAAATGACGAATAATGGAATTGAGCTTGATCTTGGTATAGATCTTGTCAATACAAATGACTTTGGATTATCAACAGCAATTAACTGGTCAAAAAATGAAAATGAAGTAACAGATCTTTATGGAACTGAGACTATTAACCTATCACCAGGTGCATCAGTAAGTTCTAGAGCTATTGTAGGATACTCATTAGGTTCATTATATGGTACTGGTTCGAAAACAAATCCAGATGGAAGTTTTGATCTTAACTCTAATGGTTTCCCTCAGATAACTTCAAGTCCAATTGTATTAGGTGATCCTAATCCAGATTGGAGAGGTGGTATATCGTTGAGTATGAGATACAAGAAACTAAGACTAAATGCTGTATTAGAGCACTCTCAAGGTGGAGACTTTTCACCTAGAACTCTTTGGGTATTAAGAAGATTTGGTACAACTCAAGAAACTGCTAATAGAGTAACTCTAGATCAGTCATTAGTAAATTACAGAGGTAATACAATACCTGCAGGCACAACTGTTAGAGGAAATATTCAAGACTTTGGTGGAGGACCTGTTCTCCTTGATGAAAACTGGTATAGAACTGGTATTGGAGGAGGATTTGGTGATAACCAAGCATATAACTTCTCTATAGCTGATGCTACTTGGACTAAACTTAGAGACTTAACTTTAAGTTACGTACTAGATACACCTGCAATCACAAATCTTGGTTTAAGTGATGTAATGCTTTCTTTCACAGGTAGAGATTTAATAAACATCAATAAAGTTGATGGGATTGATCCTGAGATAAATACAATTGGTGTAAGTACAGCACAAGGTGTTGAATACTTCACTAATCCTCAGACGAAAGGTTTTCTTTTTAGTTTAACAATAAATTATTAATAAGATGAAAAATATATATACAAAATCAATCTTAGCTCTTCTAATAGTTTTCTCATTTTCATGTGAGGACTTAAATGAAGATATCAATGCAAATCCAAATGATATTTTAACAACAGATGTTGAGGATAAATTATTTTTAACAGGTGCTCAGCTTGCAAATATTCAAATTCAATTAGGACATTTGAATAGAATTAGTGGAATGTATTCTGGTCAATTAATTGGATTTAGTTCATTATATTCTAATATATATGGTTATGCTTTATCTACAGTTGAGTCTAATAGTGAGTGGTTTGCACTTTATGTGGGAGTTCTTAATAATATGAGACAATTGCAAGACAACTCTACGAATACTCAATTAGTAGGAATTGCGCAAATTATTGAAGGTCATGCATTTGGTACCGCTGCATCATTGTGGGGTGGAATACCTTACAGCGAGGCTGGAAATCCTGAAATAGAAGATCCAATATTTGATAGTCAAATTTCTGTCTATAATGCTGCTATAGCTAAACTTAATGCAGGTATATCTACATTACAATCTGCATCATCTGCAAGCTTATCTCAGGATATCTATTTTGGTGGAAATACTACTAAATGGATTGAGGCAGCTTATACTTTAATTGCTAGATTTAATCTTCATAAAAAAGATTATGCAGGAGCAATTTCAGCTGCAAATAATGGTATAAGCTCCCCATCGGGTGATATGCAATATAAACCTCCTGGAACTCAATCTGGAGATCAAAATCTTTTTGCAACTATTCTTAATGGTTCAAGAGCTGGAGATCTTGGAAACTCTTCTGGTGGTTCAGAAAGTTATCTTTTACAACTTTTAAGTAATGATTACTCAATAAACAGAAATCATTCTAAAACTGATGAATCAGCAAGATATGGTTACTATAAGATTAATTCTTCTAGTGGTTCTGCCAATACTGGTATAATTGCAGAAACTGAGCCGCAAAATATGGTAACATACTTTGAAAATGAGTTAATTCTAGCAGAGGCTAAAGCTAGACAAGGTAGCTTATCAGATGGTCTTACTCATTTAAATAATGTAAGATCTTGGCTAAACTCAGGAGGTAATCTTAATGATAACCACAATTCAGGTGGATTTAAATATGAAGCATTTACTTCTTCTGACTTTAATTCAGGTGGAATAGAAAACTCTGATGGAGCCGATCCTAAGACAGCTTTTTTAAGAGAGGTAATAGAAGAGAGATATGTTAGTGGATTTGGTATGCATATGGCATATAATGATGCCAGAAGACTAAGAAAGTCTGATTCCGCTATATCAGTTCCATTTACACTAGTACTTGGTCCTAATCCTCCTTATCCAGAAAGAATGCCTTATGCTGCTACTGAATTGAATTCAAATTCAAATGCACCAGCTGAAGACCCAGGTATTTTTACAAAAACTGAAGTAAATCAGTAAATTTTTAATAAAGGGTTTGTAATTTTATTTTACAAACCCTTTTTTATATGTTAAAAATCAATAAACTTTTTTTTGCACTAACAATCTTTGTAATATTCAGTTGTAATAGTGAAAAATCTATATATAGTAATAGTGTAGTTTCTTCACCACATCCATATGCATCTGAAGCAGGCAAATTAATTTTTTCAGTAGGAGGGAACGCATTTGATGCAGCAGTTGCATCAGCATTTACTTTAGCTGTTGTTGAACCTAGTATGAGTGGAATAGGGGGTAGACTTCAAGCTATATTTATGACATCAGATGGTGATATATCAGGAGTTGATGCTATGACTCAAATTCCAGAATCTTATACAAAGTCTGAGGGTGAAGAAAATGATAGTTATGGATATAAAACTATAGGTATACCAGGTGTTGTTGCAGGATTATTAAAACTTCATGAAGATCATGGGAAATTAGATCTTGAAACTGTAATGAAACCTGCTATATATGTTGCAGAGAATGGATTTGAAATATTACCTGGAGAAATTAAAAGAATTAAAGGAGAAGTTGAAGATTTTAATGATTTTGAATCTACAAAAAAATATTTTTTAAATTCAAATAGTGAGCCATTTAAGCCAGGAGATAAATTAATTCAGAAAGATCTTGCAAATACACTTAAACAAATATCAAAAAATGGAAATGCAGGATTTTATGAGGGTGAGGTTGCACAAAAGATTGTTCAAGATATTCAAGCTAATGGAGGTTATATTACTCTAAAGGATCTTAAAAATTATAAAGCAATAGAATCAGATATAATATCAGGTGATTTTAATGGTTATAAAATACACTCATTAAATCTTCCCTCTTTTGGAGCAATAACTATCCAAATAATGCAGATAATTGATCAACTTGAAATTGAGTATGAAGAAGACAGGGCGTTAAAAATTGCTCATGCTATTGAAAAGGCATATGAATATAGAATATATCAAAATCAACCTGATTCTCTTAAAAGTATTCTTTCAAAAGATAGAGCAAAGCAGATTGCAGATAAAATTAATAATCAATTATTTGAGATTTCCTCAAATGACAAAAGACTAGATTACTCTAATAGTAATACTGCACATTTAACTGTAGCTGATGAGTTTGGAAATGTTGTGTCTATAACTCAAACAATTGGACCTATTATGGGATCTAAAGTTGTAACAGATGGTTTAGGTTTTTTATATAATGTAACTATGGGGCCTTATCTTGGAGGATACCTTGGTGAGGATAAACCTGGAGATAGAGTATCTTCTCATGTATCCCCAACACTATTTACTCAAAATGGAAAATTAATTTTAGCTATAGGTGCTGCAGGAGGAAATAAGATACCACCAGCCATTACTCAAGTTGCTTACAGATTCCTTAAACAGAAATTGGATATTGGAGCGTCAATTAGTTTACCCAGGGTATATAAATTTAATGGTCCTGTTCAATTAGAAAGCCATTTAGGAGTTAATAGATTTTACAATAATTTGTATGAAGATCTATATGATGTAGAACAAATACCAGAGGAAGGTAAGTTTGGAAGAGTTAATGCAATTGCATATGATCCAAAAAAAAATAAGTGGATAGGTGCGTCTGATCCTGACTGGGAAGGTAGTGTATCTAATTATGAACAATAGATAATGAAGAAGTCTATAAAAATATTTCTTTTATTTTGCTTAATATCATGCAGTTCATCTGCAAAGGAAAATCTTAGTAATGAAACTAATGAATTTCCTTTCAGTATTATAAATGAGAAAATACTTTTCATAGGTAACAGCTTTACATTTTATTGGAATTTACCTTCTATAGTAGAAAAAATGTCAATTGAAAGAGGTCTAAACTGGGATGTTTCCCACTTTACAGTCCCATCAGCAACTCTGAAATCTCATTGGAACAATCCCGACTTAAAATCATTACTTGAAAGTGAGACTTTTGATCATATTATAATTCAAGAACATAGTTCAAATATATTAACCAATGCGGATGGTGACTCAGGATTTTATTTTGGACAGATAAAATCAATTATTCCAGCTTCTACACAAATTCATTTCTTTTCCACATGGATGTACCCATCTATTGAGCAGTTTAATTTAGATAATGTGGAATATCCAATAGAAGAAAATATAAAAGAGATAATTGAAGGAACTGCTAATAAGTTAATCCCAGTTGGGAGAGCATTTAAGATATTCCAAGATAAGTACCCTCAATTTAGTTTACTCATGGAAGATGATAAGCATCCAAATTCTAATGGATCATACCTTGCAAGCTGTGTTATTTTTTCACATATAAGTGCAGAGTCTTCTATGAATCTATCAAAGAGGTATAAAGGAGTAGATAATAAAGGAGTTGACATTTATTATAGCATTGTAGAAGATGAAGTTCTGCCATTTCTTCAGCAAGTATCGGATGAAGTAGTTTTCTAGAGAATATAGACTACCATAAATCCAAGATAAGTACCTAAGGCATTTCCTAGACTTCCAATTAAAATAGCAGGAAGAATTAAATCTTTTCTATCAAAAGCCTCAGCCAAAGCTATAGCAGATGTTCCACCGCCAATATTTGCTTGACTTGCAATTGAAATCATATCCCAATCTCTGTAAACTAATCCGCCAATAAGTATAAAAATAATTCCATGAAAAAGTACCGCTATACTTGTAAATAATAAAAGAGTAATACCTATCTCTTCCAGCTTATCAACAGCGCTTAGTTCACAATAAGCACCAATTACTGCTAAGAAAAGATAAACCATGTAAATTCCTAGACTATGACTTCCTTTTAAATTTGAAATAAATTTTAATTGAGCTAATAATATTCCTATAGTTGTTAATATTAAAATTGAAGGAATATTAGTATAACTTGAAATTATATCTGATAGAAAATATGAAGTAATTCCTAAGAAAACTAACCAAATTAAGGATTCAAAATCTATTGAATCAAGATGAGAATTATGCTGTTTTTTATTTGAATTTTTAATAATTGACCTATTACTTTTCCATACATTTCTAAAAATCATTGGTATAGTCAAAGTAATCATAATCCAAATTGTTGTAACTACATTGTCGACAGCAATTGTTCCTGCATACAACACTCCCTTTCTTTGAAAATCATATTCTAATGCAATTGCATTAAAATTAACACTTCCACCAGTGTATGTTCCTGTTAACATTCCTGCAATAATCCTTGCATCCTCTCCTAATGTAATTTCAGGCGATAGAATATACCATGAGACTAATATGCCGAAAGTAGTAGCTAAAGAACCTAATATAAAGAGACCTATCATTGGTAACCCTGCCTTTTTTATTGAGGATATATTAATATTTAGTAATAAGTAAAAAATTGATATAGGTGCTACATATTTAAAAATTATATCATATAAATCAATGCTATTAGAAGCTGAAGGAATTAATTCAAAATTTGCAATAATTGCTGTAAAAATAATTACCAATAATGCAGGTCCACCAAGTTTGGTCCCTATTTTTGATTTGCCAGCATAAACTGATAGTATTACCATCAATGAAAGCATGATTAAAACATATATTGGATTTGAATAAAACTGCATCTTAATAATAAAATTAAAAAAAACGGTTACACTAATATAGTATAACCGTTTTATTGTTTTAGTAGCGAGGGCAGGACTCGAACCTGCGACCTTTGGGTTATGAGCCCAACGAGCTACCTACTGCTCTACCTCGCGATATAGAGTGCAAATATAGTAAACTTTCATTACTTAGTTTTTAAGGCATTGAATTTAAGTAGTTATCTTTGCCGAAATGACTAATACTAAACATAGATCCGGATTTGTATCAATTATTGGGAGACCAAATGTTGGTAAATCAACTTTGATTAACTCTTTTATGAAAGAGAAGCTATCTATTATTACTTCTAAGGCTCAAACTACAAGACATAGAATTAGAGGAATAATAAATGGTGAAGATTATCAAATTGTTTTATCAGATACCCCTGGCATTTTAGATCCAAGCTACAAACTTCAAGAGGCAATGATGAAGTTTATTAAAGAAACTTTAATAGACTCTGATTTCCTAGTAATAGTTGAAGAGGTTGGAAATAAAGAGTCTTTTGATGAATCATTAGTTAGAAAACTAAATTCTTTTAAAATTCCAATAATTCTATTGATTAACAAGATTGATCTTTCTTCTCAACAAGAATTAGAAGAATCAATATCGCATTGGAAATCAATATTTCCAAATGTTGATATTTACCCGGTCTCTGCAATTGAAGGATTCTTTATTGATGAGTTGATTGAAATTTTTAAAGAGAAGCTTCCTTTATCGCCTCCATTTTTTCCAAAAGATCAATTTACTGATAGACCTGAAAGATTTTTTGTAAATGAATCCATAAGAGAGCAGATTTTAATTCATTATGACAAAGAAGTTCCATACTCTGTTGAGGTAATAACTGAAGATTTTAAGGACTCACCAAAAATTATTAAAATTAGATCTTTAATTCTAGTTGAAAGAGATTCACAAAAAGGCATTCTGATTGGTCATAAGGGATCCGCATTGAAAAGAGTTGCTTCTGAAGCAAGAAGTAATCTAGAGAAATTTTTTGGAAAGAAAATATTCTTAGAAGTATTTGTTAAGGTGAGAAAGAATTGGAGAAATGATCCATCTTCTTTAAAAAAATTTGGATATAATCTATAATTAAATGAGTGGAATTGTTGCAATAGTTGGAAGACCTAATGTTGGTAAATCTACACTTTTCAATAGATTAATTGAGAGGAAAGAGGCCATTGTTGATGAGGTAAGTGGAGTAACTAGAGATAGGCATTATGGAAAATCTGACTGGAATGGAGTTGAGTTTAGTGTTATAGATACTGGAGGATACCTTCCTTCAAGTGATGACGTTTTTCAAAAAGAGATTGATAAGCAAGTAATATTAGCCATTGAGGAAGCTGATGTAATTTTATTCTTGGTTGATGTTAAAGATGGTCTAACTGGAGTTGATCAATCTATTGCAGATATGCTTCATAAATCCTCTAAAGAAACTCTACTCTTGGTAAATAAAGTTGATAATTCTAAACTTATAGAAGACTCTAACGAATTTTATTCTCTGGGTTTTGAAAATCTATTCTGTTTATCATCGATTAATGGATCTGGAACAGGTGAATTTTTGGACTTATTATCCGATAAGCTTCCAAAAGAGGACTTAATAATTTCGGATGTCCCTAAGTTTGCTGTTGTTGGAAGACCCAATGCTGGTAAATCATCATTTATTAATTCCCTTATCGGAAAAGATAGATTCATAGTCACTGATGTTGCTGGAACAACTCGAGATAGTTTATACACTCGATATAATCAATTTGGTTTTGAATTTGACTTAATTGATACAGCTGGTATTAGAAAAAAAAGTAAAGTATCTGAAGATATTGAGTTCTACTCAATTTTAAGATCTGTTCGAGCAATTGAAAATTCAGATACATGTTTAATAATGTTTGATGTAGAAAGAGGTTTTGATTCTCAGGTTCAAAATATTTTTTGGCTTGCAGCTAGAAATAAAAAAGGTATTGTTATTCTTGTTAACAAGTGGGATACTGTGGAAAAAGATCATATGACTACTAAATCAATTGAAGAAGAAATTATATCTAAAACATCTCCGTTTACTGATATACCAATTGTATTTATTTCGGCTTTAACAAAACAAAGAATCTTTGATGCAATTAAAATTGCAATGGAGGTAAATCAAAGAAGGGAATATAAAATACCTACTAAAAAGTTAAATGATTTTATTCTACCAATCATTGAGCAAAAACCTCCACCTAGTACTAAAGGTAAATACATAAAAATCAAGTTTTGTAGACAACTTCCTACTAGGTATCCTCAGTTTGCATTTTACTGTAATCTGCCTCAGTATATAAAAGATCCTTATAAACGTTTTCTAGAAAATCAATTGAGAAAAAATTTCAATTTTTCAGGAGTTCCCATTGATGTTTTTCTAAGAAAAAAATAATTATAAAGTTTTTTTTAGAGATTTTAGCTCCTCTTTAATTTTGTTAAGCTTTTTCAAGATTGCCAGATTTTCATCTTCTGATATATCTTTAGATTTTAACTTCTTTTTTGCACCTTGAATTGTTAGTCCATCTTTTTTTAGAAGGGTATATATTAATCTTATGGACTCAATATTTTCTTTTGTATACTTTCTTATTCCAGATGATTTAATCATAGGATTTATCTCTTTGAATTCTTTTTCCCAAAACCTTAATAATGAAGTATTGACTTTAAAGTGAGTTGCTACTTCACTTATGCTATAGTATTTTTTTTCTGGAAGATTACTAAACATTTTAGTCAAGAGATTGATTCTCCTGTGAAGCCTGATTTACTAGCTCTTCAAATTCAATTGGGGATAGACTACCTGAGTAGAAGTTTATAGGATTTATTTTTCTACCGTCCTTCACAATTTCATAATGAAGATGAGGAGCAACAGATCTACCGGTGTTACCAACATAACCTATAAGATCTCCTCTTTTTACTCTATTGCCTCTTCGAACAACAATTTTATCCATGTGAGCGTATATACTCACATATCCAAAACCATGATCAATTCTAACGTGGTTACCAAAACCAACGGCTCTAGCATCTGCTCTTGAGATTCTTCCGTCACCAGTTGCATATATGGGTGTACCAGTCTTTGCAGAAAAATCCATACCCCAGTGCATAGTTCTTTTCTTAGTAAATGGATCAATTCTATAACCATAACCAGATGCCATTCTTTTTAGATCAGAGCTGCTTACAGGTTGTATTGACGGAATTGAGGTTAAAAGTGATTCTTTGCTCTTAGCTAAAAGTTCAATTTCATCTAGTGATTTAGATTGAATTACTAATTCTTTAGTTAAAATGTCTAGCCTCTCTGTTGTATTTACTATAACGTCTGAACTTTCAAATCCTTCTAAATAATCATATCTATTTACACCACCAAATCCTGATCTTCTTTGATCTTCAGGAATAGGACTAGCCTCAAAATAAACCCTATAGAGGTTATTATCTCTTTTCTCAATATTAGCTAAAGTAGATTCAACTTGCTCTAATTTTTTGTTCAATACTTTTAATTGTAGTTCATAATTGTCTATTTCTCGAGCCTGAACTATTTCCTTAGGTGTATCGATAAAATCAGTGTTTAGAAGTACAACTGTAATAAATGCTCCAATAATCACTGAACTAATTAAAAAAAGAGACAACCTGTAGATACGTTCTACAAATGTTCTTTTGATTGGAACAAACTCTAAATTATCAGAATCAAAGTAGTATTTAGTTTTGGACATAGACCAATTTGTTGTAATTTCAACCTTTTAATGGCTGTAAACCTCTACAAATATAAAAAAAATGAATTCATCCGTTGTTAGAGAAAAATTTTTTCAATACTTCAAAGACAAAGGACACAATATTATTCCCTCAGCCTCTGTAATCAACGAATCGGATAAAAATTTAATGTTTACTAATGCTGGTATGAATCAGTTTAGAAATATTTTTTTAGGTAATCAAGGATCCAAGTTTTCTAGAGTTGCAAACTCTCAAAAGTGTCTTAGGGTTTCGGGAAAGCACAATGACTTAGAAGAGGTTGGAGTTGACACCTACCACCATACTTTTTTTGAAATGCTGGGTAATTGGAGCTTTGATGATTATTTCAAAAAAGAGATAATTGGTTGGTCATATGATCTAATCACTAATATATATGGAATTAAAAAAGAGGATATTTATGTCTCTGTATTTGAAGGATCAAAAGATGATAATCTTGAATTTGATCAAGTAGCTTTTGACGAATGGAAAAAGTTTTTTAGTGAAAATAGAATTATAAGTGGTAACAAAAAGGATAACTTTTGGGAGATGGGAGATATAGGACCTTGTGGACCATGTTCTGAAATTCACATTGATCTAAGATCTGAATCAGATAAGAAAAAAATTAAAGGAGCGGATCTTGTAAATAAAGACCATCCTCAAGTTGTAGAAATATGGAATTTAGTATTCATCCAATACAATAGGAAGAAAGATGGATCCTTAATAAAACTTGAAAAAAAATATGTGGATACTGGAATGGGACTTGAGAGACTTTGTATGGCACTACAGAAAAAAGAGTCAACTTATGACACGGATTTATTTGCAGATATTATTAAGAAAATTGAAGATATTTCAAATAAAAAATATTTGTCAGGTGATGAAAATATTGATATTGCTATAAGAGTCATCTCTGATCATATTAGAGCCTTAATATTCACAATTTCAGATGGTCAAATACCAAGCAATAATGGACCTGGATATGTTATCAGGAGAATTCTAAGAAGAGCTATAAGATATGGATATACAAATCTTGACATAAAGACTCCATTCATCTATGAACTTGTTGATGTAGTAATCTCACAATATCTGACTATTTATCCTGACTTAAAAAATCAGAGTAAATACATTACCTCATTAATTCATGAGGAAGAAAAAGGTTTCCTCAAAACATTAAATCAAGGCCTCTCCCTTATAAATCAAATTATTGAGTCTAATCCAAATGATAAGAAAATTAGCGGTGAAGATTCTTTCAAGCTTTATGATACATATGGATTTCCCATTGATCTTACGTCATTAATTGCAAGTGAAAATGATTTTCAAGTTGATTTAGATGAATTTAATGAACATATGAAAGTTCAAAAAAGCAGATCAAAATCAACAAGTAATGAAGAGGTTAAAGAATGGGTTATTGTAAATGAGATTTCATCTATAAATGTATTTAAAGGCTACGATGATTATGAACTTGAAACAAAAGTTTTCAAGTATCGCGAATGTATAACCAGTGAAGGAGAAACTCAATACCATCTTGTTACAAATGAAACCCCTTTCTATCCTGAAGGAGGTGGACAAATTGGAGATACTGGAGAAATTATTTCAAACTCAGTAACTATAGCTGTAAAAAATACTTTTAGAGAAGGTGAGGACATAATTCATCTCGTAGATGATTTACCAGATAAACTAGATGAATCTTTACTAATGAAAATTAATAAAGATAGAAGGGTATCTATTCAGAAAAATCATACTTCAACGCACCTTCTTCAATTTGCACTAAAAAAAATATTAGGAAACCATATAGAGCAGAGAGGTTCCATGCTTACTGAAGATATTTTTAGATTTGATTTTTCACATCAATCTAAACTATCAGATAAAGAATTAAATGACGTTGAAGAACTTGTTAAAGACTTAATTAAAGATGAAATTAAGTGCGTTGAAAATAGGGAAGCAAATTATGATGATGCAATTAAAGCAGGAGCTATTGGTCTATTTTCAGAAAAATATGGGGATGTTGTAAGAACAATAAAGTTTGGTGAATCTTATGAACTATGTGGAGGTACTCATGTAGATAATACAAAAGAGATTGAAGATTTTAAAATAATTTCTGAGGGTTCCCAGGCATTTGGTATTAGAAGAATTACAGCATCGAGTAATAAAACTAGAATTAAGGAAGAACAGTTAAAAGATCAAGTACTTAAAGAAAAAGCTGAAAGTGAAAAAGCAAATAAACTCCTTCAAAAAGAAATAGATTCTCAAAACAAGTTAAAAATTCAATCAATAAAAGAATTAATTATTAATGAGATAAAAGAAGTTAATGGTTTAAATACATTCACGGGGGAATTAGAACTAGATAATAAATCAATCAAAGAATTATGCTTCTCACTCTCTAATGAAATAGATAATCTATTTATGATTGTTTTATCTAGTAGTGATGAAAAAGTATTTATTTCATGTTTTATTTCAAAGAATTTAATAGCTGAAAGGAATTTTAATGCTTCAAATATTATAAAACAGTTAGCTCCTATAATTGATGGTAGCGGTGGAGGTCAGCCTTTCTTTGCTACTGGAGGTGGAAAAAATATTAATGCTATAGGTAAAGCCTTAGCTGAGTCTGAAAAAATAATTAGTCAGCTGTAGGTGGAAATTTTTCAAGTATACTTGAAACAAAATTACCAATCATCTTATCTCTATCTTTTGAGTATTCATTTAAAACTCCTACACCTTTACCTTGCCATATAAGCTGTTGATTCTTACTATCAATAAAATTCACATAAAGAGTACCTTGAACTCTTGAGTATCCTGATGAGTACGGATATCGGTAAAAGAAAGGACTCCAGCCATAGGGTAAATAATTATTAACATAGACCCTTTCTTTTGATTGAGTCTCAAATGTAACTAATAGATCAGGAGAACTAGATCTCTCAAGTCCTTTAGACTTAAGGCCCATATCTAGTGATTTTAAAATCCTCTTTTTATCAAGATCGGAAATTTCAACCTTCTCAATATCTGGTTCATAGAATGTATATGAATTGTACTTATTAAAATCCACATCAGAATCATAATCATATTGGACATAAATTCCACATGAGTTAATTATTAAAGCTAATGTGAATAATATTATTTTTTGAGAGTATAATTTTTTTATAATTTCCATTATTCTAAAGTTATGAAAAAATTATTACTGTTTTTAATATTCATATTTCTTTCTTCATGTTCATCATTTAGGCCTTTATCAGAAAGTAATTTGTCTGTTGATGATCAGATAAATTTATATATAAAGAAATATGCTCCGGCTGCAACTAAAAACATGAGATTCTACAAAATACCTGCGAGTATAACGTTAGCTCAAGGAATTCTGGAATCGGGTCATGGTCAAAGTACTCTGGCAAAAAAAGCAAATAATCATTTTGGTATTAAGTGTCACAAAGGATGGAAAGGTAAATCAATTTCACATGATGATGATGCAAAAGATGAATGTTTTAGGTCATATAAAAACCCTTTAAGATCTTATAAAGACCATTCTCTATTTCTAGTTGAAAGGGACAGATACAGTTCATTATTTAAGTTAAATAGAAAAGATTATAAGTCATGGGCAATTGGGCTTAAAGCTGCTGGTTATGCCACTGATCCAAAATATGCTGAGAAATTAATAACTTTAATTGAAAGGTTTAAATTAAACAGGTTTGATGAATAAACTTCCATCATCAGACTTAAAAATATCTATTAAATCATTTCCCCTAAGCTCTTTTAAAACTTTATCCCATTTCTTATTTGATAAATCAAATTCTGATTTAAAGTCAGCTAAAAGAATTTGCTCAATATTTTTGAGTCTATTAAAAATAATCTTTGCATCTTCGGAAATATCGGGTTCCTTTTTTATTGGTTTCATTTGAGGGAAGAATAAAACTTCTTGAATTGATGTTTTATCAGTCATAAGCATAACTAGTCTATCAATTCCAATTCCAATTCCTGATGTAGGAGGCATTCCATACTCTAAAGATTTAATAAAGTCCATATCAATAGACATTGCTTCATCATCACCTTTCTTACTTAATTCAAATTGATCTTCAAATCTTTTTAATTGGTCAATTGGGTCATTAAGCTCTGAATATGCATTTGCAATTTCCATTCCATTCACAATTAATTCAAATCTTTCTGTGAGATTAGGATTTGATCTGTGCTCTTTTGTTAGGGGACTCATTGATTTAGGATAATCAGTTATAAATGTAGGATTGATAAAGTTTTTTTCACATTTATTACCAAAAATTGCATCTATCAACTTTCCTTCTCCCATACTATCGTCTATATCAATATTTAGATCTTTACAAATGGATCTTAAATCGCTTTCATTTTTACCTGAGATGTCATAACCAGTATATTTAATAATAGCTTCAGTAATTGATATCCTCTCGTATGGAGCCTTAAAATCTATTTTCTTCGAATCAAATTCAAGTTTAGTTTTACCATGAAGCTCTATACATACTTTTTCAATTAATGACTCAGTGAGTTCCATCATCCAGAAATAATCTTTGTATGCAACATAAAGTTCAAGTATTGTAAATTCAGGATTATGATTTCTATCCATTCCTTCATTTCTAAAATCTCTAGAGAATTCATAAACAGCCTCAAACCCACCAACAATCAATTTTTTTAAAAACAATTCATCTGAAATTCTTAGATAAAGAGGTATATCTAATGCATTGTGATGAGTTATAAATGGTCTAGCTGTTGCTCCACCTGGAATTGATTGTAAAATGGGAGTCTCTACCTCGAGATAATCTTTATTATTTAAAAAATTTCTAATAGAATTAATAATTTTTGTTCTCTTTACAAATGTTTCCTTTACACTTTGGTTTACAATAAGGTCAACATATCTTTGTCTGTATCTTTGTTCTAAATCAGTAAAACTATCATATTCCTTTCCTTGAGAATCAACTTTTGGTAATGGAAGTGGTCTTAGTGATTTATTAAGAATTTTGAAATCTTTTACTAATACCGTGATTTCTCCAACTTTTGTTTTAAACAATTCACCATTTATACCAATTATATCTCCAATATCAAGTAACCTTTTATAAACTACGTTATATTTAGTTTTTTCATCTCCTTCACAAATCTCATCTCTGTTAAAATATACTTGAATTCTACCTTTACTATCCAAAATTTCTGCAAAAGAAGCATTTCCTTGAATTCGCCTAGACATAATTCTACCAGCAATTACTACTTGTTTTTTATCTTCATATTTAGAGATTAAATCTGTAGAATAATTTGTTACTGGATAAAGTTCAGCTGGATAAGGATCAATTCCAAGCTTTTTTAGCTCTTCAAGTTTTTCTCTCCTTATTTTTTCTTGTTCGGTCACTATATATTGTTTAAACAAAGATAGGTTTTATAAAATAATCATTGAAGTACAAATTTCTATATTTGAATGATTAATGAAAAATAAAAAAATAATAGTTAAAGATATAGGGAGGACTTCGTTTTCTGATGCCTGGAAATTTCAAGAAGATATTTTTCAAAAAATAATTGATCAAAAAGTTCAAAATAGGACTCTAGAAAAAAAAATACAAACCAACAATTATTTAATTTTCACCGAGCATAACCCAGTTTATACTATTGGAAAAAGTGGAGAAATGTCAAATCTTCTTTTAAATAAGAATCAATTAAAAGAAAAAGAAATTGAATTTTTTAAAATTAATAGAGGGGGCGATATAACATTCCACGGTCCAGGTCAAATTATGGGTTATCCTATAATTGACTTAGATAATTTTTTTACTGATATAAATCTTTATTTAAGATCTCTTGAAAATACTATTATAGATACTCTAAGTTTTTACGACATTTTAGGATTTACAATTAAAGGAGAAACTGGTGTATGGGTTGAAAATTTAAATAAATACAAAAAAATATGTGCATTTGGCATAAGAGCAAGTAGATGGGTTACCATGCATGGATTTTGTTTAAATGTTGATTCTAATCTTGAAGAATTTAAAAATATAATTCCTTGTGGAATAAAAGATAAGGGTGTTACTTCTATATCTGAATTATTGAACGAAGAAATAGACATTAAAAAATTAAAAAAGTGTTTAATGAAAAATTTTGCTAAACATTTTGGTGCAAAAATATTTTATGAAAATTAATTAATCTCATATGAAACAACAGAAAATTTATCAAGCCTTGATATAATTTCTAATTTACCATCATTATCAGAATCAATTAAATTAAAAGATGAACTTCCCTTTATTGGGAAACCTTCAACTAATTCTGCATTATCCTTAAACAAATATAAATTACCTTCATTAAGATCTGTTATACCTACAAATAGATTTCCATTTACATTAAATAATTTTGGTCTTGAATATCTACCAATTGGTAACTTTATAGAAATCCCATTTATTGATAATTCCTGTTCATTTAGATATATCAAATTATTATTATAAATGTTAATCAAATTATCCTTAGACAAGTTTCTGTTGTCTCTAGTTAATTTTCCATCAGAATCAACTTGAATTAAATTTCCTTGATCATCTGTAGTCGTAAATAATTTTAAAAATGAAAACACAGAGTTATTGCTAAATTGAATTTTTTCATCAACAACTACTCTGTCTTTGCCTCTTCTGTTTAATATTTTTAACTCCCCATTTTTTAATTGTAATACTATATAATCCTTATCATCTATTCTTATATGGACAGGACTATTAATAATTTCTGATTTGAAATTATCAGGATTAAATCCATTAACAATTTTACCACTACTATCATACATTTGAACTTTATTATCAGTAGTTACAAGGATTCTGTAGTTTCTATTTTTATCATAATCAAAAACTGAAATAGGATGATTAATTTCTCCATCTTTAATATCAAAACTTAGTTGACTTACTTCTTTACCATTTCTATCAATCAAATACAATCTATTGCTAGTTCTAAATAAAATTTGTAATCTTCCATTTTTATATAAATCAATTTGTTTTATTTCGCCAATAATTCTCCCCGAAAGTGATTTTCTCCATAAAAGATCACCTTTATTAGAATAATAATTTAGATAATTATTACTGTCCTGAAATGCAAAATCATAACCTTTATTTAAGTGATTTTTAAGCCAAATAGGATCTGAAATTATCTCTTCATTTGATGAAATTAGAAACTCTGTGTATATATTTCCATTTTCTATACTTTTATTAACCTTAGAAAAATCAAAATTAAAAAGTGCTATATTTTGATTTAAAGCTCCTGATAGAGAAATATATGGATATTCATCTAATTCATAATTATTAATATTTATATCATCTATGATATTTAAAGAATTTGCAACCCAATAAAAATTATATTTTGAGGAATTATTGTTTTTATATTTTAGGTAATCTGAATTAGACCCCAATACATCGTTAACACTAATTGAATTATTAATTTTTCTTAGTTGTGAAACTGAATTCGTAAGAATTAAAAAATTATCAACAATAGAAGTATATTTTACATTTGATTTATAGTTAAGATAATCAATCAGCTGTTCAAAATTATCTTTAAAATTGATAAGCTTAATATTTTCATAATCAGTATCAAATAAATCAAAATAATTATTAATCTGTTCAATATTTCTGATTCCTAAAACGATAAATTTTTCTTGATCATCTACAAAACTTATTTCTTCAATTATGCTTAATGATTTAAAACTTAAATTATCTGCTGAAATATTATTTGAGTTTAAATAATTTTTCATGTTGAAAATGAATCTTTCATAATCACCAACAGCTATTGATATAAATGATTTAAACGAATTAGGTATTATTTTATCAGTTTTTAGTTCAATAGGATAAATATCTTTTAATATAGATAGCTTTGAATTAATTGAATCATTAATTCTTGTCACTCCATTTAAATTAATTTCACTTAATGAGTTTTGAAAGTCATATGCAATCCAAGAAGTGTTAACATTTGGAAAGAAGGAAAGATTTTTAAAAATATCATTTCTTTCCTTTTTCTCTTTGGATTTAAGAAAAATATTAAAAGGTTCATTATTTAAAATTGTTTTTGAAATTTTCAATAATTCAGAGTCTACATTATAATTTTTTGAATTAAAATCTCTAATAATATTTTCGATTATTATATCCTTATCAGAGCTCACATAAAAATCTTCTAAAGATGCTATGTATATATTTTTATTATCATTCGAATAAATATTAAAATTCTGATATTTCTGTAATTTATTTAAATCATTAAATAAAGAATCATTAAGATCAATCTTGCTAATAAATGTATAGGCTAGATCATCTTTTCCGTATGGAGAGACACTTAAGATCCCGTTCTTTATTTTATCATCAACAAGTATGCTAAGCTTTTTAGTAATTGACTTATACATTGGATAAATTGCATTTACTAATAAATTTTCATTTAATATTTTCCTTGTGGTATCAATATCATTAATATTAATAATTATTGATGAATCAGATGGCAAAAGATCTAATCCAGAGATTAAAGTTTCTTGATTTGAACTACACGAATAGATTAAAAATAAAAAGGACAAAAATAACTTACTAATAAATTTCATTAACTAAGACTAAGTTTTAATTGATCAGACTTTAGTTTAAAAGATTTTCTATGAAAAATTGTTTTTCCATGTTTTCTAATCATCTCAATATGATGCATTGTACCATACCCTTTATTATTTTTCCAATCATAAATAGGAAATTTATGATGAATAGACTCCATATAATCATCTCTATATGTTTTAGCTAAAATTGATGCTGCAGCTATGTTAAAATACTTTTGATCACCATTTACAACGCATTTATGTAAAATGTTTTTATAGGGTTTGAATCTGTTGCCATCAACTAGAATAAAACTGGGCTTTATTTTTAGATTTTCTATTGAATTGTGCATAGCTTTTAATGTTGAATTTAGAATATTTATTTTATCTATTGTTTTACAGTCGACAAAACTTACTGAATAAGCAATTGCCGTTTCTTCAATTATTTTTCTTAACTCATATCTTTTAATACTTGATAACTTTTTAGAATCATTAAGACATGGAATTTTTAAATCGTTATCTAATATTACTGCTGCTGCAGTCACAGGTCCAACAAGGCTCCCCCTTCCTGCTTCATCAATTCCTGCTTCCATTTTATGCTCTGAAAACTTTGTAATTAACATTTTGATAAAAGTAATCTTTAAAAGAAATATTACATTAGTATAAAATTACAAAATAGATGCAGAATTTTTTTCTGGTTTTAGCTTTTTTTTTATTACCGATTAGTTTAATTGCTCAATCTGAAGTAGATAATCAAAAATTAAAAACTAAAGAAAAAGAACTTAAAGTAAAACCAAAAGAAGAAAAAAAAGATTCTATTACTATTAAGGATTATAAAATTTTCTATGAGGATGGAACATCAATAAGTATAGACACTACATTGTCTATATCAAAGGATTATCAATTTAATTTTTTAAGAAGAGACATGTTTGAATTGCTATCATTTGCAAATGTAGGTCATACATATAACAAACTGTCATATAACTTTTACGATTTTTATAATCTTCCACAAGTTGGTGCAAAAGCAAAACACTATCATTATTATGAGAAAGAAGATATAGGTTACTATAATGTGCCAACACCTTTTACTGAAATGTTTGCAAAATCAACTTTTGAACAAGGTCAAATTTTAGATTTTTTATTGTCTATAAATTTAACACCTGAATATAATTTTACAATTGCTCAAAAGGGATATAAATCTTTAGGAAAATATCAAGGTACTAGATCAAGAGGTAATCAAATAAGATTTTCATCAAATTTTAAATCTAAAGACAATAAAACTATATGGAGACTCCATCTAACATCTCAAAATATTTTTAATAAAGAAAACGGAGGCTTAGGTTCGGACGATATATACTTTTTTGAACAAGCACCAAATTATTTTGAACTTGATAATGAGGGAAATCAGATTTTAAATGAAGATGGATCATACAAGATGGTCTACTATGATGGATATTTAGATAGGTCTAGACTTGGGGCAGCTATTTTATCTGAAAACAATCTATACTCCAAGAGGTTTTTTTCATACCTACAGAGAACCATTTTAAAAAATAGTGAAAATGATATTATTTCTGTAGGATATAAATTTACCCACGAGTACAAAAAATTTGAATACAAAGATCAATATGCTGCAAATTTTTTTGGAGAATTCGTTGGAGAAAAACCAATACTTGATCTTCAAAGATTTACAAAACAGGAACATGAGTTATTTGCCAAAATAGATTTAAATAAAATTGGAAAATTTGAGTTGGGATTTAATAATATTTCTTGGATAAATAAATTTAAACAAATAGAGGATTCTATTAGTAACTTACCGTATGACTTAAGTATAGATCAAAAGATTATAACCGCTAATTGGAAAAAAAGTCTTGGAAATTATAATTTCCATTTCAATTATAATAAGTCGTTGAAGGATGAATATTTGTTTAACTCATTCCTAATTGAACTAAATGGAGAAATTTTAAAAAATTTATATGTAGATTTTAAATCATCAGTTTTTGAAAACACTCCTAATTTTAATTATGTATTATTTAATAGTGCATATTCAAAATATAACTGGTATAATGATAATCTAAAAAATCAAAAAGTAAGAACTGCCTCAATTAATTTATCCTATAATGATTTATTAAAAATATCTGGTGAATATAGTGAGATTGATAATTATACATATTTTAAAGAAACCGCAAATGAGTTAACTGGTGAAATTGAAAATAAAAGGTTTGCTATAGTTGAACAGGAGAACACTCAAATTAAATTTTTTAAAATTAGGTTAGATAGTAAGATTAATATTGGAAAATTTAGTCTTATAAATACTGGATTATTTCAAAAAAAGGAGCAAGAAATAGATTTAGGAGAATATTTGACTCTCAACGTTCCAGAATGGGTAACTAGAAATACTTTAATGTTTTCATCTGATATTTTTAATAATTCACTATATATTCAAACTGGTATAACATTTAATTATTTTACTAAGTTCTATGCAGATTATTATAATCCTCTGTTGTCAGAATTTGTTACTCAAAACTTTAAAGAAATAGGTGAATATCCAAGATTTGACTTCTTTTTTAATGCTAGGATACAACAGACGCGAGTATTTATCAAAGTTGAACATTTAAATAGTTCATTTACAGGTTACGACTATTATTCTGATCCATTTAATCCATATAGAGACCTGTCAGTAAGATTAGGGTTAGTTTGGAATTTTTTTCAATAAAAAATGAATATCTTTTATGTAATTGGAGTCATGTCAGGAACCTCTTTAGATGGGTTAGATATTGTCTATGTGAAGTTTACTCAAGATGAAAGTTGGAGTTTTGATATTATTTACTCTAAAACATATAAATATGAAGATTCTGTAGCAAAATTATTAATTGATCTATCTAATAAGAGTCTTGAAGAAATTAAAGAAATTGATATTCATTACTCTTATAAGCTAGCAGAAATTCTTAGTCAATTTATAAATCAATTTTCAATTGATAGAATTGATTTTATAAGTTCTCATGGGCATACAGCTATTCATGATCCCTCTAATGCAATTACTTATCAAATTGGAAATTTGCCAATTCTTTCAAAAAAAATTAATAAAGATGTTATATGTGATTTTAGAGTTCAAGATGTGAAACTTGGAGGTCAAGGAGCTCCTCTAGTTCCTGTAGGCGAAAAATATTTATTTAGAGAATATGACTCTTTTATTAATCTTGGGGGATTTGCTAATATTTCAAAGTATCAAAATAATAAGTTGATAGCTTATGATATATGCCCTGTTAATATCATACTCAATAATTTATCAAAAAAAATTGGAAAGGATTATGATGATAAGGGGTCTATGGCCTTATCAGGAAAGACAATTATAGATCTTTCTAAAGAACTGGATAAACTAGAATATTATAAATCTATTCCTCCTAAGACATTGGGAGTTGAGTGGGTAGATAAAAATTTAATTCCATTGATAAATAAATTTATAGATCATCCAATTGAAAATTTATTAAATACATTTTCTAACCATATTGCAACTCAAATTGCAAATAATTTAAATAACATTGAGAAAGTTTTAGTTACTGGTGGAGGTGCATATAATGATTATTTAATTAATATGATTAGGACTAGAACAAACTGTAAAATAATAATTCCTTCAAATAATATAATTGAATTTAAAGAAGCATTAATCTTTGCGTTTCTAGGAGTTTTAAGACATCAAAATATTAACAATTGTTATTCTTCGGTAACGGGAGCATCGAAAGATCATTGTTCTGGAAAGATTTTCTTGTCAAAAGTTTAATTTTTTTAATAAATTAGTTGTCTACCATAAATCATTCAAATGAAAAAAACATATTTACTTATTCTATCATTAATTTCATTTAATATAGGTGCACAAAATATTACATGGCAGAATGTTAATTTAAATGTTCCTTTTGAAAATACTGACTCTGTATATAATTTAATTGATGGATTCTATTCTAATATTCTAATACCCGAGAGTGTTAGAGTTTCTCTATGGAGTATTGAATATAAAGGATCAAGTGAAAAGGCTACTCATGTTTTAAATTTTGTAGGTTCTAAGGAGGCACTTGCAGAATTTGAATCTAGAAAATTAACACCGGAATGGGATGCTTATGTATCAAAATTAAATTCTTTAACTAGCAGGGATGGATTTTCTGTTACGGCAGGTGTTACTCTTGTGAGATATAATCTAGATAAATGGCAACAGCCTATTGCTCAATCACACCAGTGGAAAGTAAAAGATCCAATTAAATTTTTAACAGCTTTTGCAAACTTAATGTCTGCTTTTAATGATGATTCTGGATATGTTTCAATTGGTCAAACTACTCATGGGGTTGAAAATGGTGAAACTCATTATATATATTTAACTTATCCTGATCTAGTTGCCGCTTTGGACTTTGGTAATGCCGAAAATAAAGATCAAGCAGATGCAATTACCAAATGGATAGAAGAGACAAAAGATGATGAATATACTAGGAGTATAACAAGGGTTATGCTTCAATCATGGGAATAAATTTTAATTAAATGGAAACAATATTATTAGGAATATTTATTTTAGGTTATTTAGCAATAACATTAGAGCATAGTTTAAAAATTGATAAGCTTATACCTGCTTTAGCGATGATGGCTTTTTTATGGGCATTGATTGCAATATTTCACATACCGGTATTTGAAGTTGATACAGAGTTACGGGAACTAATACCTACAAAAATAAAGAAGATAATGGCATATCATTTATCTCACACTTCAGAGATATTAATTTTCCTTTTAGGAGCAATGACCATTGTTGAGATTATTGATTATTATAATGGTTTTGAAAAAATAAAATCATTCATTAGAACCAAATCAAAGAGAAAATTATTATGGATATTTTCAATATTAGCATTTATTCTGTCTGCCATAATCGATAATTTAACTGCCACTATTGTTTTAATTACAATTCTCCAGAAAATCATTAGAGATAAAAATCTAAGATTATGGTTTGCTGGATTAATTGTGATTGCAGCAAATGCAGGAGGGGCTTGGTCACCAATTGGAGATGTAACTACAACAATGTTATGGATAGCTGATAAAGTTACTGTCCCAATGTTATTGTATTATGTGTTTATTCCTTCTGTAGTATGTATGATAGTACCAGTATATATTGCGTCATTTCTAAAACCCTTTAAAGGAAATTTAGATAAAATGGATAATGATGAAAGTAGTATAACTAAAATAGGTACTAGAATGCTGTGGTTAGGATTATCAGCTATTCTCTTTGTTCCATTTTTTAAAGTTTTTACTGGTCTTCAACCTTATGTGGGTATGATGCTTTCACTTGCTATAGTTGCAACATTTGCAGAGATATATAGTGGTACTAAATTTAATATTAGTACTCCTAATGAGGATAGTATTATGCACAGTAAGAGTCCAGTACATTCTGCATTAACTAAGATTGAGCTTCCAAGCATTCTATTCTTTTTAGGAATTTTAATGGCAGTTGCAGCTCTAGAATCAATTGGATATCTATTTGAATTCGCTCAATACCTAGAAACTGTTATTCCTGATATTAGAATAGTTGCAGGTTTCTTAGGATTAGGGTCAGCAGTAATTGATAATGTTCCTTTAGTAGCTGCTTCAATAGGTATGTTTTCCCAACCAGTTGATGATTCTTTATGGCACTTAATTGCATATGCAGCAGGTACAGGAGGTAGTGTACTTGTAATTGGTTCAGCAGCCGGAGTTGTTGCTATGGGGATGGAAAAAATTGAGTTTTTCTGGTATCTAAAAAAAATAGGATGGTTAGCATTCTTAGGATTTCTTGCCGGATTTATAACATTTGTATTGTTGGAAGCATATATTCTTTAATTACTAATATTGAATTATAAGCAAACTGAGAATTGGATTTTAAATCGGTTGCCATTTTATCAATCTCAAGGTTCTAAAGCATATAAACCAGGTCTTGATAAAATAAAATATTTTGTTGATCATCTTAATCTTAATATTCAAGACGAAAAGCTAATTCATATCGGAGGTACAAATGGAAAGGGAAGTACATGTGCATATTTATCGTCAATAATTCAAGAGTCAGGGTATAATGTAGGTACATTCACATCACCTCATTTTTTTGATTATAGAGAGAGAATCAAAGTAAATAATAATAAAATCGAAAAGGGTTTTATTAAAGAGTTTATTATGTCAAATCGCGAAATAATTGAAAAACTGCAGCTTACTTTTTTCGAGCTTACATTTGGAATGTCGCTATACTATTTTATTGAAAAAAATGTTGACTATGCAATAATTGAAGTAGGCTTAGGAGGGAGATTAGATGCTACAAATATTATCAATCCAATTTTATCTGTAATTACAAACATTTCATATGATCATACTGAAATATTGGGAAATACTTTAGAAAAAATTGCATTTGAAAAAGCAGGAATTATAAAAAAAAATACCAAAGTAATTATTGGGGAAAGAGATAGAGAAACAGAAAGTATTTTTATTGATATCGCCAATAAAAACTTTTCAGAAATAATATTTGCATCAGATTACAAATCAAAATTTGAAAATTCAGACATAGAATATTTAAATAAAAATATTAAAACAGTGGTCCAAATTTGTAGAAATCTTAATGACAAAAAGATTAATGATACTAGTATAGAAAAAGGAATTTTAAAAATTGATTTAAATTCTGATCTTTATGGTAGGTGGACAGTCATAAATGAAAGACCAAAGACTGTTTTTGATTCTGCACATAACGACTCCGGTTTTGTTCATTTATCAAAACAATTAAGTTCATTAGAATATGACAAAGTATTTTTTATTTTAAGCTTTGTTAAAGGAAAAAACATTAAAAAATTAGTAAGTTATCTTCCAGATAAATCTTTAATTTATTTTACTTCTTCAAATATGTCAAGGTCAATGAATCAATTTGAAATTGAAGAAAGTGTAGGAGAAAATATTAATTTTGATAAAAATCCAAATAGGATTTATAGGAATATATTTAGTCAGGCTTCTGCTGATGATTTAATTATTATTGCAGGTAGTAATTACATTGCAAAAGAAATTTTTCATGAAAAATAGATTATTAATTTTTTTATTTCTGTTGTTTAATAGTTCTCTGGTTTTTTCTCAAATTACAACTGATAGACCAGATCAAACTGAATCTGCATTAGTTTTATCATATGGACAAATTCAAATCGAATCGGGTATTTTAATAGAAAAATCTAAGTCTATCATTACCACTCTTTTTAGGCTTGGTATAATTGAAGGAATTGAAATTAGACTTAATAGTAATTATTTAATAAATGATGAATTATCATTTATGAAAAAATCATCATTTAGTGATTTTGAGGTAGGAGCAAAGTTCAAAATCTTTAATAAAACTTCTAATAATACTAAAGTTGCTTTTATATCTCACCTTTCTATACCAACTGCTAATGAAATATATTCTAATAATGTATATGGATTTCTGAGTAGAATAAGTGTTTCACATGATCTGAATAATCAATCTCAAATTGGCTATAATATAGGTTATAACAAATTTGAAAAAATGGATGGGCAATTTATATATACAATCGTGTATGGAAAAAGCCTAGGTTCTTTTGGTGTATTTTTTGAAATATTTGGTGATGAGTTTAAAGATAATTCTAACATTAATTTTGATTCAGGAATTACATACCTTTTAGACAATAAAAAACAGCTTGATCTATCTATTGGTAAGGGCATAAATAACGATATGTTTTTTATTTCTGGAGGAATTAGTATTAATATAGACTAAATCAGATTATAGGAATCCTATCAATCTAGGTGTATTTTTTTTATAAATCTTATAGCTCTCAAGATGACCCCATTTTTTTTTGCCACTTTTTTCTAAAAGATTTATTCCACTAACATTAACTAAAAGTAAATATGTGAAAATAGGAGAAATTAGTGTAATATATTGAAACCCCTCAAGTGATGAAAAACTAATTAATGAGATTCCAAGCCACAGTATTATTTCACCTAAATAGTTTGGATGCCTTGAGTACTTCCATAGACCAATTGAAATAAATTTATCTTTATTATCGTCCTTAGCTCTAAACTTTGTTTTCTGAGAATCAGCAATTATTTCTATTGTAAATCCAATTATAAAAATAATTATTCCAATAATTGTTGTGCTAGAAAAAATTATTCCATTAGCTATACCTGTCAATGCACAAATTGAGCATATTGTAACCCACATTCCTGATACACTAAATGTCATAAAAAACCATGAAAAAGATTTCTTTATCTCAGTAAATCTTCTGTCTTTTCCTGCTTTTTTAATCCTTAGAAATAAAAATGTTCCTAGTCTTAATGACCAAATAATTATAAAACTTGATAATGCTAGACTTCCTAAATTAAATGATTCTACTGTATTTGATTTAAAAAAAATAAAAAGAACAGACGATACGTATGATATTGTCCCAGTCAAATCAAAAAATTTTTCTGTTTGAAAATAATATGAAGGAACAAAAATTAGTAGGTGGATCAGAAAGATAAATAAAACTGCAAAAGTTATATTTTGAATACCTGTTAGATTTGCAATAAAGATACAGATACTGAAAGTCAAAAATGATATTAAGAAATTTATAAAAATATTATTCATGTATTAATCCAATATAATAAACTTTATTTTCCTACAACTTTTCTTATAAAAATTTATATAAAATTTAATAATTTAAAGGAAAAATTAATAGTTGAAAAAGAACATTTTCATATTAGCTGTTTCAGCACTTTTTTTTATCTCAATAATATCTATAATTTCATATGATAGAATTAACTCCTTTGATATAAGCCGATCTTTAAAATTAATGTCTGTTGATTTTACTTCAAAGCAAATAAAAACTATGGTCGATTATGTTAATAGAAACAGAGAAGGATTTAATCAAATGAGAGAATTTAAGCTTGAAGAAAATATCTCACCTTCTAATTCATTTAATTTACCTTATAGTCAAAATGTTAATTATGACTTTCAATTTCAAATTATTAAAACAGAACTTCCTAAACATGATTATGAAATAGCTTATCTATCGATTCAAGAATTAGCATATCTAATTAAAAACAAGATTTTGTCATCAGAAAGGCTTACAAGGATATATATAGATAGAATTAAACAATTTGATAAAAAATTAAACTCAGTTGTTAACTTAATTGAGGAGGTTGCTATAGAACAATCTATAAGAGCTGATAATGAAATTGAAAGAGGGATTTATAGAGGTATATTACATGGAATACCTTATGGAATTAAAGATATAGCCTCATATCCAAATTATCCAACTACATGGGGAACAGAACCTTATAAAGGTAGGATTATAAATGAAAAAGCAGAAGTAATTAAAAAACTTGAAAATGCAGGAGCTGTAATGATAGCTAAACTTTCTTCTGGTTCTTTAGCCAGAGGGGATACTTGGTATAATGGAAAAACAAAAAACCCATGGGATCTTAATCAAGGTTCAAGCGGATCTTCTGCTGGTTCTGCTTCTGCTACATCAGCAGGATTAGTTGCATTTTCGATTGGTACTGAAACATTAGGCTCAATTATTTCTCCATCAACTAGATGCGGAGTAACTGGATTAAGACCAACTTATGGTACAGTAAGCACTAATGGTTTTATGACCCTATCATGGAGTATGGATAAAGTTGGTCCAATAGCAAGAACTGCATCAGATGCTGCTATTGTTTTTAATGTAATAAAATATAAAGATTCATTAAAACAGAGACCACTAAAAATCAATTCAATTAAAAATTTGAAAATAGGTTATCTAAAAAATCTTTTTGAGAAAGATACATCAAGGTATGCAGCTAATAATTTTAAAATAATTGAAATCCTAAAAAGTAAATATAAACTGGATTCACTTAGTTTACCTAATGACTATCCCTTTAAAGTATTTGATATAATTTTAAGATCTGAAGCTGGAGCATTTTTTGACAAGTTCTTAATGGATAATCTTGATTCAGAGATGGTACTTCAGGATGAGAAGTCTAGAGCTAACTCAATAAGACAATCCAGATTAATTCCTGCTGTTGAGTATATTCAAGCATCTAGATTTAGAACAAAGCTAATATCAGAGATAGATAGTTTATTTAAAAATTATGATGTTATATTAAGTCCAAGTTTTGGAGAAAATCAATTATTAATAACAAATCTTACCGGGCATCCTGTAATTTCAATTCCCAATGGTTTTGATAAAAATAATAGACCAACCAGTATTTCATTATTAAGTAATTATTATGAAGAACATAAATTAATTTCATTAGCTGATGAAATTCAAAAAATTACTGATTTTCATAAAAAAATTCCACCTGGATTTAGAGAATAAATATTATATCATTATCACTAAAAATATTATATTTGCTCACTTATTAGGGCGCTTAGCTCAGTTGGTTTAGAGCACTTGGTTTACACCCAAGGGGTCGGGGGTTCGAATCCCTCAGCGCCCACATTTCCTTCCAAATAATTTTAATAACTTTAAAATATATTCCTAATCATTTACATTTATGAAAATACTTCTTACGGGATCATCTAAAGGAATTGGATTTAATATTGCTAGTACTCTGATTAATGAGGGACATGATATAGCACTTCATTATAATAAAAATAAATCTTCATTGAATAATCTAATAAAAGATTCTAAAACAAATTCTTTCACAATACAATCAGATTTATCTGACACTAATCAAATTAAAGATCTTGTAACTAATACAATTGATAAGTTATCATTTCCAGATTGTATTATTAATAATGCTGGAATAGCAGAATCTGCAGATATATCAATAGACTTTGAAAAATGGAATGAGTTATTTGATAGAACAATTGATGTGAATCTTAAAGCTCCTTCACTTATTTTTAAAGAGTTAATAAATTATAAAAGAGTAAATAAAATTAAATCCAGATTGAGATTTATTAATATTGCTTCAAGAGCTGCGTTCAGGGGTGAGCAAGAGGATTATATTTCTTACGCATGTTCAAAGGGAGGAATGATTTCGCTTACTAAAACTATGTCAAGATCGTTTGGAAAAACTGATAATATAGTAGCAATTAGTATTGCTCCCGGATTTGTCAGAACTGAAATGGCTCAAAGTTTTATTGATAAACATGGAGAGGATGTTGTAAAACAAGGAATTACTCTAGATAGACTAACAGAGCCTAAGGATATATCACCATTAGTTTCACTAATAGTTTCTGGCCAGATGGATCATTCAACTGGTTCAACAATAGATGTAAATGGTGGAAGTTTCTTAAGATAAGTTATTGCTTAATTTTAATTTATCTATCTATTGGTTATATTTAAGCTTAATCTTAAATCAATATTAAATGAAAAAATTAATTTTATTATCTAGTGCATTTCTATTAACTATTTCTACTGCTTTTGCTCAACAACAAATATATTGGACAGAAGTTGCCTTAGAAGTAACTCCTGGAAAAGCATCTTTAGTCTATAAACTTGTAGATGACTTTTATTCAAGTATAGATTTTCCAGAGGGTTCATCATTAACATTAAATGCAATTCAAAATAAATCTGAGTGGACTAAAGCTACTCATTTCTTAAATTTTGCTGGAACCCCTGATGGTCTTTCACAGTTGAGAGAACTTAGATCTGGAGAAGCATATGAAGCATATGTTGAAAATCTTGAAGGCTTAGCTAAAATTGTTGCAATGAAACAGGGACAATCTTTAGTTAGAATTCAAGGAGAAAACGGTTCTTATTCTGAACAAATGTGGTCTTTTTATGTAGATGATCCTGGAACGTTTGCACAAGCATTCATTGAATTAAATGAAGGCTTTTCAAATGGCAACTACATATCTCTTGGTCAATATACTGGAGGTGAAAGAAATGAGACTCATTATATTTACACAACTCATTCTGATGCAAAATCTCAGTTTACTTTTTTCCCTGATAATGAAAAAGAGCAGGAAGCATTTGCAAAATTTAATTCTATAATTACTCCTATTTCTCAGTATAGAGGTTCAACAATCTCCACTGTTTTAGGAACGTGGAATTAATGTAAATTATACTAAAAAAATTAAACCCTCCATTAATGGAGGGTTTTTTTTTAAATTGCATTAAATCGTTTCAAATGATAAAAAAATATATACTATCAATAGATGCAGGAACAACAAGTTCAAGAGCAATTCTTTTTAATAAAAATGCTGAGGTAATTGAAATTGCCCAGTATGAGTTCAATCAGTTTTTTCCGAAGGAGGGATGGGTAGAACATAATGCTACTGAAATATGGAATACCCAACTAAAGGCTATAAAAGATGTAATAAATAAATCAAAAATTGACCCTAATGAAATAGATTCAATTGGTATTACAAATCAAAGAGAAACAACAATAATTTGGGATAAGCAAACAGGAAAACCTGTTTACAATGCAATTGTGTGGCAGGATAGAAGAACCGCAAGTTTTTGTGATGAACTAATTGAAAAAAATAAAACTACTTTGATTCAACAAAAAACAGGTCTTGTTATAGATGCCTATTTTTCAGGTACAAAAATTAAATGGATACTTGATAATACTAAAGAGTTAAGAGAGAAAGCAAATGATAATAAATTATTATTTGGTACTGTAGATACATGGTTAATTTGGAATCTGACAAATGGAAAGTCTCATATTACTGATCCTTCAAATGCTAGCAGAACATTGCTATACAACATAAAAGATGATAAATGGGACAAAGAATTACTTGAACTATTTGATGTTCCAGAAAATATTCTACCAAAGGTTGTTGATTCATCCTCAGTATCTACTAATATTGATAAAGAAATTCTAGGTGTAGAGATTCCAATTTCAGGAATTGCAGGTGATCAACAAGCAGCATTATTTGGTCAATTATGCATCAATGAAGGTGATATCAAAAACACTTATGGTACAGGTTGTTTTTGTATGATGAACACAGGAGAAAATTTTGTAATGTCGAAAAACAAAATGCTTTCAACAATTGCATGGAGAATTAATGGAGAAATTACTTATGCACTTGAGGGTAGTGTTTTTGTTGCAGGAGCCTTGATTCAATGGCTACGAGATCAACTTGGAATTATAAAATCATCACCTGAAGTTGAAGAGTTGGCTAAAACAGTTAATGACAATGGAGGTTTGACATTTGTTCCAGCATTATCTGGCCTTGCTGCCCCATATTGGGATCCATACGTTCAAGGAACAATTTTTGGAATAACAAGAGGTACTGAAAATGGCCATATAGCTAGAGCAGCTCTTGAATCAATTGCTCTTAGAACAAGAGACATAGTTGTTGAAATGGAAAAAGATGCTGGAATAAAATTTAAAGATTTAAAAGTTGATGGTGGTGCAAGCAATAATAACTTATTAATGCAAATCCAAGCAAATTTTTTAAACACAAATGTTGTAAGACCAAAAACAACTGAGACTACTGCTTTAGGTGTTGCTTTTCTTGCAGGATTGGCGACAGGTTTTTGGAAAGATATATCAGATTTAAAAAAACTATGGATAGAGGATATGTTTTTTCATCCAGATACAAGTTTTAAATCAAATGATATTATAGAACTTTGGCAAAATAGAATTAATAGACTATTAAAAGTTAATGAATAGATCTGATTCTTTAGATAAGTTAAATAAAGTTAGTCAATGGGATATAATCATAATTGGAGGTGGAGCCTCTGGTCTAGGAATAGCTGTTGATGCATCAAAAAGGGGATATAGAACTTTACTTTTAGAAAAGTATGATTTTGGAAAAGGTACTTCATCTAGAAGTACAAAGCTTATTCATGGAGGTGTTAGATATCTTCAAAATGGTGATATAACTCTTGTAATTGAATCTTTAAAAGAGAGAGGAATTTTAAAGAGAAATGCACCTCATCTAGTTCGAGACTTAAGTTTTGTAATTCCATCATATGATTGGTGGTCTAGTCCTTTCTATGGAATAGGAATGAAAATTTATGATATGATGGCTGGAAACCTTGGTTTAGGAAAATCAATAATCATTTCAAAAGAAGAAACTCTTAAACTAATTCCCAATGTTAACAAAAAAGGATTAAAGGGTGGTGTAATTTATCATGACGGACAATTTGATGACTCTAGAATGGCAATTACTCTTGCACTAACTGCAGATTCAAAAAAAACTGCTTTATTAAATTATTGCAGTGTTGAAAAACTCTTAAAGGATAAAGATGAAATAATAGGTGTGGAATTTCAGGATACATTGAACTCAAAAAAATATAAAGTCAAAGGTAAAGTTGTTATAAATGCTACTGGTGTATTTGCAGAAGAGATTATCAGGATGGATCAACCAGATATAGATAAAATGATTCAACCTAGTCAGGGAGTTCATATAGTTTTAGAAAAAAAATTTTTAAAAAGTAAGCATGCAATTTTAATACCTCAAACTTCTGATGGTAGGGTCCTATTTGCAGTTCCATGGAAAAATTATGTTGTTGTTGGAACTACGGATACTCAAGTTAAAACAGCAAGCATAGAACCAAGTCCTCTGAAAGATGAAATTGAATTTATATTAAATAATGCGAGTCAATATATGTCAGTAAAGCCTAAGATTTCTGATATAAAATCTGTATTTGCAGGCTTAAGACCATTAGCGGCAACTTCAAATAAAAAATCTACTAAAGAAGTCTCAAGAAGTCATAAAATCGATATTGCACCATCAGGGTTAATTAGCGTTCTTGGTGGAAAGTGGACAACTTATAGAAAAATTGCAGAAGATGCAATTAATGCTGCAATTTCAATAAATAAATTAAACAAAAAGAAATGTAAGACTCAAAAAACTAAACTTTTTGGTTATAAGAAAAGAGTTGAATGGTCAGATCCAATGCATGTATATGGATCTTTAAAAAAAGAAGTTGAGGCACTAGGCGGAAAAACTGATAACATTTCACTTTCAGGTAAAATTTATATAACAAATAATATTATAGAGTGGTCAATTATACATGAAATGGCACTTACACTTGAAGATGTTTTATCGAGGAGAACAAGATGTATTTTTCTAGACGCAAAAGAGTCTAAAAGAATTGCTCCAAAGGTGGTAGAGAAAATGGCTGAGGTTTTAGATAAGGATCAAAAGTGGATTGACGAAGAGTTAAAAAATTTTAATAAATTAATCAAAAATTATATAGTATGATAAGTCCTTACATTGCTGAGTTTGTAGGAACTGCAATTTTACTTCTTTTAGGATCTGGAATTGTAGCAAATGTCAGCCTTTCAAAAACTAAAGGTTTTGATCAAACACCTTTAATTACAATTACTACAGCATGGGGTTTTGCTGTTTTTATTGCAGCATATATTACAGGACAATTTAGTGGAGCTCATCTTAATCCAGCTGTAACTATTGGTCTTTTAGTTGCTGGTAAATTTTCATCTGAATTAGCTCTTGGATATATTATAGCTCAGATACTAGGTGCTATGCTGGGTAGTTGGCTAACTTATATATTTTACATCGACCATTATAGAGCTACAAAAAATGAAGCTGCTGTAATGGGCTCATTCTGTACTTCTCCAGCAATAAGAAATTTTAAGAATAATTTTTTTAGTGAGTTTCTTGCAACATTTATGTTAATATTTGGAATATTATATATAGTTGAACCAAATATAATAGTTGAAGGATTAGATGCAAATTTTGGTATTGGATCACTTGGTGCGCTTCCGGTTGGTATATTAGTTTGGGTTATAGGTTTAAGTTTGGGAGGTACTACAGGTTATGCGATTAATCCAGCAAGGGATTTAGGACCAAGAATTGTATATCAGTTAATACCCAGAAAAAATAAAATTTCAGATTGGGCTTATAGTTGGGTCCCTGTTTTAGGTCCTTCATTAGGTGCTGTTGCTGCAGGCTTGTTATATGTATATTTTAGTTAGATGGGAGACAATAAAAAGATAGCACTAATAACTGGAGCAACTTCAGGAATTGGGGAATCAACTGCATATGAATTAGCCAATAAATATTCATTGATTCTATGTGGAAGAAATAAAGAAAAACTTGATGAACTAAAGGATAATCTATCATCAACAACAAAAGTCATAACACTCGAATTTGATGTAAGGAACCATCAAGAAGTTTCTAAAAAAATTTCATCACTAGATAATTCATGGAATAAAATTGAACTCCTTATCAATAATGCCGGTAATGCGCATGGACTTGATTTTATTTATGAAGGAGATATTGAAGATTGGGATATGATGATAGATACTAATGTAAAAGGGCTACTATATGTTACAAAGTATGTGTTAGATTCAATGATTAAAAATAATAGCGGACACATAATTAACATAGGTTCAATTGCTGGAAAAGAAGTATACCCTAAAGGAAATATTTACTGTGCTTCAAAATTTGCTGTAGATGCAATATCTCAGGGCATGCGAATTGACTTAAATAAATATAATATTAAAGTTTCACAGGTAAACCCTGGTCTTGTTGAGACTAATTTCTCAATGGTTAGATTTAAAAATGATAAAAATAGATCTAAATTGGTATATGAAGGATTAAACCCTTTGATCGGAGATGATATTGCTAAGGTCATATCATTTATTGTAAACTGTCCAGATAATGTTAACATAAGTGACTTGACAGTCCTTGCAAAATCTCAGGCATCATCAACAGTATTAAATAGAAAATAGTGCACAGAAATATATTATTACTAATATTTACTGCTTTTTTAGGCTCTTGCCTTTCTAATAAGGATATAATAGTAGTAGGGCACAGAGGTGCTATGGGACATGCTTTAGAAAACACTGTTGAGTCAGTCAAAAAAGCAATTGAGTTAAATGTTGATGGAATCGAAATTGATGTATTTAAATCAAAAACTGGAGATTTGGTAGTTTACCATGATCCATTTTTAACTCGATTATCAAATTCAAATGCATTTATTGAGGAAATTTCTTTAGACTCAATTAAAAAAGTAAAATTAGTAGGAGGATTATCCATACCAACACTAAATGAGGTAATAGATATAATTCCTGAAAATATATTTTTAAATATTGAGCTCAAAGGAAAAAATACTGCACTTGAGACCAATAAAATTATAATTGAACACATAAGTAAGTTTAGTCTAACTCCCTCAAAATTTATAATATCAAGCTTTAGATGGGATGAGTTAATAAAGTTTAGAAATGCTAATCAAGATGTGCCAATTGCAATATTAGTAGATTCATTATATAAAATTGATGATGCAATTAAATTAGCTAGAAAAATTAATGCTCTTGCTTTAAATCCAAATAATAAGTTCTTAACAAAGCAAATAGTAAGAAAAATTCAGTCTAATAATATCCAAGTTCATCCCTACACAATTAATGATCCTATGAATATAAAGAGGATGAAATCAATGGGAGTTGATGCGATAATTACTGACTATCCAGAAAGAATAAATAAATAATTATGAAAATAACTTTTTTAGGTCATGCTACATTAGAGATAAAAATTAATGAATACTCAATTATTGTTGATCCATTTATCTCGGGAAATCCTATGGCATCAGAAATTAATTTAGATGACTTAAAACCTGACTTTATACTGATCACTCATGCACATCAAGATCATACATTAGATGTAGAAAAACTTGCTAAGCAAAATGATTCAGTTATAGTTTCTAATTTTGAAATCGTAAATCATTTCCAGAATAAAGGTCTAAAAGGCCACCCAATGAATCATGGTGGAAAATGGGATTTTGATTTTGGCGAAGTAAAGTATGTAAATGCAATTCACACTTCCACTTTTCCTGATGGATCAAATGGAGGGCAACCGGGAGGATTTATAATTTCTGCAAATAATAAGTCATTATATATAGCAGGGGATACTGCACTTACATATGATATGAAACTTATTCCACTTCAATATAAATTAGATCTTGCAATTCTTCCAATTGGTGATAATTTTACAATGGGTTACAAAGACGCAATAATTGCCTCAGACTTTTTAAAATGTAATAAAATTTTAGGATATCATTTTGATACGTTTGGTTTAATTGAAATTGATCAGGCTAAGGCAATTGACGAGTTTAAAAGAGTTAAAAAAGAACTCATAATTATTAAACCTATGGAACATATAACAATTTAACTATGAAAAAAATATATCTTATTTTATGTATACTTGGAACTATATTACCATATTATAATCTCTATAAATTTTTAGAACTTAACAATTGGTCAATGGAAGGTTTTTGGGGACTGCTTTATGAAAATTATGCAGTATCTATGATTTCATATGACTTAAGTATTGCTGCACTTACTTTTTTAATATATATAATTTATACTTATTGGTCTAAGCCAAAAAAAATATTTAGGTATTTGTTGCCTTTCTTTGTAGGCTTCTCGTTAGCATTACCATTTTATCTTTATGACACCTATGAGTCTAACTAGATAATTCTTTGGTCTTTATCATTATGCATGCACCTGCATTTATTAGTACTAACGAAATTGTACCTATTAAGAAAAAATCAAGGTTCTGTGATTTTCTAATTATAGCCTCTCCAAATACGCATAAACCAGAGCTAAAAATTAAAATACCTAAAGTTCCAACAATTGTATACTTATTAATCATCTTTTATTACATTTAAATCTAATTTATTCAAATTCAAGTTTATGTCAACAGAAAGTTGGTTTTTTATTATTACAGGACTAGTGATTTTTAATTACTTGTTTTCAAATATTTTAGATTATATAAATCATAAAAACTGGAAAGATGATATTCCAAATGAATTGAAAGACTTTTATGAAAAAGAAAAATATAAGAAAGCTAAAGATTACTCTATATCAAAAAATAAAATAGGTTTTCTTTCAAGTACTATAAGTTTCTTGTTAGTATTTTCTCTTTTAGTTTTTAATGGGTATGGTATAATTAACGATTTGTTTAGCAGTTTTGAATCAAATTATATTAAATCAGGACTATTCTTTTTAACTTTATTCTTGATAAACACTTTAATTTCATTCCCATTTTCATATTATAACACATTTGTAATTGAAGAAAAATTTGGTTTTAATAAGACTACAAAAAAAACTTTTTTTCTGGATATAATTAAGTCTTCTGTCCTGTCCATTTTAATTGGAGGAGCTTTACTTTTTCTAGCGCTATACCTTTATGATAAAATAAATCAAGGTTTTTGGCTATGGTTATGGATAGGCCTATCATTATTAATGGTATTTATTAATATGTTTTACGCAGATTTGATTGTTCCAATATTCAACAAATTGACACCACTAGAGGATGGAGAATTAAGGAATAAGATAGAAGATTACTCAAAAAAGGTTGGCTATTTATTAAAAAATATATATGTGATTGATGGTTCAAAAAGATCAACAAAAGCAAATGCATTTTTTAGTGGTCTAGGTCCCAGAAAAACTATAGCATTATATGACACCTTGATAGACAAACATACTGAAAACGAACTGGTAGCCGTTCTTGCCCATGAGGTTGGTCATTTTAAGAAAAAACATATTTTTTCAGGTTTAGTATTCTCAATAATTCAAATTGGAATAATGACTTTTTTCTTTGAACTATGTTTAAGCCTTCCAGAAATTTCTTTAGCATTAGGAGGCTCAGATATTTCTTTCCATCTTGGATTAATAGGATTTAGTATAGTGTTTTCTCCAATCTCAATGTTATCAGGAATTTTAATGAACTATATAAGTAGAAAAAATGAGTTTGAAGCAGATGCCTATGCAAAGCAGACTTTTAATGGAGAAGATTTAGCACTAGCATTAAAAAAACTATCTGTTGATAGCCTTTCTAATATCTATCCACATCCCTTGTATGTATTCTTTCATTATTCTCATCCTCCACTTATAAAAAGACTTAGAGCATTAAACTAAAACTATGAAAAGACGAAACTTTATTTTTGATATATTTAGTGTTGGTATAGTATCTGCTATGTCAACTAAATTAAGAGCAATAAACTTAAATTTTACTCCAATGGTAAGATCAATATCAACTTGGAAAACAACTGAAGCGAATCAAAAAGCTGGTCAGATGCTTGATAAAGGTGAGCATTCATTAGATGCTGCTGTTGCAGGTGTTGCAATTGAAGAAGAAAATCCAAAGAATACAACTGTTGGTTATGGAGGTGCTCCTGATAGAACTGGAAAAGTTACGCTTGATGCATGTGTTATGAATCATCTTGGAGATTGTGGTTCTGTTGTTGCGGTAGAAAATATAGTTAATGTTGCAAGATTAGCTAAGGATGTAATGGAAAAAACACCACACGTAATGTTATCTGGAAAAGGTGCTGAAGAATTTGCAATTTCTCAAGGTTATAAAAAAACAAACTTACTGACTGATAAATCTAAAAAAGAATGGGAAGAATGGTTAAAAGATAAAGATTATAGACCTATTATTAATATTGAGAATCATGATACAATTGGAATGTTATGTATTGATAAGAATAATAATTTGTCTGGAGCATGTACAACAAGTGGGCTAGCATATAAAATGAAGGGTAGAGTTGGAGATTCACCTATTATTGGTTCAGGTCTCTTTATTGATAATAAAATTGGAGGAGCAGTTGCTACAGGTTTAGGTGAAGAGGTTGTAAAAACTGTTGGATCTTTTCTTGTAGTTGAACTAATGAGACAGGGATTATCACCTCAAGAGGCATGTGAAAAAGCTATTAAAAGAATAGTCTCAAATAACTCACAAAAAAATAAATTTCAAGTAGCTTATATAGCTATGAATAAAAAAGGTGAAGTAGGATCCTATAGTATAGAACCAGGTTTTTCATATATGGATTATATAAATGGAGAAAATAAAGAGATTTTCTCTAAGTCTGAACTATAATCTAAGAGAAGATTGACTTCATCTTTTCCATTTCCTCTTCAGCAAGTTTTGGATCGACTAAAATCCTACCACTATATTCGTCAGTAATTATTTTCTGTCTTGAAGCAATTTCCATCTGAACTTGAGGTGGAATAGTAAAATATGAACCTCCAGATGCATTTCTCTCAATGGGAACAATTGCTAGTCCATTTTTAACATTTGATCTTATTCTTTTGTATGCAGATATCAAGTTATCTTCAATCTTTTTTTCAAATTCTTTAGACTTTTCCAGAAGAGTCTTTTCTTCTTTCTCAGTTTCCTTAAGAATTTCTCCTAATTCAGAATTTTTATTTTTTAAGTGAGATTTAAGATCTTTAATTTTACCTTTGAGTTCTTCTAAAACAGATGTCTTGGCCTCAATAGTCTCTTTATATTGTTCAATTTTCTTTTCCGATAGTTTTATTTCAAGCTCTTGAAATTCTTGTTCTTTAACAATTGCATTATACTCTCTATTATTTCTAACTTTTTTTAAGTCGGCTTCATATTTTTTATGATTGGCCTTAGAAGTAGTTATAGCATTCTCTTCATATTTAATTCCATCTTGACTTTCATTAATTTCATTTTCAAAACTCTCAAGTCTTTTATTTAATCCAGCTATTTCATTTTCAAGATCTTCAACCTCTAGAGGTAGTTCACCTCTAATACTTCTTATTTGATCAATTCTTGAATCAATTAACTGAAGATCAAAAAGTGCTCTTAATTTATCTTCTACTGATGTTTCAACTTTTTTTGCCATTTTAATAATAGTTTACAGGGTTAATATTTTGTTCGGATAAAAGGATCGTAAAATTAGGTAATTTTTTATTAAGAAATTCCTTAATAATCAATTTTATGTGTTTTTCACTTTCATAATGTCCAATATCGATAAGTATAGCTTTGTTATCACTTTCAAAGAAGTTATGGTATTTAAAATCTGAAGTAATAAAAGCATCAACATTTGATTTAATTGAATCTTTTATTGCAAAGCTTCCTGAACCAACAACTACTGAGACTTTTTTTATCTCTTTATTTAACCTAATACTATGTCTCAAATATTTTAAATCTAATTTATTTTTTAAGAAGTCAAAAAAGGAAATTTCATCCAAAGGTTTTTCTAATTCTCCAATAGATCCCATACCTATTGTCATTTTATCCAATTTTTCCTTTTTAGGAACTAAAACAGAAATATTTTTTAAGCCAATTAAATCAGATAACAGATAACTAATACCTTTTGGGTGATTATCCAATGAAGTATGAATCGCATAAACTGAAATATTATTTTTAACTGCTTTTATGACAGATTTTTGAACATAGTTATCATTAGTGATTTGTTTCAAGCCATTAAAAATTATGGGATGATAACTAACTATCAAATTACAGCCTTTATTAATCGCCTCCTCTACAACATCCTCAGTAGTATCAAGAGTAACCAATATTGAGGTTATATTTGATTCAGGATCACCTATAATAAGACCTACATTATCAAAATCTTCTGCAATAGAAGTCGGCATCCAACTGTCAATAATTTTTGCAATTTCAATAACTCTCATTGGTATTAGATTGATTGCAAATATAATACTATCTTTTAGGTGAAAAAAAATGAAGTTTCTGCTATACCCTTTATCAGTTGTATATAACTTAATCACAACTTTAAGAAACTTTTTATTTGATATAGGCTTAATTAATTCAGTTCAGTACAAAATTCCAACTATTGGAGTTGGAAACTTATCAACGGGAGGGACAGGAAAATCAATGTTAGTTGATTATTTAATAGAACTTCTAAAAATAAAATATAGTTTAACTACTTTAAGTAGGGGATACAACAGGGATACAAGTGGTTTTATTCAAGCTACCTCAAAATCTTCGGCATATGAGATTGGAGATGAACCCTATCAATTTTATTCAAAACATCCTGAAATTAATGTTGTTGTTTGTGAGGACAGAAGAAAAGGAATGAAGTTAATTTTAAACAATTTGCCTAATACTCAAATCAGTATTTGGGATGATATATTTCAACATAGATATGTAAAGCCTGGATTAATGCTGTTAACTACAACATTTAAATATCCATATTACAAAGATGAAATTCTTCCTGTTGGTAATCTAAGAGAGAATAAAAATTCATCTAAACGTGCTGACCTTATAATAATTACTAAATGTCCAGATGATTTGTCTAATAAAGATAAATTAGATTTTATAGAAAAGTTAAATCCAGATGAAAACCAAAAAGTTTTTTTTAGTACTATTTCTTACAAGAAAAACCTTAAATCAGATGATTTAACTATTCATATTGACAATCTTAAAGAAGAGGAATTCATATTAGTTACTGGAATTGCAGATTCCTCATATTTGGTTAAATACCTTGAAAACAAAAACCTCAAGTTCAAGCACTTAAAATATTCAGATCATTATAATTTTAAAAAATCATCAATTGATAAAATACTTTCTGTCTCAAAGAATAAAAAAATTATTACAACAGAGAAAGACTTTGGTAGATTAAAGCCAAAAATAAATAGAGATGAAATATATTATTTAGAAGTATCAATTGAGTTTCCAAAAAATTTGAATCAAACAAGTTTTGATGAAGTGGTTAATGAGTTTGTAGAAAACTATTAATGAATGTGTTTGTGTGCCTTGTATGAAGATCTAACTAGAGGACCACTTTCAACATGCCTGAAGCCCATCTCTTTACCTATAATTTCGTACTCTTTAAACTCGTCTGGTGTAATAAAATCAGCAACAGGAAGGTGTTTTTTTGAAGGCTGGAGATATTGACCTAAAGTAACTATATCAACTCCAACACTTCTAAGATCATCAAGAGTTTCAAGTACTTCTTCTCTCTTTTCTCCTAAACCAAGCATAACACCTGATTTCGTCCTTGAAATACCACTTTCTTTTAAATATTTCAAAACCTCTAAACTCCTATCGTATTTAGCTTGTATTCTTACCTCTCTTGTTAGTCTTCTAACAGTTTCTAGATTATGAGAGACTACTTCAGGAGCAACTTTAATTATTCTGTCAATATTATCAGTTTCTCCTTTAAAATCAGGAATCAAAGTTTCAATAGTTGTATTTGGATTTAGATCTCTGATTGCGTTGACAGTTTCTGCCCAAATAATGGAACCACCATCTTTAATATCATCTCTATCAACAGATGTAATTACTGCATGTTTAACACCCATAATATTTATTGACCTGGCAACTTTGAAAGGCTCAAGCTCATCAACTGGCAATGGGCTTCCTGTCTGTACATTACAAAAACCACATGATCTAGTACAAATGTTTCCTAAAATCATAAATGTAGCAGTGCCTTCAGTCCAGCATTCTCCCATATTTGGGCAATTTCCAGAAACACATATTGTATGAAGTTTATTTTCTTCAACTGTTGATCTTAGTTGAGTATACTTCTTACCTATTGGAAGTTTAACTCTAATCCAATCAGGTTTTTTAGTCCTAACCTTTTCTTTAGAGTCAGATTTTGGCAGATTTAGTTTTACCCAGCCTTGATTTACTGTTTTTGTCTCAGACATATCATGCAAAGATACAAACTATATAAACCTGGTCAAAATGTATCCAAATGCAAAAAGACTTAAAAATAAAATTCCAGCTATACTTAAAATTCTTAATGATTTAGAGGGCTTATGCTGATCAGGCATATTTTTACTTGTAACAAGCTTATAATTTAATATTGCATAAAATGGTGCAGTAATAAAGGATAATACAGTTGCAATTTCAACTAAGGCACCCATTTCGGATAGTAAGAAATAAAATATTAACATTGTTCCTATCGCTAGTATAGATATCCAATGAAAATAGTAATTCTTATTAGAATTTTTTGTTAATAATTGGGTAGCTCTTGACATAGTTCTTGGAGATGCATCAAGGGTAGTAATTGTAGTACTAAGCATAGTTGTAAATGCACATATTGATATAATTAAATATAAGTTGTCTCCTAAGTTTGAAGTATAAAGTTCTATAAGCTGACCTGCAAATACACTACCACTACTTGAAAAACTAATTCCTGAATTATACATTACAAGTGCACCAAGACTAACAAAACAGATACCTAAAAAAACGGTTGCTATATATCCAACATTGAAATCAAATAGACTATCTTTTTTTGTTATTTTTTGAGTTTTATTTTTTTCTATAGCCCAAATAGAATGCCATATAGAAATATCTAAAGGAGCTGGCATCCACCCCAAAAAAGCTACTAAAAAAACTAAACCTGCACCTGATGGAAATACCTGTTCAAAACTGTATGCTTCCATAGAATTTAAAGAAGCTACACCAGTAGAAAGAATTGTACTAATTGCTAAAATTAAAATAATAATCTTAATCATCTTATCTAATAAATTATATTTACCAACTAATAAAATTAAGTAGCACGAAACAGTTATTATTAAACTCCAAATAACCATGTTATCAGTAAAACCAAAAAGGCTTGAGGCAAGTCCAGCAGTAACTATCGTAACGGCAGTCTGAATAGTAAACATTGTTAAAATATTTAAAATAAAATATGCTATTAAAAAAAACTTACCAATTTTATAATATCCATCTAATAAACTTTCTCCTGTAGCAATTGCATATCTAGGTCCATATTGGAAGAAAGGATATTTAAATAAATTGACTAAAACAAGTGCCCATATTAACCCAAAACCAAAATCAGCTCCAGCTCTAGTAGATTGTACAAGGTGAGAAACCCCAATTGCAGCTCCTGCAAAAAGTAACCCTGGCCCAAGTTTTGAAATAGCTTTAATCATTTGGAATCATTTGCACATTCGGAACTTGTAGGAATCTTACCACATATTCCGCATGGCTCATCAGAATTTTGAAGAAATGGGCTTTGACTAGCACAAGTTCCTGAAAACTCTCCATTTTTCTTAACGATCAGCTTTATAGCTATTCCTGAAAATGCAATAGCAATTAATATAATTGAGATTAGAAATATCTCCATTGGACAAAGCTATAAAAAAATCGTAATTTTAGTTGTGCTTAACTTAATTAAGAATAACATTAAGTTCTCTAATAAGTGGTTAATAATTTTAATCATTAATTATTCATGTACCAATAATCTTAAAGTTTCAGAATCAGAGATTCTATCAGCTTCTTCTTGGTCTAAAAATGATCAGTTACCAACTTTTGAGGAATGTGTCGATCTTAACGTTGATGAAGGTTTATTATGTTTTAGAAATATAATTGAAACTGAAATGAATGAGTTTATGTCTGATAAGACTTTCCCCTTGGATACAACTCAATATAGATTAACAATAAAGATAGATTCAGAGGGTAATTTTATTTTAGATAAATTATCTCCAGATAATAAATTGAATGTTGAGTCTTTAACAATATTAAAAGATGCAGTAAGTGGAATTAAAAAAGCTCTTCCTGCTGTTAAAACAAACGTAGGAGAATACGTTGAAGTAAAATTTAATCTGCCATTTAGGTTTAATTATGAATAATAAAGTTCCTGACAATACAATAATAATGGGGATAGATCCAGGAACTAATATTACAGGATTTGGAGTAATTAGAATAAAAAATAATCAGATGGAACTTGTTGATCTGATTGAATTTAAACTCTCAAAAAAAAATGATCATAGCGCAAAACTTTCAGAAATTTTTAATAAGACCTCAGAACTAATAAAACAACATAATCCTAATTTTGTAGCAATTGAATCTCCATTTTTTGGCAAAAATGTTCAATCTATGTTAAAACTGGGAAGGGCTCAAGGTGTATCAATGGCTGCAGCACTTAATCTTGATATTCCAATTACAGAATATTCTCCAAAAAAAATTAAAATGGCAATTACAGGCAACGGTAACTCCTCTAAAGAGCAAGTTGCTAAAATGCTTAAAACCATGCTAGATATTAAAGAAATGCCTAAAAATCTTGATTCTACTGATGGATTAGCAGCTGCAGTTTGCCATTATTTTAATTTTGGTAACTCTAGTTCAAAGAAAAAATTTTCAAATTGGGCTAGTTACATAAGTAAAAACCCTGACAAACTAGTCTAACTTCCAAAATGCTTATAGAAATTTTGAATTGTATCAATTCCAATAAAGAAATTTTTTATTCCAAAGTTCTCATTTGGAGAGTGAATTGCGTCACTGTCTAATCCAAATCCCATAAGTACTGTTTTTATTCCTAAAATACTCTCAAACATGGGTACAATTGGAATACTTCCACCATCTTTTTGAGGTATTGGGTCTTTACCGAAACTATCTTTATATGCATTTATAGCAGATTTATAACCCTTAAAATTCTCAGGAGTCACATATGGATTACCGCCATGATGTGTTAAAACTTCAATTGAAACAGATTTTGGAGCAATATTTTTTATATGATCTTTAAATAGTTCACTTATTTTTTTCCAATCTTGATTAGGAACAAGTCTCATAGAAATTTTTGCACTTGCTTCACTTGGAATTACCGTTTTAGATCCCTCGCCAGTATAACCGCCCCAAACCCCATTTACATCCAGAGTTGGTCTTATAGATTTTCTTTCTAAAGTAGTATAACCTAACTCTCCCTTTACTAGCTTTAGACCTAGAGATTTTTTAAAATTTTCTTCATCGAAATTTGATTTTTCCTCAATTAAATCTCTGCTTGATTTATCAATTTCAATAACATCATCATAGAAACTAGGAATTGTAATCTTGCCCTTGTTGTCAATAAGTGAGCTTATTATATCTGATAAAATATTTATTGGATTAGCCAATGTACCACCATATGTTCCTGAGTGAAGATCTCTGTTAGGACCTTTAACTTTTAATTCCATGTAAGCTAATCCTCTCAATCCAACAGTTAAAGTTGGATTGTTTAGATTGCTAAGACCAGTATCTGAAATTAAAATAACATCTGCCCTTAATTTATCTTTATTCTCTTTTAAAAAACTTTCAAGGTTTTCACTTCCAACCTCTTCCTCTCCTTCAATCATAAACTTCACATTACAATTAAGCTTATTATTTTTTATTAATTGTTCGAAAGCTTTAAGATGCATAAATACTTGACCTTTATCATCACATGCACCTCTTGCAAATATTGCACCGTCTGGATGAACTTCAGTTTTTTTAATTACTGGTTTAAAAGGAGGGTTTGTCCAAAGTTCAATTGGGTCAGGTGGCTGAACATCATAATGACCATAAACAAGAATAGTTGGCATTGATTCATCTATTATTTTTTCTCCATATACAATTGGATGTCCATTAGTTGAGTATATTTTAGACGAATCACAGCCTGAGCTAATAAGTTGATTAGATAACCATTTGGCAGTCTGTTCCATAGTCTCCTTGTATCTTGAATCAGCACTAATAGATGGCAATTCTAGAAATTCAAAAAGTTGATTTAAATAATTCTGTTTTTCCTTATCAGATAATGTACTCATAGTTAATTTATATTTAAAAACTTATTTATATTTGTTCTCCTTTTGCGGGTGTGGTGAAATTGGTAGACACGCTAGACTTAGGATCTAGTGCCTAACAGCATGGGGGTTCGAGTCCCTTCACCCGCACTTTTTTATCTTCTTTAATTCTATTTAACTCATTTATTATCTTATCCATTTGATCCATCTGATGCTCATGAGATAGATAATGATTCTCTTTTCTATATGTTTCTTGTTCAATCTCTTCTAATGGTCCAAAAATAAATATTCCAAGGCTAAATATTGTAATAATTGAAATAGTAAAAATACTTGCAATAATAGAGATAAATGTTAGTATAATTTTTATGTAGTTTTTTGATTTATAGAATTTAATCAAATTCATAATTCTTGAATTTCTTTTAAGAGTTCAATTATTTCGTCAAGCTTTTCAGCTTCTTCTTGGTGCTGAATTCTATGCTTTTCAGTTGGGCTTATCACACTATCATCATAATAAATATCAGAAATCAATGCATATGAAATCATCGATAATGCAAATAAACAAACAAGAAAAATACTTGATGCAATTATTGTAAGATTAATTCTAATATACTTGTCGGAATTAAAAAGCTTATTTATCATTCCGTTGGAGGATTATATCCAGAACCTTTAACAAATCTTCCAGGGAAATTACCGGTATGATCTCCGTTTGATAATACTTGAATTCCATTTACAAAAACATGTTCAACACCTTCAGCAAATTGCAAAGGATCTTCAAACGTTGCTTTATCCTGAATTTTATCAGGATCAAAAACAACAATATCTGCAAAATATCCAATCTTTAAATATCCTCTATTTTTAATTCCAAGATTATCAGAAGGAAATCCAGATAGTCTTCTAATTGCCTCTTCCATTGAAATTAATTTCTCCTCTCTAACATATTTCCCTAAAACTCTTGCAAAACTTCCAAAAGCTCTTGGATGAGTTATAAAATCTTTTGATATATCTGAATAGGAACCTGCATCTGAATCAAATGAAACCCATGGAAGCGTTATTTTTTTTCTCACATTATCTTCTGACATGCTAAAATAAATACATTGTATTCTGCTTCCATCCTCAATTATAAGATTTACAATTGCTTCTTCAGGAGTCTCACCTCTAAGTTCTGCAGCTTCAGCAATGGTCATCCCTCTATACTTATTAGACATAGACTGTTTGTTAAATCCTACCATTAAAATACCTTCAGGTGGCTGTTCTGAAAGTTCTTTTCTTATATCCTTAAAAAGCCTTTCTCTTATATCTGGCCTCTTCATTCGTTTAATCCATGCTTGTCTTCCTCCTTCCTGAACCCAGGTAGGAATAACTCCAGTTAATCCAGTTGATGATGCTGGATATGTATACATATCTGCAGTTATTTTTAGACCACTTTCTCTTGCTTTTTCAACCTTTTCTATAACTGAATCTAATAGATGCCAATTTGGTTTTCTTGAAGCTTTAAGGTGGTATATCTGAGAGGGTATATTTGCTCTTTCAGCAATCTCAAGCAATTCATCTACTGCCTCTAAAACTCTTGAATCTTCATTTCTCATGTGAGATATATAACTACCACCATAAGATGATGCAATTTTTGATAATTCAACTAACTCGTCTGTATCAGCATAATCTCCAGGAGCATATATTAATGATGATCCGATACCCATTGCTCCTTCTTCCATAGCAATTCTTACAATATTCTTCATTGAATCCATTTCGTCTGCTGAAGCCTTTCTATTTGCAAAACCAATTTCTTGAATTCTTACTGTTGCTGCGCCTAGATATGAGGCAATATTTGTTGAAACTCCACTTTGTTCAAGCTCTTCCATGGCTTCTCCAAATCCGACAAAATTATTATTCTCTATAGAACCTCTTGGACCAGGAGATGTACCTTCTCCAAAAACCTCAAGGGTAACACCCTGTTTTAGATCACTAAGAGATCTTCCATCTTGCATTAAAGTATTATATCCCCAACTAAGCATATTTACAAAACCAGGTGAAATAATTTTATTAGAGGCATCTATTGTATCTTTTGCGATGAAATTCTGTTTTTTACCAACATAAAAAACAGTATCATTTTTAACTGCAATATTTCCAATAAAACCTTTTTTACCTGACCCATCATGTATAGTCCCACCAGTAATTAAAACATCAACATCATAAGTATTATTTGTGCAAGAAAGAGCTAAAAAAATAATTGCGAATAGAAATTTTTTCATTGATTAACTATTTCAAACAATTTATTAAAAATTTCAGTATTATCATAAACACCCTTAAAGTTGTGGGCCTTATATCCAGAGCTAAAAACTGGAACCATGGTAGCAGTATGACTCCCAGATACATATTTATTTTTAACCTTGGACTTCAATAAATCACCACCTGTAATTGCAACCCCTCCAGTCTCATGATCAGCAGTTATTACAACAAGAGTATTGCCATCATTTTCGATAAAATCAAAAACTTTTTTAATTGTATTATCAAATTCAATCATTTCACTTATCATGTGCTTAGGATCATTATCATGTGACGCCCAATCTATCTGAGCCCCTTCGATAAGAAGAAAAAATGGCTTATCTAAATCTTCTAACTTTTTAATTGTAGCTTCAACTAAGCTTGGTAAAGATGGCTCTCTACCTTTATGTTTTTCTATAGGGTCGTCGTAACTAGTTAAATATCCAATTTTATCAGATTTACTATTCTTGTATGTTTCTATACTTGTAGCAAAAAAATAGTCTTCCATCTCAGTAAGTAAATTTCTATTATCTGATCTATCATTAAAATACCTTTCACCGCCTCCAATAAAAAAATTTATATCACTTTGAGCGAGTTGGCTTGATATGTCTTCATATTGATATCTACTTTTAACTTTTGAATAGTATGTCGCAGGAGTTGCGTGAACTATTGTAGAGGTAACTACAATTCCAGTTGAGTAACCTAAATCTTTGCAAATTTCCAGAATATTTTTTAAAGGTTTATAATTTTCATCCATTCCAACTACTGTATTTTTTGTTTTTACACCAGATGACATTGCAGTTCCAGCTGCAGCGGAATCAGTAATTAATCTGTTGGATGAATGAGTCTTAATCAATCCAACATATTTGGATCTCTCCAAAGAAGTATAATTATTATTAGAGTACATTCCAGATGAAATTTGGGAAAGTCCCATGCCATCTCCAATCATCATTATAATATTTGGTTTTTTTGAGTTTTGACTTTGTACTGTAAAACAACATAAAGTAATTAAAAGAAAAAGGTTTTTTTTTAATCATATGGCAAATATAAATTTATAAAGGAGATTATTGTAAAGTTTTTATTAATGAATTAATAACTTTTCTGTTGTTTTTTTCATTTTCGTATACATAGTTTGAATTGATTTCACCTAATTTTTTTTCTTTTTCTTCTCTAAGACACATCTCACTAAATACTTGTGAAAATTCAACAGAATTTTTGATTGATAATACACCGCCCAAAACTATTAAATCTTCAGCCTCTTGAAATCCATGATATAAATTTCCTATTATAACTGGACATGAAAAAACTGAAGGCTCAAGAATATTATGAAGGCTATTTTTTGAAAAACCTCCTCCTACATAACAAAAGTTTGCATATTTGTACATGTATCTAAGTTGACCAATTGAGTCAACAATTAATATCTTTTTTTGAAAGTCTTCTTCTTTTTGAAGGCATGATAGTTTGACACAAGAATTTTCAAAAATATTCTCTAACTCATTTATTTGTTTTTGGGATACTTCGTGAGGTGCAATAATAGACTTAATATTACTGTTTATTATAGATTCTTTTATAATTTTTATATCTCTACTCCATACACTTCCAGCAATAAAACATTTATTATTATCAATAAACTTTTCAATGCTATCGATTCTTTTATTTTCATTTAGTGTTTTAATTACAGATGTAAATCTTGAATCGCCTGATTTAACTACATTTTGGATGGAGTACTTACTAAGTATTGATTTTGAGTTATTGTCTTGAACAAAAAAATAGTCGATCATTTTTAGTCTATTTAAAAACCATTTACCAAAAATTCCAAAATGAAAATTTGACTGCTTAAACTTTGAAGAAACTGAATAAATAATTGAGTTATTTTCTTTTAATTCATATATAAAATTAGGCCATAAATCATTTTTGATAATTACTGCAACTTTAGGATTCACGTATTTAATAAACTTTTTAGAATTATTTGACGAATCAACTGGTAAATAAGTAATAGAATCCGCGTACTTATAATTTTTAACATTTTCATAGCCAGACGGTGAGAAAAATGTTACAAGAATTTTTAAGTTATTGACTTTTATTTTTAATTCTTCAATTATTGGTCTGGCAATTTCAAATTCTCCCAGTGATGATACATGAAACCAAATATTTTTTTCATTGGGATTAATCTCTTTTTTTAAAATTTTAAAGGTATCTTTTCTACCTTTGTGAAATAGATCTATTTTTTTTGAAAATAATCTAAATGGTATGCTCAAAGCATTAATAGTAATGACAAATATTTCATAAATAATTTTCACCAGTTCCTTTTTCCAAAAATACTTTTTTAATTTTGTTTTCGATGAAAAAAATTAATATGGTTGACCTTAACGGTCAATATAGAAAAATTAGATGGCAGGTTAATAGAGAGATTAAAAAAGTAATTAAATCATCATCTTTTATAAACGGTCCCTCAGTTAAAGAATTTCAGGATAATTTACAGAAATTTTTAGGTATTAGGCATGTAATCCCATGTGCTAATGGTACTGATGCTCTTCAGGTTGCATTAATGTCTCTTGAATTAAATAAAGGAGATGAGGTTATCACAACAAATTTCTCATTTGCGTCAACTATAGAAGTAATTCTTCTTCTTGGATTAAAGCCTGTTGTTGTAGATATTGATCCAAAGACCTTTAATATAAATCCTACCTTAATTAAAGATAAAATTAGTAACAAGACAAAAGCTATTATTCCAGTTCACCTATTTGGACAAACATGTAATATGGAAGAAATACTTGAAATAGCTAATAAACATAATTTATTTGTTATTGAGGATAATGCTCAAGCTCTAGGTTCAAAGTATAAATTTTCAAGCTCTGAAAAACAGATGGCTGGTACTATTGGAGATATTTCTACTACATCTTTTTTTCCTTCAAAGAATTTAGGTTGTTACGGTGATGGAGGTGCCATAATGACAAACTCAGATAATCTAGCATATAAGATAAGAGGATTGGTTAATCATGGTATGTATGAAAGATATTATCATGATGAGATTGGTGTAAACTCTAGACTTGATTCTATTCAAGCTGCAATTTTAAATGTAAAGCTTAAGTATCTTAATAAATACAATAATAGCAGACAGGAATCTGCTAGATTATATAATGAAAAGTTTGACAATATTGAGCTTCTTGAGACACCATTTGTTGAATCTGACCTTGACACTCATGTTTATCATCAATACACCTTAAAGGTTAAAAATGGAATGAGAGATAAATTGGCTGAACATCTTTCAAAAAATAGTATTCCATTCGGTATATATTATCCCCTTGGATTCCATGAGCAAAAGGCATATAAACAAGAGTTTATGTCTAACAATGACTTTCCAGTTACTAATCAAGTAAAAAATGAGGTGATTTCATTACCTATGCATACAGAGCTTTCAAAGAGACAAATAACTTATATCACAGATACTGTTTCTAGTTTTTTTGAATAATTATCCATTTCTTTTAATTTAGTAAAAAACTAAACATGAGAATAATACTTTTACTTCTATCTGTATTGACAGTTTCAGCACAAGACATTTATATACATGCTGGACAAATTTATGATACTGAATCCGGAAAATTAAGTTCAGAAAAAACTATTATAATTTCAGATAATAAAATCAAATCAATAGAAAATGGATATAAAGAAGCAAGTGAAGATGATATAAAGATTTATGATTTAAAATCTAAAGTTGTATTGCCAGGGTTGATTGATTTCCATGTTCATATGGAGAGTCAATCAGGTGGTCAAGATAGGTATGTAAGAAGATTTCAAGACAATAAGGCAGATGTAGCTTTCAAATCCTCTGTTATTGCCAAGAAGACTCTTATGTCAGGCTTTACAACAGTCAGAGATGTTGGAGGTTCTGGTGTAAATATCTCATTAAGAAATGCGATTAATAATGGTGTTATTCCAGGCCCCAGAATTTTTACTTCTGGAAAAACAATTGCTACTACCGGTGGTCATGGCGATAGGACAAATGGTTTTAGAGAAGATCTTGTTAATGATCCAGGTCCTGAGCAGGGAGTTGTAAACTCAATTGTTGATGCCAGAAAAGCTGTCAGATATAGATATAAGAATGGTGCTGATTTAATTAAAATTACTGCAACAGGTGGAGTAATGAGTTTAGCTAAAAATGGACAAAACCCTCAATTTACTGAAGAAGTAATAAGAGAAATTGTTAAAACCGCAGATGACTATGGTATGCATGTCGCAGCTCATGCTCATGGAGATGAAGGTATGTTTAGAGCTGTAAATGCAGGTGTTACTACTATTGAACATGGATCAATTATGGCAGATAGAACAATGAAACTTATGAAAGAAAAACAAACTTATTTAGTACCGACTATAAGTGCTGGTGAACATGTAGCTAAAATGGCTAAAATTCCTGGTTATTATCCGGAAATAATAATACCTAAAGCCCTTGAAGTAGGAGTTCAGAATAAAGCTACCACAAAAAAAGCCTATAAAATGGGCGTTCCAATTGCCTTTGGAACTGATGCAGGTGTTTTTCCTCATGGAGATAATGCTGGAGAATTTGTATACATGAAAGAAATTGGAATTCCAGCTGAATATTCCTTAAACTCTGCAACAATAACAAACGCTAAACTATTGAATATGGAAAACCTTTTAGGTCAATTAAAGGAGGGATTTTATGCTGATATTATTGCAGTTGATGAAAGTCCGCTAGAAAATATTGCTACTTTAGAAAATGTAATTTTTGTTATGAAAGACGGTAAAGTTTATAAAAACTAAATCTTTGAGACTAATACTTCAGGATTGATTTTTCTTATTAAACCTTGAAGAGTATTACCCGGCCCAACCTCAACAAATTCATTAATTCCGTCGTTTACCATTTCATTTACACTCTGACTCCAGAGTACGGCTCCTGTTAATTGACTTAATAGATTCATTTTAATTATTTCAGGGTCTGTTACTGGCTTAGCACTAAAGTTTTGATAGATTTTACAAATTGGCTTTCTAAATTCAGACTTATCAATTCCGTCTTTGAGCTCTTTCTTGGCTGATTCCATAAGGTCTGAATGAAAAGCACCACTAACTGGAAGTATTAAAGCTCTTTTTGCACCTCTCTCTTTAAGAATTTGGCAAGCTTTTTCAACTGCATTATATTCTCCCGAAATTACCAGCTGACCTGGACAATTGTAATTAGCAGGTTTCACATTTTCATCTATTTCATTACAAACATCCTCAACAATTTTATTTTCTAGCCCTAAAATTGCTGCCATTGTTCCGTTAGTTTTTTGACAAGCTTCTTGCATAGCATTTGCTCTAATTGAGACTAACTTTAATCCATCCTCAAAACTTAATGCCTCAGATGATACTAATGCAGAGAATTCACCAAGTGAATGTCCTGCACAAGCTTGAGGCTTAAAGTCCTTTGAAGTTAGAGCAGATATCACAGAATGAATGAAAATTGCTGGTTGAGTAACTTTTGTTTGTAAAAGATCCTCAGGTGTTCCCTCAAACATTAAGTTGGTCATATTAAATCCTAAAATGTCATTTGATTTATTAAATAAATTTCTAGACTCAGATATATTATCATAAATTTCTTTACCCATTCCAGGTTTCTGTGATCCTTGACCAGGAAAAACAAATGCTTTCATATTATTTCTTTATATATGTTAAAAAAGAATATTTTGTATTACTATCATCATCTAAATAATTAACTAACTCGCTATCAAGCTCAAACTTATCCATAGGAATGTCAGGGAAAAAAGCATCCCCTTGATAATCTTTATAAACCCTTGTTAATTCTATTTTATCAACAAGATTAATTGTCTGCGAGTATATCTCCCCTCCACCAATTATAAATGGTTGTAGATCATCTTTACAAACATCTATAGCATCTTCAATACTACTAAATACCTGAATACCTCCCGGAGAATAGTCTTTATTCCTTGTAACAACAATATTTCTTCTGTTTGGTAATGGACTAGGTAAAGATTCAAAGGTCTTTCTACCCATAATAACTGAATGACCTTGAGTCAACTCTTTAAATCTTTTTAAATCCTTTGGAATATTCCAAATCAACTTATTATTAAACCCAATAACGTTATTTGCTGAAGCTGCCGCGATAATTGTAAGTTCACTTTTAATCATAATTAAACAGAAATCTTACCCTTTATTGATGGATGTGAATTATAATCTAAGATTTCTATATCCTCATATTTAAAATCTTCAATTTTTTTTATAAGAGGGTTTAGTTTGAGTTTAGGCAGTTTCATTGGTTCTCTTGTTAACTGAAGATCAACTTGCTCTAGATGATTTAAATAAATGTGAGTGTCACCGAATGAATGAATAAAATCTCCAACATCATATTCACATACTTGAGCTATCATATGAGTTAAAAGAGCATATGAAGCTATATTAAAGGGAACACCTAGAAATACATCTGCACTTCTCTGATACATTTGACAAGATAGTTTATTATCAGAAACATAAAACTGAAAAAATGCATGACATGGAGGTAAAGCTGCCTTACCATTTTTAACATTATCACTGAATGATTTTGAACTGTCAGGAATAATATTTGGATTCCATGCTGTTACTATCATTCTCCTACTTGATGGATTATTTTTAAGTGAATAAATTACATCTTGGAGTTGGTCTATACCATCAGAATTCCAATTTCTCCATTGGTGTCCATAAATTGGACCAAGATTTCCGTTACTATCTGCCCATTCATCCCATATCGTTACACCATTTTCTTTGAGATACTTTATGTTTGTTTCACCATTTATAAACCATATAAGTTCATATATTATTGATCTTAAATGCAGTTTCTTGGTAGTAACAAGAGGAAAACCCTCTTGAAGATTAAACCTCATTTGATATCCAAAAACACTAATTGTGCCAGTGCCAGTCCTGTCCTCTTTTTTTACTCCTTTTTCTTTTATATGTTGAAGTAAATCTAAATATTGTTTCATTATACCTTTTTTCTAAAATCTAATTCATCTCTTAATCTAGCAGCTAATTCATAATCTTCATTTTGAATACTTTTTTCTAGCATCTTTTTAATATTTCTGGTAGAGATTTTTTTAATATCCTTTTTATTTTCAGTTATAGAATCAGTTGAACCAGATAAGTTATCTTTAAAAAAGTTTTCATCTGTAAGATTAATCCCATCTGAGTATCTTTTATCATCTTCAAACCCAGCTTCATCTAAAATTTCCTTAGTGACAAAAATAGGAGCATTAAATCTAATTGATAAAGCAATAGCATCAGATGTTCTTGAATCAATTTTTACAACTTCACTATCTTTTTCACATACCATATTTGAATAGAAAACACCCTCGCTTAATTTATGAATTATCACATGATTTAAACTAATATCAAACTTGTCAGCAAACCCTTTGAATAGTTCATGAGTGAGAGGCCTGGAGGTTTTAATTTTTTTTTCAAGTGCAATTGCTATCGATTGTGCTTCAAATCCTCCTATTACAATAGGTAATTTTTTATTGCCGTTAACTTCATCTAAAATTAATGCAAAGGCTCCAGAAGTATTATCACTATATGAAATTCCATGAATTTTTAACTCTACCAATTCCATGTAAAATTATAATGACACAAATTAATTAAATAAAATTTAAATCTCATTAATGGACTGTAGGAAATATTTTTTTTATGATTAAATTCGCATAAAATTTAAATCTATGAAGACAGTTCAATTTAGAGAAGCTATATGTGAAGCAATGTCTGAAGAAATGAGAAGAGATGAGAGTGTATATCTTATGGGTGAGGAAGTTGCTGAATATAACGGTGCTTACAAGGCATCAAAGGGAATGCTAGATGAATTTGGTGAATTGAGAGTAATTGATACACCTATTTCTGAAGCTGGTTTCTCTGGAGTTGGAGTTGGTTCTACAATGGTTGGAGCTAGACCAATTATTGAATTTATGACATTTAATTTTTCACTAGTTGGAATTGATCAAATAATAAATAATGCTGCAAAAATAAGGCAGATGTCTGGTGGTCAATTTCCATGTCCAATTGTTTTTAGAGGTCCAACAGCTTCTGCTGGTCAACTTGGTGCAACTCACTCTCAAGCATTTGAAAGTTGGTTTGCTAATTGTCCTGGTCTTAAGGTAATTGTGCCATCTAATCCATATGATGCAAAAGGACTTTTAAAGTCTGCAATTAGAGATGATGATCCAGTTATTTTTATGGAATCTGAACAGATGTATGGTGATAAGGGTGAAATTCCTGAAGGTGAATACACTTTACCAATTGGTGTAGCTGATATTAAGAGAAAGGGAAAAGATGTAACACTAGTTTCATTTGGAAAGATTATAAAAGAAGCATATATAGCTGCTGATATTCTTGAAAAAGAGGGTATTGAATGTGAAATTATTGATTTACGAACACTTAGGCCTATTGATTATGATACCGTACTTGAATCAGTTAAAAAAACAAATAGATTAGTAATACTTGAAGAAGCTTGGCCTTTTGGAAATATATCTACAGATATTTCGCACAAAGTTCAGAATGAACTCTTTGATTTTTTAGATGCACCAATTGAAAAAGTAAATAATGCAGATACTCCTACTCCTTACTCTCCAGTTTTATTAGAGGAGTGGCTTCCAAATAGTGAGGAAGTAATTAAAGCAGTTAAAAAAGTTCTCTATATTTAGCCTACTAGAAGTGGAGCTATAACAAGAGCAACAACAGCAATTAATTTAAGAAGAATGTTTAGTGATGGTCCAGATGTGTCTTTGAAAGGATCACCAACTGTATCACCAACAACTGCTGCTTTATGAGCTTCAGTACCTTTTCTTCCATCTTCTTCAATCATTTTCTTTGCATTATCCCATGCACCACCAGCATTTGATTGAAAAATAGCCATTAGAACACCACATGATGTAACACCAGCCAAAAGACCACCGAGCATTTCTGCACCACCAGCAAATCCAATTATTACTGGAACTGATATAGCCATTAATCCTGGTAGAACCATCTCTCTTAATGCAGCTTGTGTTGAAATTTCAACACATTTACTATATTCTGCAACACCATCAGCATCATTAAAAATTTTTAGATCTTCTTTTGACGCTTTAGAAAGATCTGAGTCATACTTTCTCATTACTTCAAGAGCTGCTTTCAATTTTGGAAGGTCTTTAAATTGTCTTCTTACTTCTTCAATCATACTCATTGCCGCCTTACCAACTGCCTTCATTGAAAGGGCAGAAAAAACAAATGGCAGCATTGCGCCGAGTAAAAGTCCAGCCATAACAACTGGTTTTGAAATATCAATAGCAGTAATTTCTGCAGTTTGCATAAATGCTGCAAATAAAGCTAAAGCTGTAAGAGCAGCTGATGCAATAGCAAAACCTTTTCCTATTGCTGCAGTTGTATTTCCAACTGCATCAAGCTTATCTGTTCTCTCTCTAACTTTAGGATCTAACTCTGCCATTTCAGCAATACCTCCAGCATTATCTGAAATAGGTCCATATGCATCAACTGCCAACTGGATACCTGTATTAGCAAGCATACCAACAGCAGCAATTGCTATTCCATATAGACCAGCAAACTCATAGGAGAGTAATATTGCTGCACAAATAAATATTATAGGAAGAGCAGTGGAAATCATTCCAACCCCTAAACCAGAGATTATAGTAGTTGCAGGACCAGTTTCTGACTGTTTAACTATTGAAAGAACTGGATTTTTACCAGTTGCAGTGTAATATTCAGTTACTTTACCTACAAGAAGTCCTGCTATTAATCCACTAATCGTTGCAATGAAGACACCATTTGAAGTATATTCAATATCATTGAAAACCCATGACTCTGGAAGTAAATACTGTATCAAGAAATAAGTAACGGCAATCATTAATCCAGCAGATATAAACTCACCCATATTTAAAGCCTTATGAGGATCTCCACCTTCTTTTACTTTAACGAAGAAGGTTCCTATAATAGACATAATTATTCCAGATGCAGCTATAAACAATGGAAGCAGTACAGCATTAATTTCAATTCCAGAGAATTCACTTAAACTAATAAAAGCAGCACCTAATACCATTGCCCCAATAATTGACCCGACAAAAGACTCAAATAAATCTGCTCCCATTCCAGCAACATCTCCAACATTATCTCCAACATTATCTGCAATAGTTGCAGGATTTAGAGGATGATCTTCAGGAATACCAGCTTCAACTTTCCCTACTAAATCAGCACCAACATCTGCAGCTTTAGTATATATTCCACCACCCACTCTAGCAAACAATGCGATAGAAGAAGCACCAAGAGAAAATCCGGATAAAACTTGTATTACAGTATTTATGTCATCAAACATTGGCCTGTAAATTATAAATAGTGAACCAACTCCTAAAACTCCTAAACCAACTACACCCATTCCCATCACAGAACCACCAGAAAATGCAATTTCAAGTGCTTTTCCAAGAGAATGTTGAGCAGCATTAGTTGTCCTAACATTGGCTTTGGTTGCAACTTGCATACCAATAAAACCAGCTAGACCAGAACACAATGCTCCAACAACAAAAGATACTGCAACCAACCAGCTGCTTCCCTCATTAATACCTTTAAATGCTAGAAGAACAGCAGTAATTATTACAAAAACTGATAATATTTTATATTCAGCTTTTAAAAATGCCATTGCACCATCCGCAATATTTTTTGCAATTTTTGCCATTTTTGCATTTCCAACTTCTTTTTTTGAAACCGATGCATTTTTTATAAAAACAAATATTAATGCTATAACACCAGCTAAGGGGATAAGATTTATGTAGTCCATTTTTTAAATTTTTTTCAAATATAATACAATGCTAAAAATGGAAAGCAAAAATATGTAGAAAGATATGATTAAAGTTCTTTTTTAATCATTGATAATATTGATTCATAATCAGACTTATTCTCAACAAAGTCTATATCGTCAACATTTATTTTTAAAAGCTTACCGTTGTCATAATTTGTTATCCAAGCTTCATATCTTTCATTTAATCTACTTAGATATTCGATACTTATAGTTTTTTCATATTCTCTCCCCCTTTTATGAATTTTATTAACTAGATTAGGAATACTACTTTGAAGGTAAACTAAAAGGTCTGGTGGTTTGACAAGATTAAGCATGGTGTCAAAAAGAGATAAGTAATTCTCATAATCTCTTTGAGGCATTAAGCCCATTGCATTTAAGTTAGGAGCAAAAATGAATGCATCTTCATAAATCGTTCTATCTTGAATAACGTCTTCGTTACTTTTTTCAATATCTAATAGCTGTTTGAATCTACTATTTAAAAAATAAATTTGAAGATTAAATGACCATCTTTCCATGTGACTGTAGAAGTCATCTAAGTATGGATTTGCAATTACATCTTCATAATATGGCTTATACTTTAAGCTTTTTGACAGCTGCTTAGTTAAACTTGTTTTTCCAGCACCAATATTTCCTGCAATTGCTATTCTCATAATCTTTGCCAAAATAGTAGGTTTTTTTTAAAGAAAAAAGCAGAATAATTTGAAATAATTTTTTTTTAATTAATTTTGTTGGAAACAGAGGAAGGATTTGACTGATTGCAACCTCTTAAAAAAATTGCTAAAGCAGTAATTCTTTTACAAGCAATCACGTCTTCTTTTTTCCTCACAAACTTAAAATTATGTCGTATTTATTTACGTCTGAATCTGTGAGTGAAGGACATCCTGATAAGGTCTCTGATCAGATTAGTGATGGAATCTTAGATAACTTTTTAGCTTTTGATCCAAATTCAAAAGTTGCCTGTGAAACATTAGTTACAACTGGACAAGTAGTTTTATCTGGAGAGGTTACTAGCTCTACATATATTGATGTGCAGAATGTTGCTAGAGAAATAATTAAGGATATAGGGTATAATAATGATTTGTACAAGTTTTCAGGAGAATCTTGTGCAGTTATGTCATTGATTCATGAGCAGTCAGAAGATATTTTAAGAGGAGTAGAAAGAGATACAAAGCAAGATCAGGGTGCAGGAGATCAAGGAATAATGTTTGGTTATGCGTGTAATGAAACTCAAGAAAGCATTCCTCTTACCCTTGATATTGCTAATAAATTACTTTTCGAACTATCACGTATGAGAAGATCAAAAACAATTCCATATTTAAGACCTGATTCAAAGTCTCAAGTTACTATTGAATATGATGAAAATGATAATCCGTTAAGAATAGATACAATTGTTATCTCAACTCAACATGATGAGTTTGATAGTGATGATAAAAAAATGCTGGGTAAAATTAGACAAGATATCATTGAGGTATTAATTCCTATCGTAAAGGAAAGTTATCCTGAAAGCATTCAAAAATTATTTAATGATAGTATTAAATACCATGTTAATCCGACTGGAAAATTTGTTATCGGTGGACCACACGGAGATACAGGCTTAACTGGACGAAAAATAATTATTGACACTTATGGAGGAAGAGGAGCGCATGGTGGAGGAGCCTTTAGTGGAAAAGATCCAAGTAAAGTTGACAGAAGTGCAGCATATGCAGCAAGACATATATCTAAGAATTTAGTTAAAGCAGGTGTGTCTGATGAGATTTTAATTCAAGTAGGATATGCTATTGGAGTTGCTGAGCCGGTATCACTTAATGTAAATACATGTGGTAAGTCAAAATTAAATATTTCAGATTCAAAACTATCGAAAATTGTCAAAGAGATATTTGACTTAAAACCTCACTCGATAGAATCAAGATTTAAGTTGAGAGACCCTATATATCTTGAAACTGCATCATATGGACATATGGGTAGAAAATCTGAAAAAAAAATCAAAACTTTTAACTCAAAATATTCTGGAGTTAAAAAAATTGAGGTTGAGCTTTTCCCTTGGGAGAAGCTTGAATATGTTGAACAAATAATTAAATCACTAAAACTATGAATCAAAATGATCAAACACTTGCATTACATGCAGGTCATAACACAACAAAGACAGAGGGGACCAGAGCTGTTCCGATCTATCAAACTACATCTTATGTATTTGATGACACTGACCATGCTGCTAATTTATTTTCACTTGCAGAACCTGGATACATATATACAAGACTTAATAACCCTACAGCTGATATTCTTGAACAAAGACTAGCTTCGTTGGAGGGAGGAATTGCTGCAGTTGCTACATCATCAGGATCTGCTGCTTTAGCTACAACCCTTTTAACATTATTGAAAACTGGGGATCACATTGTAGCTTCAAACAGTCTATATGGAGGAACTTATAATTTATTAAACGTTACACTTCCAAGGTATGGGATAACTTCAACATTTGTAGACCCTAATGATCCAGATAATTTTTCTCAAGCAATAAATGATAAAACTAGGGCTGTCTATATTGAAAGTATTGGTAATCCTAAACTGGATATATTAGATGTTGAATCTATATCCAAAATTGCCAAAAAAGCAAAACTCCCACTAATAGTTGACAACACTGTAGCTACTCCATATTTATTAAAACCAATTGATTATGGTGCAGATATTGTAATTCACTCTACTACAAAATACATAACGGGAAATGGAACTTCAATAGGAGGTATTATAATTGATGCTGGTAAATTTGACTGGAGTAATGGACTATTTAATGAATTCACTGAACCATCTGCAGGATATCATGGTCTTATATATCATGATGCACTTGGACCTGCAGCATTTATTGCAAAAGTTAGAATTGAGGGACTAAGAGATCTTGGTAGTGCTCCAAGCCCGTTTAATTGTTTTCAAACAATTCAAGGATTAGAAACCCTATCTGTAAGAATTAAGAAACACTCTGAGAATGCATTGAAAGTTGCAGAGTGGCTTGAAACTCAAGATGAGGTAGCATGGGTAAATTATCCAGGTCTTAAATCATCTAAATATTATGATCTTTCAAAGAAATATTTAAAGGGAGGTCAAAGTGGAATTGTTACTTTTGGATTAAAAGGAGGGTTTGAGTCTGCAAAAAAATTGACAGATAGTACCAAAATATTTTCTTTGCTTGCAAACTTTGGTGACTCTAAATCTCTAATAATTCATCCTTCAAGCACAACTCATCAACAATTAAATGAGGATCAGCAAAAATCCACAGGGGTTACATCAGATCTAGTAAGACTAAGTATAGGACTTGAAGACCCTAATGATCTAATTAATGATCTAAAAGAGGCAATTAAGTCTATATAATTTGGAAGATGAATTAAAACATATTTTAATCGAAGATTTTGAAATTCAATCAGGATTCAAAATCAAAAAGATTGAACTTACATATCAATTCTTTGGTATGCCTATTGGGAGTTCTCCAGTTGTTCTTGTTAATCATGCTTTAACTGGAAACTCACTTGTTTCAGGTAAGAATGGATGGTGGAGAGATATTGTAGGTGATAATAAACCTATAGACACTAAAAAATTCACTGTAATATGTTTTAATATACCCGGTAACGGATTTAATGAAAATGGTTTTGATTATTCTCTAAATATTAATTTGGGTGATGTCGCCTTATTATTTATTAAGGCATTAGAAAAATTGAAAATTTCTAAATTATTTGCAATAACTGGAGGTTCAATTGGAGGGTGTCTTACCTGGGAAATGTTAGCAATAAAAAATGATATTGCTGATAAGATAATTCCTGTTGCTGCAGACTGGAAGGCTAATGATTGGTTAATTGCAAATACCTATCTCCAAGATAGAATCCTTGAAAATTCAAGAGACCCAGTCGCAGATGCTAGAATCCATGCAATGACTTTCTACAGAACACCAAAGTCTTTAAATGAAAGATTTAAAAGAACAACAAATAATGAGAAAGGTATATTTAATGTAGAATCATGGCTTGATCACCACGGAGTAAAGCTAAATCAAAGATTTAGTCTTGATTCATATAAATTTCTTAATAAACTATTAAGATCATCGGATATAACTAGAGATGGTGAAAGTTTTAAGAGTAAAATTCAAAATGTAAAATCAAAAATAGATATAATATCAGTTGATACTGATATATTCTTTCTTCCCGATGAAGATTACGAAACTACATCTATTCTAAAGTCTAATAAAATTCCTGTTAATAATCACATTATTAAATCAATTCATGGACATGATGCTTTTTTAATTGAAACCAACCAAATTTCAGATATCTTTACAAAAATTTTAAAATAATGGCAATTTACTTAGATAGAGTTAACGACAAATACCTATTTGAATTATCAAATGAAAATGGACATAAAGTTCATTTAGATAGAAAATACTCACCAGACTATCAAGTTCAAGGAGCTAGCCCAATGGAGCTTCTACTGATGGGAGTTGCAGGCTGCAGCAGTATAGATATAATTTCTATTTTAGAAAAACAAAAATTAGATCCTAAATCATATAAAATGGAAGTCGAGGGTGAGAGAGAATCAGAACCTGGTAGACCATATAAGAGGATTCATGTAAAACTTTGGATTGAGGGAGAAATTCCAGGTGATAAAATAATTCGTGCAGCATCGCTAAGTTTTGATAAATATTGTTCCGTTTCAAAAAATCTTGAGAAATCAACTTTGATAGAGCACTCAATTTATCTTAATGGAGAGCTAATTAAAAAATAGTCTAAAAAGTTTGATATTTTAAATACCTATTATACTTTTGTTAAGTAATGAAACAAAATTTTAATTTTTATTATACATATTACTTCTCTCATCAGAAGGCAGGATAATTATGTATAATTGAATTAAAATATAATAGTCCTGTCAAATCAGGACTTTTTTTTTATATGAAAGTGTCAATACAGGGAATTAAAGGTTCTTTCCACCATATGGTGGCAAATGAGTATTTTAAATCTTTTGAATTACTAGAATGTTCAACCTTTGAAAATCTAGCTAAATCAATTGATAAAAAAGAATCTGACTTTGGTGTCATGGCAATTGAAAATTCAATTGCTGGATCAATACTTCCTAATTATGCACTAATTGATGAGTATAATTTATATATAACAGGAGAACATTATTTAAATATAAATCATAATTTAATGTGTCTGGCTGGGCAAAAAATTGATCAAATCTATGAGGTACAATCTCACCCAATGGCTTTACTTCAATGTTCAAAATTTTTCAATAATTATCCTCACATTAAATTAATTGAGAGCGAGGATACAGCCTTATTTGCAAAAAAAATCAAAGATGAAGAAATGCTAGGTGTTGGTGCCATTGCAAGTAAAGATGCTTCAGAAATATATAATTTAGAAATTCTTTACGAGTCAATCCAGACTATCAAAAATAACAAGACAAGATTTGTGATTCTTGAAAAAAAGAAAACGAATGATGAATTCAATAAAGCTGCATTAAAATTTATTCTTGATCATAAAAGAGGGAGTTTAGCTTCAGTTTTAAATATGATGAGTGATTGTAGTCTAAATCTTACTAAGATTCAATCTTTACCAGTAATACAAACCCCGGGTAAATACGCTTTTTTTGTTGATATTACTTTTAACTCTGTAGATAATTACAATAAAGCAAAAAAAATTATTGAGATAATAGCTCAAGAATTTAAAGTTTTAGGTGAATATAAAATTAAAGAATTATGAATGTTGGAGTAATTGGCTTGGGATTAATTGGAGGGTCTATAGCCCTAAAGATTAAGAAAATTGATAAAAATACAGTTATCTATGGACTTGATAAAGATTTGGATTCAATGAGTTATTCTTTAAGTAAAGGTATAATAGATAAAAAACTAGATATCAACTCAATTAATAACTTAAAATATATTTTTATTGCAATACCTGTAGATGCTATCAAAAGTGAAATAGAGTCAATTTTAAATAAAATCTCAAATAATACTTTGGTTGTTGACTTGGGTTCAACAAAGTATGAGATATGTAAAAAAGTACAAGATCATTCTAATAGAAAAAATTTCCTTGCAGCCCATCCAATAGCTGGTACTGAGTTTTCAGGTCCTTCAGCTGCCATAAGTAATCTTTTTGATAATAAGGTTTTAATTCTATGTGAAACAGAAAGAACTGATCAAGATTTATTGTCAGATGCTTTAAAAATTTTTGATTTAATGAATATGAATATTATTAATATGGACTCTATTGAACATGATAAGCATATAGCATATGTGTCACATCTGTCTCATATTTCGTCTTTTATGTTAGGGAAGACAGTAATGAACAAAGAAAAAGATCAAGATACAATTTATGATATGGCTGGAAGTGGATTTGAGTCTACTGTAAGGTTAGCAAAAAGCTCTCCTGAAACATGGGCATCAATTTTTGTAGAGAACAAAAAAAATATTTTAGAATCACTTAATGAGTATATCTCTAATATCAATAATTTTAAAACTTTAATTGAAAATGGTGATAAAGAAAAATTAAGTGCTGAAATGAAAAAAATAAATGGTATTAAAGAAATACTTAACGGAATTAAATAAATAATTATGGAAAATAAAAAAGAGTTTAGAAGCTGGTTAGACAATATGAATCTGGGGCACCCATTGGTTATAGCTGGACCTTGTAGTGCTGAAACTGAAGAGCAGGTTTTAAAAATTGCTCATGACCTTAAAGACTCAGATGTATCAGCATATAGGGCAGGTATATGGAAACCTAGAACTAGACCTGGAATGTTTGAAGGTGTTGGTGCAATTGGATTAAACTGGTTAGAAAAAGTTAAAAAGGAAACAGGACTTATGATTGCAACAGAAGTTGCAAATTCAGTTCATGTAGATCTTGCACTTAAACATGATGTTGATATATTATGGATTGGGGCTAGGTCTACAGTATCTCCATTTATTGTTCAGGAAATTGCAGATGCACTAAAAGGAACTGACAAAATTGTTTTGGTTAAGAATCCGGTTAATCCTGATTTAGCTCTTTGGCTTGGAGGTATTGAGAGAATTTACTCTTCCGATATAAACAAAATTGGAGTTATACATAGAGGATTCTCATCCTATGACAAATCTAAATACAGAAATAATCCAGAATGGCAAATTGCAGTTGAACTTCAAAATAATTTTCCTGACCTACCTCTAATATGTGATCCATCTCATATTGCTGGAAGAAGAGACTTAATTTTTGATTTAAGTCAATCTGCATTAGATTTAAATTTTGATGGTTTAATGATTGAGACACACTGTGACCCCGATAATGCTTGGAGCGATGCTGCTCAACAAGTAACCCCAAAAAAATTAATAGAAATAATGAAAGATTTAACAATTAGAGAAAAGACTTCAGAAGGAGAAGATTATATAAACAAACTTAATAACCTTAGATCTCAAATTGATGTTACAGATCAGAATTTATTATCAACATTAGGAAAAAGGATGGAAGTTGCAAAAGAGATTGGTCAGCTAAAGTCTGATAATAATGTAGCAATTTTACAAAATAAAAGATGGAACGAAATTCTTGGAAAGATGATTTTAGATGGAGAGGAACAAGGGTTAAGTGAAGAATTTATTTTAAGAGTATTTAAAGCAATTCATCAAGAATCAATTAATAATCAAAAAAAAATATTAAATAAATAATCTATAAAATGTTATCAGAAAAAATAAAGTCTTTGCCGATATCTCAGACTGTTGCAATGACAGCTAAAGCACATGATTTAAAAAACCAAGGAATAGATGTAATAACTCTAAGTGCAGGTGAGCCTGACTTTAATATTCCAGATTATATAAAAGAAGCAGCAGTTGAGGCTATTAATGATAATTATCATAAATATTCTCCGGTTGATGGTTATCTTGATTTGAAAAAATCAATTTGTAAAAAATTCAAAAGAGATAACAACTTAGATTATGATGTAGATCAAATAGTTGTTTCAACAGGAGCGAAACAATCAATTGCAAATGTATGTATGTCTCTTATAAATAAAGGGGATGAAGTTTTAATCCCTACACCATATTGGGTAAGTTACAGTGCCATGGTTGCACTTGCCGAAGGAGTACCTGTATTTATAAATCCAGATGAAGACTCAAATTATAAAATTACTCCTCAACAACTTGAATCTGCAATAACAGATAAAACAAAAATGTTAATGCTTAACTCACCTAATAACCCTAGTGGATCAGTTTTTACTGAACAAGAATATCTTGAATTTTCAAAAGTTCTTGCGAAGTATCCAAATATAATTATTGTATCAGATGAAATTTATGAGCATATAAATTATGGAGTAAAATCTGTAAGTTTTGCAACTCTACCCGGAATGTATGATAGAACAGTTACTGTAAATGGGATCTCAAAAGCTTATGCAATGACTGGATGGAGAATAGGTTATTTGGGAGCACCAAAAGTAATAGCTAAAGCTTGTAATAAAATGCAAGGTCAAATAACTAGTGGTGCAAATTGCATTGCTCAAAGAGCTACAATTAAAGCATTAGAAGAGTCACCTGAAAAAATTCAATATATGGTTGATGAATTTAAAATTAGAAGAGATTTTATAATCGATCTTGTAACACAAATCAATGGTTTTATAATAAAAGAACCACCTATGGGGGCATTTTATATTTTCCCAGATATCTCAGAATTATTTGGTAAAACGTTTAAAGGTGTAACTGTTAATGATGCAAATGATTTATCAATGCTTATTCTTGAAAAAGCTCATGTAGCAACTGTTCCTGGGGATGCATTTGGTTATCCTGACTGTATTAGAATTTCTTATTCAGCTTCAAGAGAACAAATTGAAGAAGCAATTAAAAGAATAAAAGACTTATTATCTTGACTGAAATAGATAAATATTTTCCAAACTTAACTCAAGAACAAAAAGAAAAGTACTCTAAACTAGTTCAATTATATAAATACTGGAATTCAAAAGTAAATTTAATTTCTAGGAAGGATATTGATAATCTAGAAATTAATCATATCCTTCATTCATTGTCCATTGTAAAAATTATAAGCTTTAAAGATTCAACATTAGTACTTGATGTTGGAACAGGTGGAGGCCTGCCGGGTATACCTTTAGCAATTTTTTTTCCAAAAGTAAATTTTACACTTATAGATAGTATTGGAAAAAAAATAAAAGTTGTAAAATCAATATGTAGTGAGTTATCAATAAACAACGTAGATACTATAAATGATAGAGTAGAAAATCATCTAGATCATTATGACTTTATATTATCAAGGGCTGTTACTAGAATGGATAAATTTTATAAACTAGTTAATAAAAATTTTAGATATGATTCATCAAATAAAATGAAAAATGGAATAATTTCATTGAAAGGTGGTGATCTAGATGAAGAGTTAAAAGATTTCAAAAAAAAAAATATTTATGATATCAATGAATATTTTAATTATGAATTCTTTCAAACAAAAAAGATTATATATATCCCTTTTCAAAAATAAATTATGTTTCAAAAAATAATTTTTACATTTTTAAGCCTTCTGGCCCTTTATAGTTGTAAAAGAGTCGATGATAAACCAACAACTAAAATTGAACCTTCAGAAGAATTAAAAGTTGAAATAATAAAAGAAGAAATAATTGAAGATCCTAAAAATGATTTAAAGCTTACTGATGAAAATATTATTGAATTTTTATATGAATATGAAAAAAATAATAAAGAGAATAAAGTCAGAATTTATACTGACTTTGGACAAATTGAAATATTACTATATGATAATACACCCTACCATAGATCGAACTTTATTTTCTTGGCTAAGAAAAAGTATTTTGAAGGAACTCAATTTTATAGAGTCATAAATAATTTTGTTATTCAAGCGGGAAATAGTGATAATATTTCTGTTTCCAATAAGAGAAAAAATATTGGAAAATATCTACTTCCAAATGATTTCAATAAAGGACACTTCCACAAAAGAGGAGCTATAAGTATGCCAAGTAGCTCTTTAGACAATCCATATAAAATGGCGTCACCTTTTGAATTTTTTATTGTCCAAAAAAAAGATGGAGCAAATCATTTAGACGGGAACTATACTGTTTTTGGAGAAGTTATAAAAGGAATGGATACAGTTGATGAAATAGCATCTATTACAACAGATGAAATTGATTGGCCAATAAACAATGTTTACATAAATAAAGTTGAAATAATTGATTAAAAATTATCCCATAAATGGGTATTTAAAATCTTTTGGTGGAACAAAAACTTCTTTAATTAGTCTGGGTGAAACCCATCTCAGTAAATTTAAATAAGAGCCGGCCTTATCATTTGTGCCTGATCCCCTAGCTCCTCCAAATGGTTGTTGACCAACCACAGCTCCAGTACATTTATCATTAATATAAAAGTTACCTGCACAATTTTTAAGTTTGTCAACAGCTTCACTAAGTATATATCTATCATCACAAAAAATTGCTCCAGTTAAAGCATATTCTGATGTCTCATCAACTAGATTTAATGTTTTGTCCCAATCTTTATCATCATACTCATAGATTGTTACTAAAGGTCCAAAGAGTTCTGTTTCCATTGAGTAATATTTTGCATTAGAAGTTTTGATAACAGTTGGTTCAATAAAGTATCCTTTTGACTTATCATATCCACCTCCTATTAAAATTTCAGCATCCTTATCTGATTTTACTTTTTCGATAACTCCTGCAAGCTTGTCAAATGAATTTTCATGAATCACAGCAGTCATGAAATTTTTAAAATCTTCTGGACTTCCCATTTTGATTTTTGAAATTTCAGATTTTAATTTTTCATAAAAAACTTTAGATATAGATTTTGGTATATAAATTCTAGAAGCAGCAGAACATTTTTGTCCTTGAAATTCAAATGCACCTCGTATTACTGCAGTCACAAATTCGTCAATATTAGCTGAGTTGTGAGCTATTATAAAATCTTTACCTCCAGTTTCCCCAACAATTCTTGGATATGAATTATAGCTTTCAATATTCTCTCCAATTTTTTTCCACAAACCTTTAAAAACAGATGTTGAGCCAGTGAAATGAATTCCAGCAAAGTGTTTAGATTTGAGAATGGTATTTGTAATCATTTCAGGATCGCCATAAACAGCATTTATAACACCATCTGGTAAACCAGCTTCTCTAAAAACATCAATTACAACTTTAGCAGAATAAATTTGATGATCACTAGGTTTCCAAACAACTGTATTACCCATCATTGCTACACTACCTGGAAGATTTCCTGATATTGCAGTAAAATTAAATGGAGTAACAGCATAAACAAACCCTTCAAGAGGTCTATAACCAAGCTGATTCCATACACCCGGATCAGATTTTGGCTGCTGACTGTAAATATGCTGCATACTATATACATTAAACTTCAAAAAATCTATAAGTTCACATGCTGCATCAATTTCTGCTTGAAAGATCGTTTTAGATTGAGCTAACATTGTAGCTGCATTAATTTTATCTCTATATGGTCCAGCAACTAATTCTGCAGCCTTTAAAAAAATAGACGCTCTTTCTTCCCACCTCATATTAGACCAATTTTCTTTGGCATCTAGGGCAGATTTTATTGCCAATTCTACATGTTTTTTTTCGGCTAGATAGTATTTTCCTAAAATATGTTTATGATCATGTGGAGGAGACATAGAAGCAGTCTTTGAACTCTCAATAAATTTTCCACCAATCCACATTTTGACATCAGTTTTGGAGTTTCTGAGTTTTTTATATTCTTTTAAAACAGATTCCTTCTCAGGACTATTATTTCTGTATTCTTTTATCGGTTCGTTGATTGGAGTTGGAACATTTACTATTGAGTTATTCATAACATAATTTTTGATTATTAAAATTAGTTTAATTTGATAATAATTTAATAAAAATACTTTTTTTTCTTGGCCTGTTTATAGTAAATTTGCTCACGTAAATTATTAAAATTTATGTCAAAAGACATAAGCATCCAAAATGGTGCTAATTTAAATTTAAAAGGACTTGCTTCAAAAGAATTTGAAGTTGCAAATAAAAGCTTAACCTACGCTCTAAATCCTGACGACTTCTTTGCTTTAGTTCCGCGTATGCTTGTTAAAGAGGGTGATTTTGTCAAGAAAGGTGATCCTATCTTTTTTGATAAAAATGATGAAAATATTAAAATTGTTTCTCCAGTAAGTGGAAAAATTAAACAAATTGTAAGAGGAGAAAAAAGAAAAATTTTAAATGTAATAATTGATAGGAGTGGAGATGATGTTTTAAAGTTTAATATTCCTGATTTAAAAAGTATTTCTGTTGAAAGTATTATTGAATTATTAATAAAATCAGGCTCATTAGCATACATTAGACAAAGGCCATATAATATTATTGCTAGACCTAACAGGCAGCCTAAATCCATCTTTGTCTCTTCATACAACTCAGCTCCATATGCAGCAGATTATGAATTTCTAATGAGTGATAGGCTAAATGATTTACAAGTTGGAATTAATGTTTTAGAAAAAATTATTAACAAGCCAATTAACTTCTCTGTCTCATCAGTTAAAGAAAGTATTTTCAATCAATTAAAAAATATTGACTTATATAGTATTAAAGGAAATCATCCAGCTGGAAATGAAAGCTTTCAAATTAATAGAATTGATCCTATTAATTCAGGTGAAGTAGTCTGGGTTGTAAAACCTGAAGATCTAGCTAATATCGGATCTTTTTTCAAAACTGGTCAATATTGCCCTGATAGAACTATAGCAATTTCTGGGGATTCTATTAATTCATCAAAATATTTCAAGACTACTATTGGCTCTGAGATTTCTTCATTATTCAATAAAAAGGATAATTTGCCCGCTTTAAACTGTAGAGTCATAAACGGAGACCCACTTAGCGGATCTAAGGTTGATTACTCAGGATTTATTGGATATTATAACAATGCAATATCTGTTATCGAAGAAGGAAATAATTACAGAATGTTAGGATGGCTTCCATTTATGTATAACTCGGTTCCTAGTTTTTCTAAAACTTCATTGTCATGGTTGCTAGGAGGCGAGAAAAAAGTTAATACAAACCTAAACGGTGAAGAGAGAGCAATAGTTGTAACTGGAGAAATGGAAAAATATTTTCCTATGGATATTTTTCCAATGCAATTAATTAAAGCTTGTATGAGGGGTGATATTGAAAAAATGGAATCTCTGGGTATCTACGAAGTTGTACCTGAAGATTTCGGTCTAGTTGATTTTTCATGTACTTCAAAAATTGAGGCACAAGAAATTATAAAAAACGGAATTGAAATAATGTTAAAAGAAGTAGGCTAATGGATTTTATTAGAAAACAAGTTGATATGCTAAAAAAACCTTTCGATAAGGGAGGTAAATTAGAAAAGTTATATCCTGCATTTAATGCATTTGAGACAATGCTCTTTGTTCCTAACCACACTACATTTAAAGGATCTCATATTAGAGATGGTGTTGATTTAAAAAGAACAATGATAACAGTAATAATAGCTCTTGTTCCTGCATTGTTTTACGGTATGTATAATACTGGTTATCAATATTATATTCAAACTGATATTCAGTTTACTTTTATTGATGCAGTTCTGCATGGTGCCTATAAAATTTTCCCAATGATTGCTGTTTCTTATGCTGTTGGTTTAGCTATAGAATTTGCATTTGCAGTTTACAGAAATCATCCAGTTAATGAAGGGTATTTAGTAACAGGACTTCTTATTCCAATGATAATGCCAGTTGATATGCCATTATGGATGCTTGCAATATCAGTTGTTTTCGCAGTATTAATTGCAAAAGAAGCTTTTGGTGGAACAGGAATGAATATCTTGAATCCAGCTTTAACTGCTCGTGCATTTGCCTTTTTTGCATATCCTACATTTATGTCAGGTGATAAGGTGTGGGTTTCAGAAGCATCAAATGTAGATGGAATTTCTGGAGAGACCATATTAGGATCATTAGCTGCAAATGCAGAAGTTTCTTATTCTTCTTTTAGTATGTTCATGGGATCAATTCCTGGCTCAGTTGCTGAGACTTCAGTGTTTTTCGTTTTGATTGGTGCATTACTTCTAATAATTACTGGGGTTGGAAGCTGGAGAATTATGCTTAGTGGTGTAATTGGAGCATCTGTAGTTGGAATTTTATTTAATCTTTGGGGTGCAAATTCGCTGATGAGCTTTGAATGGTATAATCATCTTTTAGTTGGAGGTTTTGCTTTTGGTATTGTATTTATGGCCACTGATCCTGTCTCTGCAGCTCAAACAACAAAAGGAAAATGGATATATGGATTCCTAGTTGGTGTATTCTGTATACTTATTAGAGTATTTAATCCTGCTTATCCAGAAGGAGTAATGCTTGCGATTTTATTGATGAATGTTTTTGCACCATTAATAGACCACTATGTTATAGAATCTAATATAAGCATGAGAAGAAAAAGATGGCAAAGTATTAAATTAAAAGCTGCATAATGAATAGGGAGTCAAATAAACATACATACATTTTTGCTACTATAATGGTTGTATCTGTTGCTTCAGTATTGTCGTTTACATCTGAGTCTTTGAAAGATCTTCAGAATGCAAATATTAAAAAAGAAAAGATGCAAAATATACTCTCTTCAGTTGGAATAAATGTAAGTAGAGATGAATCAGAGTATCTATATGGTGATTATGTAAAAGAAGAGCTTTCTTTAAAATCTAATGGATCTGTTGATGCAGAAGTAAATGCTTTTAATATTAATCTTGCACTAGAAGTTAAAAAAGATAAAGATGTTCAAAGATTTCCATTGTATATAGCTAATGTTGATGGTGATAAATTTTATGTAATACCATTAAGAGGAGCAGGTTTATGGGCAGAGATATGGGGATATATTGCTCTAAAGGATGACATTAACACTATAAAAGGAGTCTCATTTGATCATAAGTCTGAAACTGCTGGACTTGGTGCTGAAATTACCGAGGATTGGTTTATTGATAGTTTTAATGATGAAAAAATTAAAGATTCAGATGGAAACTTTGTTGGAGTGTATCTTACAAAAACAAATAATGATCCAGGTAATTCTGACAAAATGGATAATGAAATTGATGCAATATCAGGAGCAACAATTACTGGTGATGGAGTATCAGATATGATTATTGAGAGAATTGAAAACTATTTGCCATATTTTAATAGCATAAATAATGAGTAAAGAAAGAGAACCTTTATTTTCAAAAAAGAATAGAGCATTATTAACTGATCCATTGGATGATGATAATCCAATTACAGTTCAGGTTTTAGGTATTTGCTCTGCTTTAGCGATTACTGTTAAACTTGAACCTGCTGTTGTTATGACACTTTCAGTAATTTTTGTAATGGCAGCTGGAAATGTTATTGTTTCTATTTTAAGAAATATTATACCAACAAGAATTAGAATTATTGTACAGCTACTAGTTGTAGCAACACTTGTTGCACTTGTAGATCAATTTTTAAAAGCTTATGCATATGATGTGAGTAAACAACTAGCAATTTTTATTGGACTAATAATTACTAATTGTATAATAATGGGAAGATTTGAAGCTTTTGCACTTGGTAATGGTGTCTGGAAATCTTTTCTGGATGGAGTAGGGAATGCTTCAGGTTACGGATGGATTTTAATTGTTGTTGCTTTTGTTAGGGAGCTATTTGGTTCAGGTGAGTTGTGGGGTGTCCCAGTTATACCTCAGTTTGTATATGATCTGGGTTATCAAGATAACGGACTTATGTTGCTTTCACCTATGGCATTAATTGTTGTTGGTGTCTACATATGGATTCAGAGATATTATAACAGAAAACTAATAGAAAAAGATTAAATGGAAGATTTAGTTAATTTATTTGTCAAGAGTATATTCATTGAAAATATGGTATTTGCATATTTCCTCGGTATGTGTTCATATCTTGCAGTTTCAAAAACAGTAAAAACAGCTGATGGGCTAGGTAAAGCAGTAATCTTTGTTTTAACAATTTCTGTTCCTATCAATTATTTAATTGATCAATATTTATTAGCTCCTGGAGCCCTAACATGGATAGGACCTCAATTTCAAGATGTAAATTTATCCTTTTTAACATTCATAATGTTTATAGCTGTTATTGCATCAATGGTCCAGCTAGTAGAAATGATTGTTGAAAAACTTTCTCCCACTTTATATGGAAGTTTAGGAATTTTTCTTCCACTTATTGCGGTAAACTGTGCAATACTTGGAGGCTCACTATTTATGCAACAAAAAGATTTTATAAATACTTTTGAATCTGCTGTTTATGGCTTTGGTTCAGGAATTGGTTGGTATCTAGCAATAGTTGCCATTGCTGCAATTAGAGAAAAAATTACATATTCTAATATTCCCGATCCATTAAAAGGTCTAGGAATAACTTTTATTATTACTGGTTTAATGGCTCTAGGTTTTATGAGTTTTATGGGAATTAAAATTTAAATAATGGATATAAATGTAATAATAGCCAGTACCATCGGTCTTTTTGTAATAACTCTTCTTTTAGTTACAATGCTTCTTGTTGCAAAAGAGAAACTTTTACCATCAGGCCCTGTAAAACTTGTAATTAATGGTGAAAAAGATGTAGAAGTAAGCTCTGGTGACACTTTGCTAACTACACTTGGAAATAATAAAATTTTTCTTCCGTCTGCATGTGGAGGAGGAGGAACTTGTGTGCAATGTAAATGTCAGGTGTTAGAAGGAGGTGGTGAAATACTTCCAACTGAAGAACCTCATTTTACAAGAAAAGAAATATCTGAGGGTTGGAGACTTGGATGTCAAGTTAAAGTTAAACAGGACATGAAGATTGAAGTGCCAGAAGAAGTCTTTGGTATAAAAAAATGGGAGGCTAAAGTTAAAAGTAATTTCAATGTTGCATCATTCATAAAGGAGTTTGTTATCGAGATACCTGAAGAAATGGATTATAAAGCAGGAGGTTATATTCAGATTGAAATTCCTGAATGTGATATTGATTACAATGATATTGATATAACATCTCATCCTAAAGAACATCCTGATGATCCTCAAAAATTTAAACTAGAATGGGATAATTTCAACTTATGGCCACTCAAGATGAAAAATTCAGAAACAGTTGAGAGAGCATATTCAATGGCATCATATCCTGCTGAGGGTAAGGAAATCATGCTTAATGTTAGAATTGCAACTCCCCCATGGGATGGTAAAAAAAATCAATGGATGTCAGTTAATCCAGGAATAGCATCTTCATATATTTTCTCAAAAAAGCCTGGTGATACAGTTACAATATCTGGTCCTTACGGTGAATTCTTTATTAATGAATCGGAAGCAGAGATGCTATATGTTGGTGGTGGTGCTGGAATGGCACCTATGAGATCTCACTTATATGAGCTTTTTAGAACTATTAAAACAGGTAGAAAAGTAACCTTTTGGTATGGAGGTAGATCAAAGAGAGAGCTATTTTATGTTGATCACTTCAGAGCTTTAGAAAAAGATTATCCAAACTTCAAGTTTTATATTGCTCTTTCAGAACCATTAGAAGAAGATAACTGGAAGGTTAAAGATTCTTTAGATGGGCAAGGTGATGGTTTTGTTGGATTTATTCATCAAGTTGTTATTGACAATTATCTTTCTAAACATGACTCACCAGAAGATATTGAAGTCTATTTCTGTGGTCCTCCATTAATGAATCAAGCAGTTGAAAAGATGGCTGAAGATTTTGGAGTTCCTCCTGAGAATGTAAGGTTTGATGACTTTGGTGGTTGATGAAATCAAAAACACTTTTTTTTCTTACAATAATTCTATTAAATAGTTGCAATACAAATACTAATTTGTATAAGAGTATAAGAGGAAACGCTCTTGGAACATCCTATAGTGTTATAGTTGAGACAAAATCCAATGAAGGTTTAATTGAAGATCAAATTGACTCTATTTTTAATCAAGTTAATTTATCAATGTCTACATACATTGATAGCTCAATAATTTCAAGAGTTAATAAATTATCAACACCTGTTGAAGTTGATGCTCATTTTATTAATGTATTCAATAAGTCAAAGGAAATTTGGTTAAACTCAAATGGTTTCTTTGACCCAACTGCTGGGTCTTTTGTTAATTTTTATGGATTAGGCCCAGAAACTAGTAGCCAACAGATTAATGATTATAAAATTGATAGTTTAAAAAATATTGTGGGGTTTGGTAAAGTGACCCTTAACAATAACAATGAAATCGTTAAATCAAATAAAGATATATTTTTGGACTTTAATGCAATTGCAAAAGGATACTCAGTTGATTTAATAAATGATTTATTTATTAAAAGTGGCTATGAAAACTTTTTGATTGAGGTTGGAGGGGAAGTTATAGCAAAAGGCATTTCCAGTAAAGGAGATATATGGAAAGTTGCAATTCAGAACCCTTTAGAAATGAATAAATTCTACTCTGAAATATATCTTGATAATAAGTCTCTTGCAACTTCAGGTAATTATAGAAAGTTCAGAATCGACCCTATCACTGGAGATAGATACACACATATTATAAATCCCATTTCAGGTAAAACATCTTCTAATAATATCCTTAGCGCATCTGTTATAGCTGACTTATGTATTACTGCTGATGGATGGGCAACTGCATTGATGTTAATGGATCCATATCAAAGCACAGAAATCATTAATAATATAGAAAATGTAGAGTCCCTTTTACTCGTTTCAAAAGATGGAAATATTATTCCAGTAAAATCTAATGGATGGGATTTAATTACTAAATGATTTTCTAGCAATAGGAATTACGTCATTTATCTGTAAGCCATATTTTAATTTCATTTCTTCAGAGAAATTTTCAGTATAATACACCATCTCTACCTCAAATCCAGCTTTTTCAACTCTCTCTTTAAAGTCCAAACCATATTCTCGTACATGATCATACTGCCCAAAATATTTCTCTCTATCTTTCTTAGAAATTATTGATTGATCCTCAAGAGTTTCATTTCTTTTAAAGTTAATAGGTACCTGAAGGATTGCAACACCACCAAACTTTAAAACTCTAAAAATTTCATTTAAAGCTTTTATATCATCATCAATATGTTCAAGAACATGATTACATATTATTAGATCAAAAGATTTATTCTCAAAATCCATTGATTTAATATCTCCTTTTATATCTGCTAATGGTGATTTTAAATCAAAAGTTAAGTAGTCCCAGTTTTGATTTTTTTTAAATTTTTTATAAAAAATTTGTTCTGGTGCAATATGCAGAACTTTAAGCTTTGAATCAAGAAAATTTGTCTCGTTAACAAGGTATAACCAAAGAAGTCTATGTCTTTCCAAAGATAGTGTTCCAGGGGATAATGCATTTCTTCTTATTTTTTTATAACCATATGATAAAAATTTTGAGTATCCATTTCCATCTATTGGATCATAAAATCTTTTTCCTTTGAATATAATTTTAAAAATTGGTATAAAGTGGAAGCTGTATTTTATTAATAACTCTCTTGGTAAGAATTTTAATATGTATTTCATTTATTAAAAAAAATTATTGAATTTATCTTCTTCGTCAGATTCAATTCCAAGAGCTTGGTATATATATTTGAATGTTGATAGTAATTCTGGTTTACTATCAATAACTGCAATATTATGTTCAAAATGAGCACTCTGAAGGCCGTCGAGAGTCACAAAGGTCCATCCATCATCATTTATTTTAATTTTTTCAGTTCCAAGATTTATCATTGGTTCTATTGCCAATACTAGTCCGTTTTTTATGAATTTTCCAGTTCCTTTTTTACCATAGTTTGGAACTTCTGGTAATTCATGAAGACTTTGACCTAATCCATGGCCAACTAGCTCTCTCACAATTCCATAACCATGAATATTAATATAGTTTTCTATTGCTTCACCTATATCACCAATTCTATTAGTCTCTTTCATTGATTCAATTCCTTTATAAAGTGATTTTTTTGTTACATCTAATAGTTCTTGAACTTCTTTGGATACCTCACCTACAGAAAAAGTATATGCATGATCACCATAGAACCCATCTTTTAAAACTCCACAATCTATTGAAATTATATCACCATTTTTTAAAGGTGTATCACATGGAATACCATGTACAACTTCATTATTTATACTTACACATAATGTATTTGGAAAATTATCATATCCCTTAAACCCTGGCTTAGCTTTATTATCAAGTATAAACTCTTCTGCAATCTTATCAAGATATAAAGAAGTTATTCCAGGTTTAATTTCTTCTGCCATTAAACCTAAAGTTTTTGAGACTAATTGGGCACTTTCCCTAATTTTTTTAATTTCATTTATATCTTTTAGTATCATTCTATAAAATATACATGTTTATAATCTTCATCATTTAAAATTTTGAGAATATCATTCTCTAGACTCTCCTTTGGAAATTCAACTATTCTGTTAACCTCAGTATTATCTAAATTAAAAATAATCGTTGGTGTATTAGTTATATTTTTGTTTACTTCATAACCCATTTTTGACTTTTTATTTGGATTAAGTAAAATAATTTTTAATTTATTTTCGGGAAAATTAAGCTCCTCTAGAATTTTAATTAATCTGGGTATTTCTCGTTGAGAGTCATGGCATAATGTATTCATGAATATTTCAATATCATAATTGTATAACTCAGAGAAATTATCTCTGTTTATTTTTTCAACTGTATAGTTTTGAAAATTTTCGTTAAACCAATATGTTTTTGGTGATTTTTTTAAATAATCTATATCTACTACTCCTTCTTCTAAAAGATAATTTTGATTCTGAGAGCAGCTTGTAAATAAAATAGCTATAAATAATAAATAGATCTTTTTCATATTAGTAATGATTCCCCTTCCATTTCTATTGGAGTTTCTATACCAAGAATATCAAGTATAGTAGGAGCAATATCTGCGAGCACTCCATTATTAATTTCTTTGTTTTCAAAATTAACTAGAATTATAGGGACTGGATTGATAGTATGAGATGTGTTTACTGAGCCATCATCATTAATCATTCTCTCACAATTTCCATGATCAGCTATAACAATAGATGTATAGTCTTCTTTAGTTGCTTCATCTATAATATTTCCAAGATGATTGTCTACTGCTTCACAAGCTTTAATTGCAGCAGTAAAATTTCCTGTATGTCCTACCATATCTGGATTAGCAAAGTTCAAGCATATAAACTCAAATTTACTTTTTTTGATTTCTCTTATTACATTTTTTGTTACTTCATCAGAACTCATCTCGGGTCTAAGATCATAAGTAGCTACTTTTGGAGATGCACATAAAATTCTTTCCTCATTTTTAAATTTTTTCTCGATACCACCATTAAAAAAGAATGTCACGTGTGGATATTTTTCAGTCTCCGCAATTCTTAGTTGATTAAAATTATTTTTAGAAATTACCTCTCCAAGAGTATTCTTAAGAACCTTATTCTCAAAAATTGGTTTTGCAATTTTAAAATTTTCATCATAATTAGTAAGTGTGTATAAATTACTTACAGATTTAGTCATTCCATGATCTAAATAATCCTTTTCACATAAAGCTGACGTTAGCTGCCTCCCACGATCAGTCCTATAATTAAAAAAAATTATGGTATCATTAGAATTTAGTTCATGAATTGGATTCCTATCTGAATCTACCTTCAAAAGGGGCTCTATAAATTCATCTGTTACTCCTTTTGAATATGAATTATTAATATCATGTATCAAATCAGTTGACTTGTATCCAACAGAATTTGAAATTAGATCATAAGCTTTCTTAACTCTCTCCCATCTATTATCCCTATCCATTGAATAGTATCTGCCAATTATGGTTGCAAGTTTGCCCCCATTTTTTTTACAAAATGTTTCAATAGATTTTATACAATCAATCCCAGATTTTGGATCAACGTCTCTGCCATCAGTAAATGCATGGATATAGATATTATCTTTAATCTCGGATAATGTTAAAATAATCTCTTTTAAATGATCTATATGAGAGTGAACACCTCCGTCTGAAACTAGACCCATTAAATGGACATTTGAAGAATTTTTTTTAGTATAGTTAATTATATCATTAAAATGACTTTTATTTCTAAACTTACCTTCTTTAATACTATTATTAATTTTAAGAAGATCTTGCAGAACTATCCTTCCCGAACCAATATTCATGTGACCAACTTCACTATTTCCCATTTGACCTTTTGGCAAACCAACTTTTTCACCGTGAGTTATTAAAAAATTATTTGGGTAATTCTCAATTAACGAATTAAAATTTGGAGTATTTGCCTTGTCAGGTGCAGATGCATCTTTGTTATCTGCAATTCCCCATCCATCAAGAATTAATAGTAAGACTTTCTTGTTCAATTTTTTGTTTAAAGATACAAATATCATTAAGTAGATTTGTTAATATGATTAGGAAAAAATATATTGTTATATATGTTAGAGGGTAAAGTATATAAATCAACAGGGAGTTGGTACCTAGTAAAATCAAAAAATAAATTTTTTGAATGTAGAATAAAGGGAAAAATTAGACTTAAGGATATCTCTACTACAAATCCAATATCAGTTGGTGATGATGTAATATTTGAAATAGAAGATCAAAATACCGGTATTATTTCAGATATTTTACCTAGATCTAATTATATAATTAGAAAATCAGTAAAACTTTCTAAACAGTATCATATAATTGCGTCTAATATCGATTTATCAATACTAGTTGTCACCCTTGATAACCCTGTAACAACAAATAATTTTATTGACAGATTTTTAGTTACCTGTAAGGCTTATGACATTCCTGTTATTTTGGCCTTTAACAAAATTGATACCTTCCAAGAAAATGAAGATTATCAAATTAAAGAAATGATTAACATGTATAATCATATAGGATATAATTGTGATTTAATCTCGGCCAAATATGGGGATGGAGTAGATAATTTAATTGCAAAAATGAAAAACAAAACCTGTATGATCTCTGGTCATAGTGGAGTAGGTAAATCAACTTTAATCAATTACATATCACCTGGTTTAAGCCTGAAGACAAAAGAGATATCATCCTCGCATAATCAGGGTCAACACACAACCACACATGCAGAAATGTTTGATCTAGATTCAAATATAAGGGTAATAGATACTCCTGGAATAAGAGGGTTTGGTCTTGTAGATATTTCAAAAAATGAACTTGGGGATTTTTTCCCAGAATTTTTTAAAGCAAAAGACAAATGTAAATTTAAAGATTGTCTTCATCTAGATGAACCAAATTGTAATATAAAAAGTGAAATAATAAATGGTGAAATTTTTGAATCAAGATATAATACTTATTTAGATATGTTGAAAGACCATAATATTTATAGAAAATCCAATGAAAGTAGTAATTCAGAGAGTTAATAATTCTTCAGTTGAGATAAATAATAAGATTAAATCTGAAATTCAAAAAGGATTACTTGTCTTAATAGGAATTGGTTTAGATGATGATAAAGAAGATGCAGAATGGTTAGCAAATAAAGTCCTAAACCTAAGGGTGTTCAATGATTCAGAAGGAGTTATGAATAAATCTGTATTGGATATAGATGGTGAATTACTTCTAATCTCTCAATTTACGCTGTTAGCATTAACCAAGAAAGGAAATAGGCCATCTTATATAAAGTCTGCTAATCATCAAATTGCGATTCCTCTCTATGAGCATTTTATTAAGACTTGTAAAGATCAGATTGATGATAAGGTAAAAACTGGAACTTTTGGTGCTGATATGAAAGTTTCACTTGTTAATGATGGACCAGTAACAATAATAATTGATTCAAAAAGTAAATAATAATATTACATTACAATTACTTCTTCTTCAAGCTCAATATCAAATTCATTAAATACTGAGTCCTTAATTCTTTTAGCAAAATTTATAATTTCATTCCCTGATGCATTGCCGAGATTAATCACTACTAAAGGTTGATTCTTATAAACTCCTACATTTTCATCATTAATTTTTTTAAAGCCACATTTATCAATTAGCCATGCAGCTGGAACTTTAAAATAATTTGAATCAGTTTTAAAGAAAGGAATTTCAGTAAATTTTTCTTTAAGTTTCTGAAATTTAGAATAGCCTATAATAGGGTTCTTAAAAAAACTTCCACAATTACCATATTGTTTTGGATCTGGAAGTTTTGAGTTCCTAATTTTAATTACCTCATTTGAAATCTTTTTTAAATCTAGGCCAGATTCTGAAAGATTATTCAAATCTGGATAATCAACATTATATAAATGATTTGATTTTGTTAGATTAAATCTGACAGAAGTTATTATAAATTTATTCTTAAGTTTTTTTTTAAAAATGGATGATCTGTAAGTAAATTCACAATCTAACTTACTTAAGTTAACTTTATCAAGAGAGTCAATCATTATACCTGAGCAACTATCGAATACATCTTCTAACTCTACACCATAAGCTCCTATGTTTTGAATTGGAGAGGCACCAACATTGCCAGGAATTAATGACAAATTTTCAATACCACCAAAATCTTTATCCACTGCCCACTCAACAAATCTATGCCAGTTCATGCCAGCAGATACTTCAACTTGAACTTTGTCAGGACCCTCGTCTAAGATCTTTATACTTTCTTCTTTTAGATTAATAATAGTTCCTTGATAATGCTTTGTAAATAATATATTACTTCCGCCTCCAAGAATAAATAGATTGTTATTTAACTCTTTGTTGTTTAATACCTCTAAGAGATCATTAGTGTTACTTGACTCAACTAACAGATCACAACTAGCATCTACATTAAATGTATTGAGCTTTTTTAATGAAGCATTTTTATTTACAATCATAAGCTATCCATTAAACTCTTTAAGACCTAGTCTAATAATCTTTATTGCATTTTTTAATTTTTCTGAATTTAGAACAAATGCAATTCTTACCTCATCTTTTCCGTAATTTTCAGAACTATAAAAACCTGAAGCTGGAGATAGCATTACACTTTGATTTTTATATGAAAAATCTGTCAAAAGAAACTTTGCAAAATCTTCTGCATTTTCAATTGGTAACTTTATGATAGAATAAAATGCACCCATTGGATTAGAAAACTTAATATTATCAATTTGCCTTAATTCATAAATAATAACTTCTCTTCTTTTATAGTATTCCTTTATTACATTTTCTATATAGTCCTCTCTTGAATTTAGAGCATGATTCGCAGCAATTAATGCTAAAGTAGGAGGAGATAATCTAGTAAGAGCAAACTTTAAACAAGTCTTTATGAATTCAGAGTTTTTAGATACAATAAATCCAACTCTAGCACCACATAGACTATATCTTTTAGAAGTTGAATCAATTAAAATAGCATTCTCGGAAAATTTTTCATCTTCAAGAATTGAAAAATGCTTAGTATCTGTATAAATAAACTCTCTATAAACCTCATCAACAACTATGAATAAATCATTTTTTTTAGCAAGATTGGCAATGTTTATTATTTCCTCTTTAGAGTAGACATATCCTGTAGGATTACAAGGATTACATAATAAAATTGCTTTTGTTTTTCTATTAATCTTCTTTTCAAATTCATGAATTGATGGTAAAGCAAAATTATCATCAATTTTTGATGTAATTGGAATAACATTAACATCAGAAGCCAATGCGAAACCATTATAATTTGCATAAAAAGGTTCAGGGATAATTACCTCATCACCTGGATCACAAATAGAATTCATTGTAAATGAAAGGGCTTCGCTAGCACCAACGGTAGTTATAATATCATCAGGAGAAACATATATACTATGTTTTTTGTAATAATTGCAAACATTGTTTCTAAATTCAAGTGATCCTTGAGAATATTCATATTTTAATAAATCTAAATCGGTTTCCTTAACTGCATTAAGTGATTCAACTGGAGATTTTATATCAGGCTGACCAATATTTAAATGAAGAATTTCAATTCCTCTTTTTTTTGCATCATCAGCATATGGTACAAGTTTTCTAATTGGTGAAGTAGGAATCTTATTACCTTTTTTTGATATTGATGGCATTTATTTAACTTAATTTTGTAAATATACTTCAAGGTATGTTATTTTTGTTTTACTTTAAAATATTTATCATCTGATGCCAATTCCTTCTAAATATGAACATATTGAAATTGAAAAGAAATGGTATTCATATTGGATGGAAAACAATCTCTTTAAATCTATTCCAAATGATAAAGAACCATTTACAATTGTAATACCTCCTCCAAATGTTACTGGACTTCTTCATATGGGTCACATGCTTAATAATACTATCCAAGATATATTAGTTAGGAGGGCTAGGATGTTAGGTAAAAATGCATGTTGGGTTCCTGGTACTGATCATGCATCGATTGCAACTGAAGCAAAAGTTGTTGAGAATCTAAAGGAAAAAGGAATAGATAAGTTAGATATTTCTAGGGATGAATTTTTAAAATACGCGTGGGATTGGACGGAAAAATATGGTGGTGGAATACTTGAACAACTAAAAATGTTGGGATGTTCATGTGATTGGGACAGAACTAAGTTTACATTGGATGATGAGATGTATGAATCTGTTCTAATTGCATTTAAAATTCTTCATGATAAAGGATTAATTTATAGGGGATACAGAATGATTAACTGGGATCCAGAGGCTAAAACTACTGTTTCTGATGAGGAAGTAAATTATGTTGAAGAACAATCAAATTTATACTATCTAAAATATAAAATTGTTGACTCAGATCAAGAGATGATTATTGCAACGACAAGACCTGAAACTATATTTGGTGATACTGCAGTATGTGTTAATCCTAAAGATAAAAGATATAAATCCATGATTGGTAAACAAGCTATTGTTCCAATTTGTGACAGAAAAGTACCAGTAATTGCTGATCCTTATGTTGATGTTGAGTTTGGAACAGGATGCCTTAAGGTGACCCCTGCACATGATATAAATGATTATAACCTAGGAAAAAAACATAACCTTGATACTATAGATATTTTTGACACAAATGCTAATCTTAATAAACATGGTCTTCATTATGAAGGCAAAAATAGATTTGTTGTCAGAAATGAGATGGAAGATGAGCTTGTTAAAAATAAATTATTAATAAAAAAGGAAAATTATGTCCATAATATTGGTAGATCAGAAAGAACAAATTCTGTGATTGAGCCCAAAGTTTCAAAACAATGGTTTTTAAAGATGGATGAGATTACTAAGCCAGCTATTATAAATGTATTAGAAAACGAAAACATAAAGTTCTTTCCTAGTAAATTCAAATCAACATATAGGTACTGGCTTGAAAATATAAAAGACTGGAACATATCAAGACAACTATCTTGGGGTCATCAAATCCCTGTTTTTTATTATGGTAACGATGATGAGTATATAGTTGCTGCTTCAAAAGAAGAAGCTCTTAAGAAAGCAAACGAAGACTTAAAATTAAATTTAAAAGATTCAGATTTGAGTCAGGATCAAGATGTACTTGATACTTGGTTCTCTTCTTGGTTATGGCCAATCTCTGTATTTGATGGAATTAGAAATCCTGATAATGATGAAATCAAATATTATTATCCTACACAAGATTTAGTTACAGGTCCTGATATAATCTTTTTTTGGGTTGCAAGAATGATAATTTCAGGTTATGAATTTAGAGACGAAAAACCATTTTCTAATGTATACTTTACTGGAATTGTTAGAGATAAACTTAGAAGAAAAATGTCTAAACAACTTGGTAACTCACCTGATGCTATTAAATTGATTGAAGAATATGGTGCAGATTCTGTAAGAGTAGGTTTAATGCTAAGCTCAGCTGCTGGTAATGATCTTTTGTTTGATGAATCATTGTGTCAGCAAGGTAAAAATTTTACAAATAAACTCTGGAATGCGTTGAGACTTGTTGATGGTTGGGATACTGACTTAAAAATTAAACAGCCTAAAGTTAATGAACTAGCAATAAATTGGTATATAAATAAATTCAACAATACTTTAGAGTCTATAGATAGTAACTTTGAAAGTTATAGGATTTCAGATGTTTTAATGTCTTCATATAAATTGATATGGGATGACTTTTGTTCATGGTTATTAGAAATATTAAAACCTGAATATGGTAAGAAAATTGATCAGAAGTCAAAGTCTGAGTTAATTAAATTATTTATTAAAAATCTGAAAATCATTCATCCATTTATGCCTTTTCTTTCAGAAGAAATATATCATAATCTTCAGGTTAAAGTCTCTAAACCAATAACAATCAGTTCATGGCCAAATAAGGAAGAATATGATATACAGCTGATTAATAATTTTGAAATTACAAAAGAAATTATTTCACAAATAAGAAATTATAGAAAAGAAAAAAATATTCCTTTTAAGACATTATTAAAATTATACTCCATTCCAACAAATAAAACAATTGATAATATTGATGTTATTAAAAAAATTGGATCTGTTGAAGATATAATTGAATCTGAAAAAGCTGACTTTGGTCTAGTTAAATCTTTTATTATTAAAAATTATGAGTTTTTTATTCCACTGGAGAAAGGTTTTGATAAAGATTCTGAAATCAAAAAATTAAATAAAGAACTAGAATATAATATTGGTTTTCTTAAGTCTGTAGATAGTAAATTAAAAAACAAAAATTTTATAAGTAATGCACCTAAAGAAATTATAGAAAAGGAAAAACAAAAAATTATCGATACAGAGCAAAAGATAAAATCTTTAAAAAAGTCAATTTCAGAACTTTCCTAACTTGGCTATTTCAGAAACTCCTCCAATAACTCTATCTCCTTTTTTAACAATAAGTTGAGAATTCAACGGAAGAAATAGGTCAACTCTTGATCCAAACTTTATAAACCCTGAGTCTTCACCTTGAGCTATAATTAAGCCTTCATCTGCATAATTAACTATTCTCCTTGCAACCATTCCGGCAATCTGTCTATACATAATATTTCCAAAATTTTTATTTTTAATTACTACAGTTGTTCTTTCATTTTTATCAGAAGATTTTGGATGCCAAGCAACTAAATATTTACCATGATGATGTTTTGAGTATAATACTTCGCCAGATACTGGATATCTGTTGACGTGAACATCAAATGGGGATAGAAAAATAGATATTTGTAATTTTTTTTCTTTAAAATACTCATTTTCAAATGTCTCCTGAATGTTGACTACCCTACCATCTGCAGGACTTATGATATGATCAGTTTTTTTATTTATGTTTCTTTTTGGATTTCTAAAAAACCACAAAATGAATAGCAGCAAGATTAATAAAAAAGTTTGAAGTAAATTTTTCAAGTAAGATGTGTCTTCAAAAATAACTTCAAGAATAATAACATCTAAAGATATAACTATGAAAAAAAGAACTATTATATTAAAACCTTCTTTGTGAAACATTATAAAATGGTAATTATTAGAACAAAAAAGGAATTACCAATAGCACTGTCTAGTCTATCAAATAACCCTCCATGTCCAGGGATTATATTTCCACTATCTTTTACACCGGCTTTTCTCTTAATTTTGGATTGAACAATATCCCCAAAAAGTCCAAAAATTGGTATTGTGAATCCAAGTAATATGGTTTTCCAAAAAGGAAATATTTCTTGTATGAAATAAAAGGATAAATAGCTGAAAAAAACTGAACAAAATAATCCACCAATAAAACCCTCCCAAGTTTTATTAGGTGAAGCTTCAATTTTCAAATTATTTCTGCCAAATAATGATCCAAAAAAATAAGACATTGTATCACTTATCCATATTAATATAAAGATAAATAAGATTAGAAAAGGATCGTATTTAACATCGCCACTAAATGGAATATAAATCAATGCTATCATTGATAGTAGAACATATAACGGTGGTATTAAAGGATGATTGTAATTATATCCCTTAGATTTAATTTTTTGATAAAGTGTATTAGCTTCATATGTAGATACTAATGTAAAAATTGAAAATACAATTATGAATGTCTCAAAGCTAATAACTATTGATGTGAAAATAATTACTATATAGAGTACTCCACTAATTAATCTTGGAAGGAAATTAATCATCACTTAAAATAAGGTAGATATCTTTGGCACTATTGCCATAAGTTAAAAAGTTATCTTCATTAAGCTTATTTTTTACTACAATAGTTGTGATATTTGAAGGAAACTTTGTTTTGTATTTATGTTTAAGTTCAGTCATACCTTCACTTAGATCCGATACAAATTGATCCATACGGGCTAATATTATTAATACAGGAGGAAGATTATCAATCTTATTGTTCTTAATTTGTTTGTTACAAATTAGTATTCTTCCTGAATTTGAAAGTAAAAATTCACACCCTGTAACCAGTGCTTCGACTTTTTTGTTATCAATATTTCTAATCAATTTTATATCTAGGTTTTTAGATATGTCAGAATCAAGTGAACAAACATTACCTATCTCCCAATTATTTTCTACAATAATTTTTTCAAAGACATCCTTTGTAGAATTTTGATGATCTAGATAAATAAATCTACCTCCTGATTCTGTAAAATTTTTTGCAAAAATTAAGTCCAAAGACGATTCATCAGAAATAGGTGCATCTTTGGGCTCCTCGTTGTCCTTTTTTTTAACTTTAAAAAAGTTCCAAAAGCTCAAAATAATTATTTTTTATTTTTGTCTTGTTCATCTTTTTTATATGGTCTTTCACCAAGAATTTTTACAAGATCTTCTTTAAAGATTACCTCTTTCTCTAGCAGCCTTCTAGCAAGTTCTGACAGTTTGCTTTTGTTTTTTTTCAGAATTTCACAGGCTCTTTTATATTGTTTTTCTATAATTAGTGATATCTCTTCATCTATTTTTTTTGCAGTTTCTTCAGAGTATGGTTTAGTAAAATTATAATCAGTTTGCCCACTAGAGTCATAGTATGTAATATTACCGATTTTATCATTTAAACCATAAACAGATACAATTGCTCTTGCTTGCTTAGTAACTTTTTCTAAATCACTTAAAGCTCCTGTAGATATTTTATTAAACATTATTTTCTCTGCTGCTCTCCCACCAAGTGTAGCACACATTTCGTCAAGCATTTGTTCGGTTCTAACAATCATTCTTTCCTCTGGCAAATACCAGGCAGCTCCTAGAGACTGACCTCTTGGAACAATTGTTACTTTAACTAGAGGAGCTGCATGTTCAAGCAGCCAACTTACAATTGCATGACCTGCTTCATGAAAAGCTATTGTATTTTTCTCTTCTTTAGTAATTATTTTATTTTTTTTCTCTAAACCACCTACAATTCTATCAACTGCATCAAGGAAGTCTTGTTTACCAACAGACTTCTTATTATTTCTTGCAGCAATTAATGCTGCCTCATTACATACATTAGCTATATCAGCACCAGAGAAACCAGGTGTTTGTTTTGCTAAAAAGTCAATATCTAAAGTCCTACTCTTTTTTAGTGGCTTTAAATGAACCTGAAAAATCTCTCTTCTTTCATTCAAGTCAGGTAGATCTACAAATATCTGTCTATCAAATCTACCAGCCCTCATTAATGCTTTGTCAAGAACATCTGCTCTATTTGTAGCAGCAACAACTATAACATTGGTATCTGTGCCAAAACCATCCATTTCAGTTAAAAGTTGATTAAGAGTATTTTCTCTTTCATCATTAGATCCAGTTATATTATTTCTTCCCCTAGCTCTTCCTATAGCATCTATTTCATCAATGAAAATTATTGATGGAGATTTATCCTTTGCTTGTTTAAATAGATCTCTAACTCTTGAAGCTCCAACTCCAACAAACATCTCAACAAAATCGGAACCAGAGAGAGAAAAGAAAGGAACTTTAGCTTCACCTGCTACTGCTTTTGCAAGAAGAGTCTTTCCAGTTCCTGGTGCACCAACTAAAAGAGCTCCTTTTGGAATTTTTCCACCTAATACAGTGTATTTTTTTGGGTTCTTTAAAAAATCAACTATCTCTTGAACTTCTTCCTTAGCACCTTCAAGTCCTGCTACATCCTTAAAAGTTACCTTAACTAATGTGTTCTGATCAAATAGTTTTGCTTTTGATTTACCAATATTAAAAATTTGACCACCTGCACCTCCAGCTCCTCCAGACATTCTTCTCATCAGGAAAATCCATATTCCAATTATAATAATAATTGGTAAAAATCCTAAAAGAACATCAAGCCATCTATTTTCCATAGTCATAAACTCAATTGAGAAATCTAGGTCTTGACTTTGTTTAATTTGCTGAAGATTAGTTTCAAATAATTCTGGAGTACCAATTTCAAATTGGTAATGAGGGCCAGCTAAATTGTCCTGTCCTAAAAAGTTTTTTGATCTGGCTCTTTTATGTATATCTTTTTCAAGAGCATTTTCATTTAATGTTACTCTGGCAAATCTCTGATTAATTATGGTAACTCTCTGCACATCTCCATTTCTAAGATAATTTTCAAAAGATGAAATATCAGTGGGTTGAGTGTTTTGGATACCATTATCTCCTCCAAGTAGACCAATACTAATTATAAAAAACACAATTGATGCATAGAACCAGTATATATTAATTTTTGATTTATTATTCTTTTTCTTGTTTGCCATTTTTAAGCATTTAATTCAACATTTATAATTTTTGCGTCACCCCAGAGATTTTCTATGTCATAATATTCTCTAATTTCTCTTTGAAAGATATGAACAACTACATCTACATAATCAATTAGTACCCATTCCTGATTTTCATTTCCTTCAATACTAAATGGTTTTTCTTTTAACTGTTTGCTCACATTCTTTCTAATTGAGTTCACTATAGCAGTAACATGAGTATTTGACGTACCCGTACAAATTATAAAATATCTACAAACAGTATTAGCAATACCTGTAAGATCCATTATGTTTAAATCTATCCCTTTTACATCTTCTATGCCGAATATAATTTTACTAATTAATTCAGATTCTGCTGCCTTGGGTTTAACCATTAATTTTTTCTTTTTTCAAATTTATTACTTTTAATAATATGTCCACATATAACATCATCAAAGTTAATGCCACTAGATCAACAAATGACAAAGTGAGGATGTTAATTAAATCAAAAAAAATTAACAATAAAGACGTTATATGCGCAAAATATCAATATAAAGGTAAAGGACAACTAACTAATAGGTGGTTTTCTAGTTATGGGAACAACCTTTTATGCTCATTATATATTAAATTTACTAAAGATATTAATACACCTCTATATGCTTTAAATTTTGCAACTTCACTGTCAGTTCTTTCTACTGTAAAATTTTTTAGTAATGAAAAATCCCTAATTAAATGGCCAAACGACATTTTGTCAGGAAATAATAAAATATCAGGAATATTAATTGAAAATAATTTTAAAAGTAGTGACTTATCTTATTCAATAATAGGTACTGGGATAAATGTAAATCAAACAAGATTCAATAATCTTATGCATGCAACATCTTTAAAAAAAATAACTGGTAA